>JAITTL010000003.1 GCA_031286985.1 Endomicrobium sp.
ACCTAAAAACTCCGATCTAACTTTTGATGATTGGATGTTCACAATGGCGTGATTTTATCAAAAATTCTGTTCTAACTCAAATGATAAATGTTATGAATGGTAAGGATATTTTTCCCTCAGGAGTCGCAGAAAAATTTGGCCAACCATTTGGTTTGTAACCACAAAAAATCTATAAAAACCCCAAATTTACTACACCATTACAATTGATCAAATTATCTACAGTATGTTAAGGATCCTTTAAATTCACACTTGACGCTATGGAGCAAATATTGTCACAATATAACCAAATTATCGCGATGAATAATTTCATCTTCGGTCACATTTATAAATTTTTTCATATCTGATGTTCTTTCGCCTTTTATTTTTTCAATAGTTGCACTATCATAGTTTGTTAATCCTCTTGCGAAATCTTTTTTAGTTTCAATATTAGCAATATTTACAGTATCGCCTCTTTGAAAATTTCCACTGATTTTTATTATCCCGGCAGCAAGCAAGCTTTTCCCTTTGGTTAACAAAACTTCCGCCGCTTTAGCGTCAATAAAAATTGTTCCCTTTGGTTTTTTACTAAAAGCTATCCATGATTTTTTTGCTCCAAGGGACTGCTTCATAGCTTTGATAATTGTACCTACTTGACGATTGGAAACTATGTCTTTTAAAAGATTTAACTTCAATCCATTTGTGATTATTGTATCCACCCCTGAGGCAGCAGCTATCTTGGCAGCTATTATTTTTGTTTTCATCCCACCAGTACCCTTACCGCTGGAAGAATTTTGTGAAGCAAAATTTTCAATTTTTTCGGTAACCTTCTCAATTTCAGGTATTATGGAAGAGTCCGTAGAAATATCACTGTAAAAACCATCAACATCTGTGAAAATAATTAGTTTATCAGCATCTATAGCTGCAGCAACAAGGGCTGCTAAAGTATCATTATCTCCAAAATTTAGTTCATCAATTGAAACAGAATCGTTTTCGTTTATTATAGGAATAACGTTGTTTTTGATTAAAGAATTCAAGGTATTTCTTGCATTTATGTATTTAACCCTTCTATCAAAAACATCTCTTGTGAGAAGAATCTGAGCTACTGTTTTGCCATATCTTGCAAAAGCATCAGAATAAGCATTCATAACCAAAGGTTGGCCAATAGCGGCAAACGCCTGTTTGTCTCTTAGTATTTTGATTTTAATACTTGCACCAAAACATGAACATCCTGCAGCAACAGCACCAGAACTGACAACTAAAATTTCATTATTATCTCGCTGAAGGTCGTTAACTTTTTTTGCCAAATCAAATATGTATTTTCTGTTCAACATCCCATTTTTGTCTGTGAGTGTACTTGTGCCTATTTTTATAACTACTCTCATATAATTTTTACCTTTTAATCAAACTTAGATTACATGGATTAGACATATGGCAACATTTTATTATTTTGCTGTCTCATCGATTTTTAGATCTTAGACTTACCGCAAATATTTTGCTTACTGTTATAAATATGCTCAATCAAATTGAAAAGTTTGGCTATAAAGTGATTGTGAAATTATTTAATGAGCATGCCAAAGACAAAAGATTTTTTCAAGTTTACGGTCGAGTTTGAAACTCCCAAATTATGCAATTTTTCCAAAAAATATGGAATACAAGCAACAGAAAACCCCGTAATTAGCAAAGGGAGTGTGTTTTTTCGAACGGCACGGGCTCAATGGTTATTGTTATTTTTTGGTTTCTCAGGATGTAGAATAAATTGAGAACATCCACCTTTTAAAATCTTTGAAGTCATAATCTTTAAATCTTTTGAGTTGACAGAACTGAACAATTTGGGCCAATTGTTCAGAGAATCAAGTGGATTATTGTATACAACAGCTAGCGAAGCATACAGATACGCTATTTTGCGATTGTCTTTAATAGCAGTTTCATGTCTTTTCTCGCAAGTCTTTTTTGCTTTATTTAAAATATCCTCGTTAACATTACCTGCAGATATGGCGTTTATATCTTCTGTTATTGTTGAAATAATTTTCTCAGCATCTTTTGAATCACAATAAAAATATACATTTAATCTTAATTCTCCAAGCAAAATATTTAGTCCACAAGAAGCTTCAATGGTATAGGCCTTACTAAATTCCGTTACTATATGATCAAATAACACAATGCCTAGATAATTCTCCAGCACCATTGCTATCGCTTTCTCTTTTTGGGAATATTGCGAATCTACAATCCAATCCATTTGCACACAACAACCTTCTTTTCCTCTATACATTTCACGTTTAATTTTGCCAGGACGATTTATATGATGTTGCGGCAAAGTGCTTTTTGCTTCTTTTGCAGGAATTGAAGCTACATAAGTCTCTACATACTCTCTTAATACATTAATATCAATGCTTCCAACAAAAACAAATGTGTAATCAGCCGGATTTAAAATTTTTTCGTTTATAAAATCGAAGGCAAAATTTTTACTAATCTTAGAAATATCTGCAAATTCAAAAGGTTTAAAATATGGATCATTCCCATTAATAATTTTGGTTCTATCATCTTCAAAAAAATCTCTAGGATTAGCATCTCTATCTTTTAAACGAGTCCGCAGCTTAGCAATAAAGGATTTGATGGCTGCAGAATCAAATCTAGGTTTGGTAAACTTTAAATGGATGAGCTCAAACAAAGTCTTCAAATCTTTATTTACGCTTTTTCCTTCAATATAATGTAAAAAGCGGTTCACATCAAAAGATAGTGATACCTGTTTTCCAGAAAGTTTTTTCAACAAATCATCATAAGAATATTTCCACACACCAGAAATATCAAGCATTCTACTTGCAAACATCACAGATTGGATCTGCTTTTCAGGTACATCTAAAATTCCCCCTTTTGCAAGAGCCACCATTGTAATTTCATTAGTTCTATTATCTGTTTTTTGCAATACAACCTTAGCTCCATTAGAAAGCGTCCAAATTATAGATTTTGTCTTGTCATCTATAATTTCGTTTAAAATTTTACCAGGTGTTGGTGCTTTATCTAAAAGAATATCACTTAAATTTAGAGATTTTTCTCTAGGTTTTCCAATTTCTTTTTTCTTTGCAGCTTCGACGATTTGTTTTATTTTCTCTTTGGATGGAATTTTATCTTTTTCTGAAGCAGCAACTATAATTGTGGTATCATCATCGGAAACGATTTGCTTTACTGCACTGTTTAATTCTTCTATAGTGATATGCGGCAATATTTTATTTACTGCTTCAAGCATCCAATCATTGTCTGGTAATGAACGAATTTTTCCAATAAAGTGCCCAAAAAAATTGGACATATACTCATCCGAATTTTTCTTCTTCTCAGAAGCTAAAGAGGAAAATATGGCGACGATTTTTTGCTTTGAAATGTCTACTTCAGATTGAGTCCACCCCAAGCGGCAAATTCGCTCTTTTTCCGCCAATAAAGCTTCTATCGCTTTTTCGATTTTATTGGTTTTTACTGAAGATACAATCCCTAGTAACTGCGATGGGGATGAAGCTTTGATTTTGTCTTGATAAAAACTTACCGAAGCATACGGGGTATCGGGCTTACGTGTTTCATACTCAAAATGACGATTGATCATATCGTAAATAAGCATATCTATTAAATCTTGTCTCAGACGACCTAAAGTATTTCCTAAATCTTTTGTAGACTGATTATAGATGATATATACAGAAGCGCGAGATAATTCAGGATCAGTAATAATTTCTACACTTAGATTCCCTCTTTTGGGAAGAGGAAGTCCGTAATCTGGTCTTTGCAGCGGAGTATTTCTAGGCACAGCATGAAAATATGTTGATAGTTTCTTTTTTAAAGCTACATCATCAAAATCACCAACCAATATAACTGCCATGTTGTCAGGGCGATACCACTTTTTACAAAAATCTGTAAGGACAGGCTTAGTAGCATTTTCTATTACTTTTGGCAATCCGATAGGATCACGTGCATACCTTGACTCTCTATACGTTGCGGCCATGATTTTTTTTAGAACTCTACCTGTGACATTTTTCAACATCAATCTTTCTTCTTCTAAAATGACAAGCTTTTCAGTATCGATATTTCCAGGATCAAAAGTAATGGCACAAGAAGACCAATCATCAATGATATCAAGAACTTCTTTGGGAATATACTTAGTTCCGTTGCGATCAATTTCAACAGGTACCTGTAGGGTATAAAATGTTTCATTACGATCCGTATGTCCGTTAATCTCACGTCCAATATCCATCCCTTTGGAACGAAAATAATTGAATATATCACTTTTTTCAGGGAAATGCTTCGTTCCCATAAAAGCCATATGTTCAACAAAATGAGCCAATCCTTGCTCGTCATCTTCTTCTAATATGGATCCAGCGTTTACAACTAACCATACGTATGCTCTATCTTTTGGTTGGCCATTCTTTAAAAGATAGACCGTTAGGCCATTAGGTAATCGGCATATGGTGACCCCTTTCATAAAAGGGATGGGATCTGTAGGTGAACCTAATCCACCGTAAATATCAGGTGATTGGCTAACCGACGGAGCAGCAAACAACAACAGAAGAAAATACATCATCAGTAAAGGTACTAATAATCTCTTAACAAACATACGTTTCATTGTAAAATTACCTCTCTTGCAAACATATTGAACAAAACATTATGTTAATTTAGAACGAGACAAAAAACACATACTAAAAAGTTTAGATTAAAACCGGACTCTTTTTTTTTGTCTGTACGATAAATTTAGTATAAAATAAGTCTCTTTAAAAATTCCAACTGTTTGGCTAAACTATAAGCATCTACGGTCGGTGGAGTGTAACAAATATTTATTCAATTGTCTATGCGATACAAAGCTTCATACTGTGTTTTTGAGTAGATCAATTTAATTTAGCTACATTTAATCAAATTGAAAAATTGAGTTGTAGAGCGATTGTAAAAATCGTCAATGAATATATAAAACAATAGTTTTTTTGAGGTCTAAGAACGAATTAAAACTGTTATTATGCAGTCTTGTCGAGAAACATAAAAAGATTACGCAAAACGCAAAAACTTACATAATAGCTGACAATCTATAGCTTTTTTAAAATTCGATGGTGGATATGTTAAAAATATCTTGCAGCTTTTTTGCTACAATATGACGAAAATAGACTATTTTGATTATTACGATTTTTGGATTTTATGGTTTTGAAAAACTTATTTGAGGCCAAAGGCTAAACTTCAAGAGTCGAGAGAATGTTAAGCGGCTATACCTGAAGATTGGTGTATTCATTATCTAAATTTAACGATGTGGAGTTAACATATTTTGCAACAACCTCAAGAAGGTAACTTAAAACGTAACCTTAAAAATCGTCATATTCAATTTATTGCTTTAGGTGGGACAATTGGGACTGGATTGTTTCTGGGGACTGGAAGTGCCATTTTTTTGGCAGGGCCATCAGTCCTTTTGGGGTATTTAGTTACAGGTCTTGCTATTTTCTTGATTATGCGGCAATTAGGGGAAATGAACACTGAAGAACCTACGGCAGGGTCGTTTAGTTATTTTGCATATAAATATTGTGGAGATTTTCCAGGATTTTTGGCTGGTTGGAATTATTGGATTCAGTACGTTTTAGTTGCTATAGCAGAACTTACTGCGGTTGCGGCTTACACCCAATATTGGTTCCCAACATTAGCCACATGGAAAGCTGCCTTGTTTTTTTTCATAATTATAAATTCAGTAAATCTTGCTGTTGTAAAAATTTATGGGGAAGTAGAATTTTGGTTCTCAGCCATAAAAATAGCAGCAATGTGTGCAATGATTTTAACGGGTGGTTATGTGCTTTGGCTAAACCCAAATTTGATCGATGGAGCAACTGTTAAGAATTTATGGATGACAGCAAGTATCGGAAAACATATAGGAGACCCGTTATTTAGTGGATTTTTCCCTCATGGATTTGTTGGACTTGTAGCAGCTATTCCAATAATAGCTTTTGCTTTTGGTGGGGTCGAATTAATAGGGATTACAGCTGCAGAAACGGCCAATCCAGCGAAAATTATTCCTAAAGCTGTTAATCAAATTGTATTTCGTATTTTAATTTTTTACGCATTTTCTATTGCCATACTTTTATCGCTATATCACTGGAGCAATCTGCACATAACCGATAGCCCTTTTGTAATGATATTGGATAAAATAGGATTTAAATATGCAGCGCAGGTTCTTAATTTTGTAATTATAACTGCGGCATTGTCAGTTTACAATAGCTGTATTTACAGCAATAGTCGCACGCTTTATGGACTTGCTTTGCAGGGTAATGCTCCTAAATTTTTTGCAAAAACAACCAAAAATGGAGCACCAGCTCTTGCGCAAATGGTATCAGGGATTTTAACATTTTCGGTTGTTCCATTAAATTATTTTTTTAAAAATTGGTTTGACTCTCTTCAAATAGCAATAAATTTTGCAGTTGTGTTCATACTTATCAACTGGTCTTTGATTGTTATATCTCATATGAAATTTAAAAAGCAAAAAAATATTGAAAACTGTAAAACCATATTCCCATCACCATTTTTTCCATATACAAATTATCTAACGTTAACGTTCATCTTTTTTCTTTTAACCGCTATGGCGCTGTTGCACCCTGGTATGATAAAACAGGTTGTCGCTGTACCTGTTTGGATATCGATTGTTTACATATTGTACAGACTTTCTAAAATTAAAATGATAAAAAATAGATTAGACAATGTTAAGTCTTATTAATTATTTTTTGTATTGTAGAAATATAATACAAATTAAAAAATTCAAAAATTCTGCTTACAAAAAAATCAATGCGTGTTTTTTTGCAAAAAATTTACATATTAACCCCTACATCCATTGAGAGATAGCGTGCCTTATGAACTATTTAAAAGAAGATACTATTGCCGCATTGGCAACAGCAGCTGGAAAATCCGCAATTGCGGTTGTCCGGCTTTCAGGTGAAAATTCATTTCAAATCATAAACAAAGTGTTTCAAACCAACTCCAAACCTGAGCAACAAGTCAAATACGGATATGTTGTGGATCGTGCAGAAAAAATCGATGAAGTCCTGTGCACATTTTTTAAAGCACCGCGCACATATACAGGTGAAAATTTAGTGGAAATTTCTGTTCATGGGAACCTTGTTATAGTAAATATGGTTTTAAATATTTTATATAAAAATGGCGCAAGACCGGCAGAACCAGGGGAATTTACCTATAGAGCATTCTTGAACGGGAAAAAAGATCTTGCTGAGGCCGAGGCTGTCTGCGCCTTAATAACAAGCAGGACTGAAAGATCTGTAAAAGCTGCTTTAAATAATATGTCAGGAACGTTTTCGTGCAAAGTGAAAAAAATTAATGATGATATTACAAATCTTCTTGCTTTTATGGAAGCCAATTTAGACCATCCAGAAGAAGATATTATGTTTTTATCCCGTTGCGAAAAACTTTTAAGACTTGAATCGTATATTCAGGACATTAAAAATCTTTTAAATTTATATAAAACAAGTAAAATTTTACAAAAAGGTATGAAAGTGACAATTGTAGGTAAACCTAACGTTGGAAAATCTTCATTACTCAATGTGATTCTTGGAAAAAACAGAGCAATTGTTACCGATATCGCTGGAACAACAACGGATTCTATCGAAGAAACTATAGATTACCACGGAATTCCCATAGCAATTACAGACACAGCAGGCATTAGGAATCACACTGAAAATATAATAGAATTACTAGGGCAGAAACAAACAAAAGAAACCATCAACATCGCAGATATTCTAGTATGGGTGTTTGATATTTCTTCCGAATTAGATCAAAATGACATGAAAATAGCAAGTCTTTTGAAGGAATTAGATCTGCATATACCAATTATCGGGGTACTAAATAAATCAGATTTAACGTCAAAATTGCTTGTCAACGATATTGGTGCTATTTTGACTTATCCATTTCATGCTTTTATAGAGATTTCTACCAAAACAGGAACTGGAATTTCCAATTTATTGAACGAAACAGCCAAAATAGCTGAAGTTTCTGATTTTCAAAACGATAAATTGATGATAAATTCACGTCATTTTACTCTTTTACAAAATGCTTTGGATGCTTTAGTGAGAACAAAACAAGTACTAACTGCAGGAGATTCTGATGAAATTGCTTGCTTTGAAGCTAGTGCTGCGCAAACATCATTGAATGAAATTTTGGGAATAAACGTTAAGCAAGATATTATAGATGCAATTTTTTCAACTTTTTGCATAGGTAAATAATTTTTATGTTTGTAATAATTCTTGCTTTTGCAAGTGGTATATTTCTTATTTTAACAGTAATTACGTCAAATTATTTCTTTCAATATGGGATCTTACACTGCATAGACAATCAAGTGAATATTTGCTAGACTCTGACGGTGTTTGGCGTAGATAATTTATAGCATATAGGTTCACTGTGCAAATTTGAAAAAATGAGTCAAGTTGCTTTGTGAATGATTAGATCTTTTGCAACATGGTATCGTAAAAAGGTGAAATTTTGAATATGTTGTATGAGCAAAACATATTTTATTAAGATGTTTGATTTGTTTTTGAAATTTTCTAAGAGAATTCACGTATAACACTTAGTGGGTTGGTTTTTTCTAGAAAAGATGATTTTTAGTATATGAATAGGGCGAGAAAGGATTGAAAAAAATGTACGCAAAGAATTGTTTCGAAGCAGTGTTTTTTGATATGGATGGAGTTGTAGTGGATTCAATGCCGTACCATTTTATTTCTTGGTTTGAAGTTTTAAGGCAGTATGGTGTACGTATAAACCCTTTTGTCATTTTTGAGATGGAGGGGACAAAATGGGATGAATTTGTAAAATTGATGTTTAAACAATCCGGAAAATTATTGTTACCAGAAATTATGGAGACAATACACAAAAAAAGAGAAGAACTCTTTAAAAAACATTTCCAGAGATATATTTTTGAAAATATTTTTGAATTTATAAAATCGTTGAAAAATAAAGGAAATTTAGTGGGACTTGTTACTGGTTCTAATTTAAGGGAAGTTGAGAATTTGTTGCCAAAAGAACTTTACAAACTTTTTGATACGGTGATTACTGGGGATATGATAAAAAAAGCAAAACCTGATCCCTATCCGTACCTAATTGCTGCGAAAAATTTAAAAATTTTACCAAAAAATTGTATCGTTATAGAAAATGCGCCTTACGGTATAAAGGCAGCAAAAGCTGCGGGAATGTTTTGCTGTGCTGTCGTTACAAGTTTAAACAGGGCTTCTCTTAAGGAAGCTGATAAAATATTTGACACTCATGAAGATTTATATAAATATTTTAATGTTTCACGTGAAACATTAAATGATAAACATGAGGTCAAATGAGTAAAGTAATTGCAATTGCAAATCAGAAAGGCGGGGTAGGCAAAACCACAACAGCAATCAATTTGGCTGCAAGTTTGGCTACTCTTGGGCAGGAATGCCTAGTGATTGATATGGATCCACAAAGTAATGCAACAACCGGATTAGGAATTGATAGAGGTTCTTTAGGGAAAAGCGTATATGATGTTTTGGTAGATGGAATCGCATTAGATGATGTATTGCATGACACAACTGTAAGCAAACTTGATATTGCGCCTGCGACAATAGATTTAAGTAGTGCTGAAATAAATTTAATAAATGTTGAAAATAGAGAAAAAAAATTAAAAAATGCATTAAATAAATCTCAGAAGAATTATAAATATATAATCATAGACTGCCCTCCTTCATTAGGATTGCTCGCGATAAATGCTTTGGTTGCATCGGATACAGTGGTGATACCGATGCAATGTGAGTTTTTTGCACTCGATGGTCTCGGGCAACTTTCAAGAACAATATTTACATTAATGCAGAGCTATAATTTGGAATTAGAGGGTATTTTGTTTACGATGTTTGATTCAAGGACCAATCTTGCAGAACAAGTTGTTGAAGAAGTAAAAAAGTTTTTTAATAATAAGGTCTATGAGGTAAAAATTCCAAGAACAATAAAACTTGCAGAATCTCCAAGTTTTGGTAAGCCTGTTTTATTGCATGATCCTTTAGGTAAAGGGACACGGGCTTATATGGATTTTGCTAAAGAATTTCTTGATAGACAAAATGGAAAAATGGAATCTGCAAATAAAAATTAAAAAATAAGAAAGCGCGATCGTCATCTAGGAGAAATGAGAAATGCAAAAAAAAGCATTAGGAAGGGGATTAGAGTCGTTAATGTCATTATCGACAAATAGAATTTCTCCTGAAGAAGTGGTTGTAACCATCCCCTTAAATAAAATTAAACCTAATAGATTTCAACCGAGAAATAAATTTAATTCCGAAAAACTTCAAGAACTTGCCAGTTCAATAAAAAAACATGGATTAGCTCAACCAATTTTGGTAACAGCTTCAATAGTTCCTGGTGAATATGAAATTATTGCAGGCGAAAGGAGGTACAGAGCATCTAAATTGGCTGGAAACAAAGATATCAAAGCCATAGTAAAACAATCTGTCAATGAAAGACAGCGATTTGATTTGGCTTTAATTGAAAATATTCAAAGAGAAAATTTAAATCCAATAGAAGAAGCAAAAGCTTTTAAAAAACTTATGGAAGAGTTTGGAAACACTCATGAACAAATATCAGAAATTGTAGGCAAGGAAAGATCTGTTATATCAAATTCGCTAAGGCTTTTATCTTTGCCTGAAGATGTAAAAATGTTGATAGTAGATGGGAAGATTACACCCGGCCATGGAAGAATACTTGCAGGCATAGAAGATATAGATAAGATAATGGTTATAGTGGACCAAATTCTAAATAAAAAACTCTCAGTGAGAGCTGTGGAGAAAATAGTTTCAAATTTAAAAAATAACAAAAAAATCGTGAAATCAGAAAAATATGAAATAGAATTGGTACATTTAAAGGAAGAAATTCAAAGAAAACTTGGAACAAAGGTGAATGTTATAGGAACAAGTAAAAAAGGTAAGATAGAAATTCATTATTATTCTTTAGAAGATTTAGAAAGAATAATAAAAGGGTTTAAATTTTAATTGTTGATAACTTGATAAAATATTCTGTTAGCATGACATAAAATAAAGATATATACAGAAAATAATATATATAAATGTACTAAAAATCAGTATAAAAAGTAGACAGTTGTTATATTTTGTTGGATAATGTAGATTTCAAATCATTTTTGTGGATAAGTTGTTTATAACTTCTTTAAAAAAATTCTAGTACAAATAGTAATTTAGGAAAGATTTGATTGAGTTTTGGCCATTTTTCGTTTGCGTGTTTTGGCAATGAATGATGTGTAATGTGTTTTTTAAATAAAAAAATTAAAGTGCGAAAATAATGAGTTATATGGTATGTATCAATGAAATATAAAATTGAAGTAACGGATGAATTTAAACAAGCTTATGATTTAATAGATAAAAGTGATGATAGTGTCTTTGTGACGGGGAATGCAGGTACGGGAAAAACTACATTTTTACATCACTACGTAACGCACACAAACAAAAAAATTGTAGTACTTGCGCCAACAGGAGTAGCCGCGCTTAATTGTAAAGGGCAAACGGTGCACTCATTTTTTAATTTTAAACCTGATGTTACACTTTCAAAAATAAAGAAGAAAAAGCTCTCAGAGAAATCAATATATAAAAAAGTTGAGACAATTATTATCGATGAAGCGTCCATGTTGCGTTGTGATGTTTTGGATTGTATAGACAAATTTTTAAGATTAAATAGAGAAAAACATAAGGAACCATTTGGCGGGGTCCAAATGGTTTTTATAGGTGATTTAAAGCAGTTGCCTCCCGTAATAAAAAATGAAGAGAGACACATATTTAAGTCATTGTATAAATCACCCTATTTTTTGAGCGCACATTCAATCTGCGAGAGTACGCTTCATATCGTTGAATTAAAAAAAATATACAGGCAACAAGATGCTGATTTTATTGCGTTGTTAAATGCTGTGCGAAATTG
Source organism: Endomicrobium sp. (assembly GCA_031286985.1). Classification (GTDB taxonomy): domain Bacteria; phylum Elusimicrobiota; class Endomicrobiia; order Endomicrobiales; family Endomicrobiaceae; genus Endomicrobiellum. The sequence goes on from JAITTL010000003.1 coordinate 11,923, forward strand.
CAATATAAGCGATAAAGATCTTAATGAGCTTAATAAAAGAGTTCTATTACATGATTTAAATAAGCCTATGACAGTATACCTTACTACCACAAATGATAGAGCTGCGTTTATAAATCATCAGTATCTTGCGAAAATAAAATCAGAACAAGCAATTTTTACAGCAGAAACTGAAAATATAAAAGAAGATTCAAAATCTTTTCCTGCTCAATATTGTCTTGTAGTAAAGAAAAAAGCCCAGGTAATGATGCTAAATAACGATACAAAAGGCAGGTGGGTTAACGGTAGTATTGGCGTAATTTGTGATATAAAAAAAGATTTTTATTCGGATAAAACGTTGATATGTGTAAAATTTTTGAATGGGAAAATTGAATTCGTTGAACCATATAAATGGGAATTATTCAAATACAAATGGAACGAAAAACAGCGTCAAATAGAAACAGAAAGTGCTGGATTTTTCAAACAATACCCGTTGAAGCTTTCTTGGGCTGTCACAATACATAAAAGTCAGGGAAAAACTTTTGATAATGTTACCATAGATATGGAGTATGGAGCATTTGCTCAAGGGCAATTGTATGTAGCGTTGAGTCGCTGCACTTCTCTTGAGGGAATCACCCTCTCAAAACCATTGACTAAGAAAAATATTTTTTGTCAGGATCGAAAATTTTATTAGACAATTGCATAAATGAATGATACAACGAGGTGTTATATACTACCGTTGAAAATTATACAAGGAGAGTAAAAGCATGTCTTTTTCGATAAAAGAAGCATTTAGTTTCACTTTTAAAACTTGGAGAAGTAATTTTGTTGTAGTGTCTGTTTTGTCAATTATTTCCGCTGTGTTTTCTATTATGTTTTATAAAATGATAATTCATAGCCTCAATTTGATGGTTCCACAAAGATTGCTATCGATACCGGCGCTGCTTACAGTGATAATTTTTATGATAATAAATGAGATGGTTTTTTATTCTCTACTAAATGTGTGTTTATATGCATCCAACGGATCTGCTATTAAAATAAAACACTATTTCCCTATGAAAAACATGTTGAAAATTTTTGCTAGTTTTGCAGCTTATTATTGTTTCGCACACCTGGTGGATTTTCTACTACTACCCTTCGTTTCCACCGCTAAGCCTGTCACCATCACAGCCTCGATTATTATGAGTGTAATTATCGCTACAGTAACTGTTATACTGATTTTTAGGTATGTTTTTTTTGATATAAGATTACTGGAAAATGAAAAATCAATTGTAAATGCTTTAAAGTACAGTGCTACAATAACATTAGGTAATCGTAATAAAATGTTTTTCTTTGCTATCATGCTTTGTGTGATGTTTTTTTTGGTATTTATACCCATATCTCTATTATTGACTGATACTCAGAGCAAATTTTTTATGTTCCTTTTGTTCGTGGTGGCATTTTTGAGTTTCCCATTGAGAGTTTTAATAAAGCTTGGTATATATAAACAATTATCCTCACTGCAAATAGATGTATAAGTTAGATGTATGTCAAACACTTCATTGTTTTGCTTTAACTTCTTCACATGGGTTTTTAGATTTAATGCAAATGCGGCTGCCTGATTTATGGATAGATAAATGCTCCTTCAACAGTACTTCAGACTCTTCTTTGCACGGACTTTTCCTTTCCTGCTTCGCTTCCATTAAAAATGCGTAGTCTTTGTTATTTAAACACCTCCTTATGTTTTTATTTTACTAAGGGAAAAGTGGATACATCTGGCCTTAGCGATTTTATTGCAAATAGTGATAACATTTAGTACAATTTTTCGTATCGAAATTGGTCTGGAGGGGTCGCATAGTTGGTCTAGTGCGCTGGTTTGCTAAACCGGTGTCCGGATGAAAGTCCGTACCGAGAGTTCGAATCTCTCCCCCTCCGTTTTGCCTGAAAAAGGTTTGTCGTAAATTTAGAGATCTAAAAAGCGGGTGTTTTTGTGGCTTTGGAGTTTGTACATTTACATAATCATACCGAATATTCCCTTCTTGATGGCGCGTGTAGGCTTACAGATGACAAAGGAAAGCCAGGTGGACTTTTCAAATTAATAGCTAACGAATATAAGATGCCAGCGCTTGCTATTACCGATCACGGAAATATGTATGGTGCTATGGAATTTTATTGGGCTGCTAAACAAAGCGGGATCAAACCGATTATAGGTTGTGAGGTGTACGTTGCTTATAAGTCGCGTTTAGATAAAAATATTGTGAAAAATCAAGGAAAAGGTGGTTGGGGCAATTATAACCATCTAACACTACTTGCAAAAGATTTTGAAGGATATCAAAATCTTATGCGAATAGTGAGTGTGGGTTTTATAGAAGGGTTTTACCATAAACCTCGTGTGGATAAAGAAGTTTTAGGAAAATATAGTAAAGGAATAATAGCCCTTTCAGGGTGTCTTGCAGGTGAAGTGGCGTCTTTTTTGGTTAGAGAAAACGTTGAAAAAGCTTATAAAGCTGCAATAGAGTACCGAGATATTTTTGGTAAAGATAATTTTTATATAGAGATTATGGATAATGGTCTTGAAAGTCAGCAAAAAATTATACCGGAACTTATAGAATTGTCGAAAAAAACAACAATCCCACTTGTTGCCACCAACGATTGTCATTTTTTAAAAAAAGAAGATTTTGAAATTCATGACATTTTACTTTGTATTGGGACTGGTAAAATGTTGAATGATTCCAAAAGGTTACAATTTGGTTCTGATTTGTTTTATTATCGTAGTGCTGAAGATATGGTAAAGACATTTTCTTATGTGCCGGAAGCTATAAAAAATACTTTAGAAATTGCTGAGAAAACAAATCTTGAGATAAATACTGACAAACTACTTTTACCACAATTTTCAGTGCCAGCAGAATATCAATCTGATTCTCAATATCTTGAGGCTCTTTGCCGTCAAGGGCTTACAAGAAGATACGTTGTTGTCAAACAAGAACAGGAAGAAAGATTGAAACAAGAACTTTTTACCATAAACAGAATGGGATTTGCTTCGTATTTTTTGATAGTATGGGATTTTGTTAAATATGCAAAAAATCATGGCATCCCGGTTGGGCCTGGAAGAGGTTCAGGCGCAGGTTCGATGGTAGCATATACTTTGGATATCACAGATATTTGCCCGTTGAAATACGATTTGTTGTTTGAAAGATTTTTAAATCCTGATAGACGCTCGATGCCTGATTTTGATATAGATTTTGCAGATTCAGGTCGTGATGAGGTTATACAATATGTGCGCCAAAAATATGGTGAAGATAAATGTGCTCAAATTATTACGTTTGGATCAATGCAATCGAGACTTGTTATAAAAGATGTTGCAAGAGTCCTTGGCTTTACACCTACTGAATCAAACAACATAGCAAAACTTGTTCCACAAAACGCCAGCATCGCAGAGGCCTTGAAATCTTCGACAGATTTAGCAAAACTTGTTAAAACTAATGAAAGAATTTCTAAACTTATGATTGCTTCCCAAAAACTTGAGGGGCTCAAAAGACATACAGGGGTGCATGCTGCCGGAATGGTTATAGCAAATGAAGAGATTACAAATTATTCACCGCTTGCAAAGGGTTCGAAAAACATCATTACAACTCAATATGATGGTGTTGTTCTACCTCAACTTGGGCTTTTGAAAATTGATTTTTTAGGTTTAAGAACCCTTACCATCATTAACGATTGCATTAGATTTATACACAAAAAACATCCTGATTTTAAGTTAGATGATATTCCATTGGATGATAAAAAAACTTACCAATTGCTTAGCAAAGCTAAAACTATGGGTGTTTTTCAACTTGAAAGTAAAGGCATAAGGGAATTGATGGGAAAACTTAAGCCAAGCAATGTGGATGATGTGGTAGCTTTGATTGCTTTATACCGACCAGGGCCTATGGGGTCTGGGATGTTGGATGATTTTGTTAATCGTAAGTACGGTAAAACAAAAATTGTTTACGATCATCCGTTACAAGAGCCTATATTAAAAAGCACCTATGGGGTTCTTTTATATCAAGAGCAAGTAATGAAAATGTCCGTTACTCTTGCTGGTTTTACGCCAGGAGAAGCGGACAATTTGCGTAAAGCCATGAGCAAAAAAAATCCAGAAGTTATCGAAGAGCAGAGGGAAAAATTCATAAAGGGTGCAAAAGAAAAAAAAATAGATAAAAAAATAGCAATAAAAATATTTAATAATATTGCAGCATTTGCAGGATACGGTTTTAACAAATCACATTCAGCAGCTTATGGGGTAGTCTCCTACAGGACAGCTTATTTGAAAGCAAATTATCCGTTAGAATATTTAACTGCTTTGCTTAACAGTGAAATTGGGCATTTTGCTGGAAAAGATAATGAAGAAAATAAACTTTCGATGTATTTAGATGATGCATCTTCTTTGGGTGTTAAGGTATTGCCTCCAGATGTACAATATTCTGATAGAAAATTTAAAATAGAGGGTCAAAATATACGTTTTGGTCTTCTCGCCATTAAAAATATAGGAGAATGTTTAACAGAATCTATAGAGCAAGCAAGAATTATTGATGGAAAAGTTTGTAAATTTAAAGATTGGGATGATTTTTTACAGAGGATAGATTTAAAATCGACAAATAAAAAAGCGCTTGAAAGTCTTGTAAAGGCAGGATCTTTTGATTCTTTTGGTAAAGACAAATTTGAAATACGGGCAAGTTTGATTCAAAGCATAGACGAATCTGTTGATAAGGCTGCAAAAATAAAACAAGATATGAAATCAACACAAGGATTTTTATTTGATAGCTCTGAAACTTTCTATGCGATACCGCTACAAAAAACAAAGCCACTCGAACCGCTTGAAGCACTAGATTATGAGAAAGAAGTTTTAGGTTTTTATCTTTCAGGGCACCCGTTGACACCTAGAAAAAGAGATCTTATTGCTTATTCTGATTTGAGGCTGGATAAGCTTTCGCAAAATATGGATCCTAAAACAGCTCAAATTGTTCATGTGGCTGGCATGGTGACTTCCATAAAAAAGCTTATTTCAAAGGCAAGAAAGGAACATTATGCAAAATTTAAAATTGAAGATCTGCATGGTAGTGCTAATGTGATACTTTTTCCGAGGGATTTTGAAAAATTTAGCAGATATCTCACGCTTAACAATATTGTTGCAATAAAGGGCAGATTAATGGGAGTTGGGGGACAGCTTGAAATAGCGGTGGAAGATATGATGACAATAGATGAAGCTAAAAAGAAAATTTCACCAAATTGTATGGAAGTACATATAAAGCTTTCAACGACTAGATATGACGATGCTCTAAATGAAGACCTAAAGAAAATTTTCAGGGCACATAAAGGCAAAACGAAAATTTATATTGATTTGGAAGATTCTTTACATGGACAATTTTCCATAGAAACAGAATATTTGTCAGATTGTTCCGATAAATTTGTGAACGATATTGAAACAGTGATTGGCTCTAAAGATTCGGTGGAATTTCGCTATACAGTCAAAGAGAATTCTTTCAATTTTCAACAAAAAAATGGTAAAACTAGTGTAGAGGTTGGTGTTTGATTTTAGAGATACCATGAAAAATCTCAAAAACAAAATATTGGAGATGTTATGGAGTTGTGGATGGTAAATATATGAGAATTTTGTTTGCGGCTTTAAGAAAACGTGTTCGATAAGGTGGTGGTGATGTTAGACGTTGAGATTATTAAAAGAAATGTTGAAACAATAAAGCAGGCAATGTTAAATAGAAACAAACATATAAATTTTGATCAATTTTTGAAATGGGTGGATGAGAGAAAAAATGCAATAATCGAAATAGAAAAGTTAAGATGTAAAAGAAATAAAGGCTCTGAAGAAATAGGCAAACTCAAGAGAGAGGGAAAAGATACGTCATTAAGTTTTCTTTCTGAGATAAATGAATTAAGAAATTTGATTCAGAAACAAGAAAAACAGCTTTTAGCGATTGAAAATCAAATAGAAGATTTTGTTCTTAGACTTCCAAATACTCCTGATGAAAGTGTTCCAATTGGCAAAGATGATAAAGATAACAAAATCATAAGATTGGTCGGAGAGCCGAAGAAAGTTTCTTTTAAACCTAAACATCACTGGGAAATCGGAGAGCGATTAGATATCATTGACTTCGTTACTGCCTCAAAAATCTCAGGATCACGTTTCGCAGTTTTAAAAAATGAGGGATGTGTTTTAGAAAGAGCAATCATATCTTTCTTTTTGGATGCGCATAGGACGAAGGGGTATAAGGAGATAATGACGCCATATCTCGTGAACCGTGCTTCTATGATAGGAACGGGGCAGTTTCCAAATCTTGAAGAAGAGTCTTTTAAATGTTCTGATGATCTATATTTAATACCGACGGCAGAAGTCCCGGTAACAAATATATATAGAAATGATGTTTTAGATGAATCTTTGCTTCCGCAAAAATTTGTTTCTTACTCAGCTTGTTTTAGAAGAGAATCAGGTTCTTATGGTAGGGACATAAGAGGACTTATAAGAAATCATCAATTCAATAAAGTAGAACTTGTAAAATTTGTCAAACCAGAAACATCAAGTGAAGAATTGGAAGCGCTTGTTTTAGATGCTGGGAATGTTTTAGAGCTTTTGGGGCTTGCCTATAGAGTTGTGCTTTTATCAACAGGGGATATGGGGTTCTCGTCTGCAAAAACTTATGATTTAGAAGTATGGCTTGCTGGAGATGGAGTATACAGAGAGATTTCATCGTGTTCTAATTTTAAAGATTTTCAGGCAAGAAGAATGAACATAAAGATAAAATATTCTCAAGATAAAAAGAAAGGATTTTTACATACATTAAACGGGTCAGGTGTTGCTGTTGGCAGAACTTTTGCTGCAATACTTGAAAATTACCAAGAAGAGGATGGTTCTGTAATAATTCCAGAAGTACTGCGTAAATACACTGGGTTTGATGTTATCAAGCCTAAATAATTAGCTAAAAAACGTGTTAAGATATAGTAAAATAGGCATTACAATCTTTAGTTTGTATAAATATTGTTTATGTGAGTTGTTGATTTGGCGATATGAGGTTGTAGCCAATGCTTAATTATTTTCTATTGCAGAGAGTATATATAAATGAAACTGATTGATGGAAAGAAAATATCGAATGATAGACGATTTGAAATTAAAGAAAAAATCGATAAAATTAGGCAAAAAACAGAAAAAATTCCTGGTCTTGCGACAATTTTGGTAGGACACGATTCTGCAAGTCAGTTGTATATTGAATCAAAAATCAAAGCGTGTGGATATGTTGGAATAAAGTCTTTTCACCACAATCTAAGTGAAGGTTCATCTCAGAAAGATATTGTTGAACTAATAGAAACGTTAAATAAAAATCCTGAAGTTGACGGTATTTTGTTGCAATTGCCAATCCCAAATAACAAAGATGTTCAAAAATGTATAAATGCAATTGATCCATTAAAAGATGTTGACGGGCTCCATCCTTTTAATACTGGACTTCTTAATTTATCAAAAAATTGGAATGAAATAGTTGAAAATAAGATTCTAGTTCCATGCACCCCTGTTGGCATCATAAATCTGTTGCATATGTCAAATATAGTTGTTGATGGGAAAGTCGTGATTGTTATAGGCAGATCCAATTTGGTTGGTAAACCGCTTTCCATGCTTTTGCTTGCAAATAACGCAACGGTTATAATGGCTCATTCAAAAACAAAAAATTTAGAAAAACTTTGCCGATCTGCTGATATTGTTATTGTAGCTGTAGGAAAATCAAAATTTATAAACAAAGAATTTATAAGGGACGGGATGGTAGTTATTGATGTTGGAATAAACAGAACTGCTGATGGGTTGTGTGGTGATGTAGATTTTGATGCGGTTAAAGATATGGATATAAAAATAACCCCTGTACCTGGTGGAGTGGGGCCTATGACCGTAACAATGCTTTTAGAGAATACTTTAAAAGCATTTCTCAAGTAAGTACAAGCAATACAAAAGCTGTATGGTATAGACATAAATTTTTTCAAGATAAGCAGATAGTAAGTATCTTTGAGATAGAGATTTTTGGTAATTTAATGGATTTTAAATTTTTGATAATTTTCCTTTTACCGGTTTTAGCTGGGGCAACGTATTTTTTTTTAGCGTTAGAAGCAAGGCGTACAAGTAAATTCCGTTCAATGATGTTTGGCGAAATTAGTTTTAGAAAAATCGAAATTGCTTTTGTTATGTTTGGAATTTATTTTATTACTCGTCCGCTTCAAAACATTTTAGGACCACATCCGTTCCCGTTAATAATAAATTGTGTAAGACAATTTTTTTTAATGGCCATAATTGCCCCTTCAATTCTTATTGCTATTTTTCATTGGGCACCTACCCCTAGTGGCGCCCCGCGTTCAATAAAATTTGCCACTTATACAATTGGATGTTTGATGGGAATAGTTTTTGTTTTATTGAACTCTACCGTTGTGACAAAGTCTAAGCTTTTGTCAACTTGGTTAGGTGTGAATTTGTATGATCCAGTATGGTTCGAATCTGTAAGTCCTCAGATACAACTCATTTGGATACATTTGATTTGCCAATTTGTTTCTCCTGTAGGGTTTTTATTACTTGCAGCGGCATACGTAAGGCATAGACGACATAATTATCAGCTTGCCAATATTTATAATTTAATCCCCACAAAATGGAGATATCTTGAAGCAAGTTTGGTTATATTTGCATGTTCGTTTATGGTGGCTGGTATTGCTGTGATTTGTGGAACTTACTACACATATGTGTGGTCTATTTATTTTATCGGAGCAATCATTTCTGGCATTTTTGAGATGGTAAATATAAAACTTCCACCACGAAAAAATCCTAAGGATTTACAATAAAGAAGTGCGTTGTTAATGAATAAAAGATCTGTGATGATAAAAGGAAAGAGGATGAGGAGTAAACGGATTGAAATTAAATTAACAACGTTGTAGAATGAGAAAGGGAGTAAGGTTTAGACAACGGATTGTAGAATAGATTATTAAGCATAGTAGGGTGAGCAAGAGAGAGAGAAGAGAGAGTAAGAGTTCAAAGTATGGAAGAACCCAACAGAGAGAGAAGAGTTTGAGAAGGGAGGATTAGGAGAGAAAAAGGAGTCAGTTAATGAGAGCGATTATGGGATTAGTAAGCAGGAAGGTTAGATTTTTGGTGATTTTGAGTATAGTGAGCATGTTTAAAATTGGTCTGTCAGGGAGTTGGTGTTTTGCTGCATCAGGAATAAAAGGACCAAGAGTAGAAGAAGTGATGGGAGAAGATTTAGTAAGAACAGAACGATCATTAACAATACCAAGAATAAAGGAACCAGGAGCGGAACAGCAACATCAATACGCGACGTGGGATGATCTGCGGAGACAGCAAGCCGAGATTAATCAAAAAACTAACCAACAGATTTGTCAACTTGTAAAGATGTTATGGGGACCAAGAGTAGAAGAAGTGCCGGGAGAAGGAATGAGAGGATCCCCAGCCAAGGAGCCAGACCAAACAAAATCAGTAGCAGGAGGAGAAAGAGCACCAGCAGTAAAAGTAGATATTGATGCTCGCTTGGGAAAATTATCGCCAGTGTTTAAAGAATTGGTGAATGAGGTGAAAACACTTATTGAAAATGTAGAAAAAAAGATAGATCTTGAGGAAGAAATAAAAAAACTGCAAGAGGAGTTGAAAGGAAAGAGGGCCGGAGAAGATGGAATAGCAGAAAAAGCCAAGTTAGAAGCCGGTCTTCGAGAACAAGAAATAAAGATAAAAAACATAAAGCGCGATATACTAGTAGGAATAGCAAGACTATCAATACCGAGAAAAGAAAAAGAAAAATTGATAGCTGGTACTGCTGATACTGTTAGTTTAGGTAAATTAATAGAAGAGATTGTTAAAAAACAAAGGGAAGTAGCAATATTAAAAGGAAAGTTAGAAAAGATTGACGGTCAGATAGCTGCTGGGAAGGAAGGAACGTCAGATGTGGTTCAGGCAGAAGTAGCGAAAAAAGATTTAGATGGTAAGTTAAAAACAGCGAAGGAAGAAGTTGAAAAATTTGAGAAATATTTAGAAGTAAGACTAGCAGGGATAGTAGAATCAGTAGAACCGAAAGAGGTTGTTGATTTAAGTTATGCAGCAAGAATACGTGTGGAAGAAGCAAAACGAACGAAAGCAGAAGAGAAAGTGATAAAGGCAGAAATAGAGACGGAGAAAGGCAAACTTAAAAATGTTGAGCAAGAATTAAAAGATTTGGAAAACCATCCAGAGACCACGAAAGATGAAAAGGAAGATAAAGAGAAGAAAATATCAGAGTTAACTAGAGAAAAAGAGTTAATCGAAGAATGTTTGGAAGAAAAAGAGCTAGATTTAGAGGTGAAACGCCAAGCGAAAGAGTTAGCAGAAGAGTCAGCAGAAAAGGCAAGATCAAAGGAGAGGCTGGCAAGGTTGTCGGTAAAAGAACAAGATATTCGAGAAATGATAGACGCTGAAAAAAAGATCTCAAGCGGCGAAACAGAAGAAGAGAGAAAGGCTAGAGGAGAAAGAGCGGGAGCAATCACAGCTAATGCGCAAGAGGTTAAGAGATTTAAGGTATTGGTCAAAGAACATGAAAAACTAGAAACAGAGTTAAAGTCAAAAGAAAAGGAAAAGGATTTGAAAGATACAGAGGCAGAAAAGGAAGAAATAGAAAAAGAGATATCAGATCTAAAGGCAAAACAAACAAAAACCCGATATAAGTTGAAAGCCGTAGGGGACGATATTGTAACAAAAGAGATGGAAAAGGTGAAAGTAGCGATTGACAAAGAAAGGAAGGCAGTGACTGAAGCGAAGAGGTTGGAAGGATTAAGAATACAAAGATATACAGAGAAAAAGACGGTAGTGAAAAAAGATATGAAAGCGAAAAAAGACAAGTTAGAGGAGTTAAAAGCAAAAGCATTAGCATTAGCGGAAGCAGAAAAAGCAGCAGGAGAAGTAGACGTAGCAGGCGCAACAAGCATAGTGAACGTCCTCTTCATAACATTAGAAGCAAAACCAGCAAGAGAAGCAGAAGAAAAAAGAAAAGCAGCAAAAGCAGCAAAAGAAGCAGCAGAAAAAGCAGTAAATGAAATGAATCTAGAGATAGTTAGTCTACGTATAAGAATAGGTGAAATAGAGGAAGAATTGAAAGAAGCGTATGACAGGCAAACGGCAAGAGATCAAAGAATAAAGGAATTGGATTCTGAAGAAAAAGAGATAGATGAAATAAAAGAAGAAGTGAAATTGAAATTGTATGAGATTGGAGGGAGAGGATTAGATGATCCAGACCTATCAGAATCAAAGTTAAGAGAGGAAGAGAAGA
>JAITTL010000012.1 GCA_031286985.1 Endomicrobium sp.
GCGATAGATTACATAAATACAATAGAGAAAAAGGAAAAGGTTCTCTTACTAACAGCATACAGATTGGATGGTAAGGGTATAAATGGAATAGAGGTAATAGAGAGAAGCAAAATGCAAAATCAGTCCGTTCTTGTAACAAACACATACATATCAAAGATTAAAGAATTTAATGAAAAAATTAAATTTCTGAAACTTTTTGCTAAAGTATTTATAAATGATATCCCCATAGTAGTGTAGAAAAATATGTTTGCAGATAAAATTTACCTATTATTTTTGTTATTAATACCGTTGTTAGCAGTCTTTCTGTATATTGCACTAAAAAAGAGAGAAACAGCTTTAGATTCGCTGATCTCTCGTACGAATCTGCAGTTGCTTACGACTGTCAATCTAAATGCCTATCGGATAAAGCATATTCTGTTCCTCGTGGCACTCATTCTTATTATTTTTGCGTTAGCTCGACCTAAATATGGTAACGAAACCAGAACAGTGATAAACGAATCATCTGAAATAATTGTAGCATTAGATGTGTCAAGAAGCATGCTTGCAGAAGATTTAAAACCAAGTAGATTAGAAAAAGCAAAAATGATGATTTTAAGAGTTATTGAAGAAAATCCTGGTGAAAAAATTGGGGTTATTGTTTTTTCAGGAACTGCAATGTGGCAATGTCCAATGACTTATGATTTACAAGCAGTAAAACTGTTTTTGAAAACAGTTACAACAGATGTTCTCTCTTTTGGTGGAACTCAAATAAGTAATGCAATCCTTCTTGCTTCCAGAGCTGTTAGCAATTTGAACTCAAGCAGCGGCAAAGCGATGCTCTTGATAAGTGATGGGGAAAATCATGACTCAAAAATTAAAGAAGCCGTGAATGCTGCAAAAAAAGTAGGCTTAAAAATTATTTCTGTTGGAATAGGTACACACGAAGGTTCTCCTATTCCACTGAGGGACAAAACAGGATCAATACGAGATTATATAAGAGATCGAAACGGACAAGTAGTTATAAGTAAAGTAAATTCTGTTTTGTTGAAAAATGCCGCTGAAGAAACGGGAGGGAAATATTTTGATAGTTCTAATAAAGATATTTCCAATACGCTTATACAAGCAATCCGCAATTTAGACAAACATGCTAATAAAGTTAACGAAACAAATAATAAAACTGACAGATTTCAAATATTTTTGTTTTTTAGTCTAATCGCATTGTTTGCAGAACTTTTGTTCCCTATAGGGCGTAAAATATGATGCCGGTAAAAGGTATGTTAAACATAGTTGGCAGATATTTATTTTCTAAAATATTTGCAGTGGTATTGCTATTGCTTTTATTGATTTTTCTTTTATTTTTTTCTCTTAAAGATGTAAGTGTAAACAATAAAGCTGTAAAACATTTCAATAGCGGCAATTTTGAGATTGCATCTAACAGTCTCAATAAAGAAATCGAAAAACAACCGAATAATTGCGCCATATTAAATAATGCTGCGGGGGCAGAATATAAATTAAATAAATTTGATGAAGCGCAAGAAAAATACACAATGGTACTAAATTCCCCAAATGCTAGTGATGAGGTGAAGTTTGCGGCCTTTTATGCTTTAGGAAATATTGCATATCTGAAGGGAGACTTTCAAAAAGCAATTGGTTTGTACAAAGAGGCGCTGAAATTAAATCATAAAGATAAAGATGCAAAATTTAATCTTGAATTGACGTTGTTGAAGTTGAAAGAAAAAGGCAATAAACAAAATGAACAAGAAAATAAGGAAAAAGATTTACGCCAAGAAGAACAAAATTTGAAAAAGCAAATGGAGCAAAATGATAAAGCCATAAAGGAAAATGAAGAAAGGCAACGCCTCAATAATCAACAGGAAAATAGTGGTGCAACGAAACAAGACAAAGATCAAAAAGAGCAGACACAAAAAGAACTGGATGAAGAAAAGGAGCAATTGAATCAAGAAAAACTGGAGATAAGCGAAAAAATAAGAAATTTACAGGCATCAAAACCACCTAAAAATGATGCGACAGTAGCACAAAAACCTATACAAAATGATGCTTTAAAAGCACAACAACAAGAAAAAAAAGATGAACCCGCGAAAACAATTTTAAGCTATTTTGATGAAGAAGATAGCAATCGAAGCAGATTAAAAAGAAGAAACGAAGAGCCGTTGAAACAGCAGCAATCAAAGGATTGGTAAAATGTTAAACAAAATATTGTGCTCAACAATATTACTATTATCTCTTGCCTCAACTGTTTTGGGCACTAATATTACTTCCGTTAAGGCTTCTGTAAATAAAAATGTTATGCCTATAGGTGAACCCTTTACGTACAGTGTTACCATAAACGGAACAATTAAAACCACACCAGACCGTTACACCATATGTATACCTGATGAATTCAATGTAATTAGAAAATCTACTTCTAAAAGTATATCTGTTATCAACGGCACCTCAAGTATGTGCATAACATATGAATACGCTCTTGTCTCTAAAAAAACAGGTACATTTAAAATCCCGCAAGCTAAGGTAACATTTAAGAATGAAACATATTTAACCAATAGCATAGAAATCAGAATTATGCCAAATAAAAATATCCAAAATGTTTCAACAGGTGGCAATAACCAAAAAAATGCAGATACACAAGCGTCCAACCAAACCACTAATAAAGCTTTTGTAAAAGCTTCTGTAAACAAAAAAACTGTTTACGAAAATGAAAAACTAATCTATAGAGCTAACGTTTATACAAGTACAGATTTAGCATTAGCATCTAGACCTAAAGTCTACACTCCCAATTTTTCGGGTTTTTGGGATGATGGTTTTAAATCTAAAAATCATGTTGAAGTTGTGGGTAATTCCAACTACAATGTTGTGGTTTACGAAATAATTTTATATCCGGTAGGAGTTGGTGTAAAAAATATTTTACCTACAGAAATTGCTATTGAGCCAATTGATGATTTTTTTCATGTTTTTTCGATGGGACGTGGTGAAACCAAAATTTTAAAGACAAATAAAATAGATGTGACAGTAATTCCTTTGCCTCAAGAAGACAAACCATCAGATTTTTTGGGTGCTGTTGGTGATTTTGAAATCAAAGCTTTTGTAGATAAAAAAGCTGCCGAAACGAACGAACCTATAACCCTAACCGTAATAGTAAGTGGAAACGGTAATATGAAAAGCGTGCGAGATATAAATTTTACTGACTGTCGAGATTTTAGGAAATACGACAGTATGGTCGCAAACACCTCTGGAGACTCAAAAGAGTTCAAGGTAATATTTATTCCTTTGACCCCTGGTGAAAAAGAAATACCTTCAGCAAGCCTCTCTTTTTTTAACCCAAATAAAAAGCAATATAAAACCATAAAAACTCAAGCTCAGAAAGTTACAATAAGTGGTGAATTTGTACATCAAAATGAAAATATTCAAACCAGATCAAAAACAGATACACAAATAACGCCGACTACTATAATGCATCCACACAAACAAATAAAAACACTGAAATTGTACAATGGGTATCTTATAAAAAATCCAATATTTTACTTAAGCATTGCTCCCTTTATTCTTTTATTGATTTTGAGTGGGTGTTATAGATTTTACGTAAGTAAAACTAAAAATAATCCATTCAAAAAACTAAAAAAATCTGACTTTGGCAAATTTTATAGACTTCTTGATGAATCCCAAATTAGTATTTCAAAAGATAATTTTAGAAATGCTTTAGATTCAATTTATCAAGCTTTAATTGAAGCTATAAATGTTAAAACAAGTATTGCATCGGATAATTTAACAAAAGATCAAATAACAGATAATTTGCGCAAAAACAGCACAAATGACGAAACCATTTCCAGAATAATAAAAATGTTAGAGAAACTCAACTTTTACAGATTTGGGCCTGTAGACATAGATAAAGATCTAGTAATGACGTTGCTTGAGGAAGTTAAGAATATTAGATTAAATTTAAAAAGATAGAAAATTCAACAACACAGACAATAAATTTGATCTACTATCTTCTTTACAATGGCGATCTTCAATTCCAATTACCCTGTTTTTGTAAAAAAATCTTCATGCCGTGTATTCAACCATATTCGTAATTAGAAAACAATTTTGGGAAGATTCCACAACATATTAGACTTTTTTTGATTTGTATACTAACAGATTGTGGTGTGTTAAAACATAATACCGTTATGGTTAAAGATATATGGCCATTTTTAGGCTGAAGAATTTACAAAAAGAAAACATACATGTTGTATTTCACATCACCTTAAAAGCATAATCGCACTTATAAGGTATATATCATCAACACTGGCCCCTCTACTTAAATCACTTACAGGAAGAGCAAGTCCCTGAAGTATTGGGCCAAGGGCCTGAAATTCACCTAATCTTTCAGCGATTTTGTACCCAATATTTCCCGCATTTAGATCTGGAAATACAAAAATATTTGCATTCCCGGCAACAGAAGATCCAGGAGCTTTTCTTTTTCCAATACTTGCAACAATAGCAGCATCAAACTGAAGTTCTCCATCGACGTTTACATCATTTTGTCCTATAAAATTAGCTTTTACAAGATCAGTTGCTTCTATTACTTTTGATAAAATCTTGTTGTCTGCGCTTCCTTTAGTTGAAAACGAAAGCATCGCAATATTGGCTTGTCTACCGGGAAACAATTTTCTAAAATTATCAACAGTTACCGTAGCAATATCTTTTAAACCAAGAGCCTGTGGATCTGGATTTACAGCACAATCTGTAAATATTATTGGTTCTTTTATAATGGAATGATTTTCCGGTGGAATCATAATAAAATATGAAGAAACTAGTTTTATACCTTTAGCCGCTCCTACCACATGAATACTTGCCCTTAAAACATCAGCGGTATCATAAACAGCCCCCCCCACGCATGCATCGCATTTTCCACTTTTTAAATACATCATTGAAAAATACAAAGGTTTCTTTAAAAGACTTAACACCTCTTGTTCAGTCATACCTTTTTTTGTCCTTGCGTCAACAAATTCTTCAATTTTGCTTTTATCAAGTATAGAGTTGTCTATTTCGATTATTTCAACACCACTCAAATCTATGCCTGCACCGTCAGCAATTTTCTTGACCTCTTTTATGTTATCGGTAGGCAAGACAACATAAGCAACTCCATTTTCTGTAAGCATTTGTGCAGCGTTTAGAACCCTTAAATCAAAACTTTCAGGCAAAATTATCCTGCCTTTCACTTTTTTAGCCAACTCTACAATATGCTCTCTGATATTCATATTTATCTCCCCTTTAGTTAATAACATTTTTTATTCTTAGAGATGTTTCTCTTATCTCTTTTCTCTTTATTTTGCCACTTATTGTTTTTGGGAGCTCCTCTACAAATTCTATAATTCTTGGGTATTTATAAGGGGCTGTTACATTTTTAACGTGATTTTGAAGTTCGATCACAAGTTCATTGCTTGGTTTATATTTTTCTGTAAGTACTATTGTAGCTTTTACTACAACTCCTCTTATGCTGTCCGGCATGCCAGTTATAGCACACTCTAATACACTAGGATGCTCCATTAGAGCACTTTCGACTTCAAAAGGGCCTATTCTATATCCTGAACTTTTTATAACATCATCAGAACGGCCCACAAACCAAATGTACCCATCCTCATCTTTATAAGCCACATCTCCTGTATAATATAATCCATTATTCAAAACTCTTTTTGTCCCAACATCGTCTTTGTAATACCCTAAAAATAAACCCACGGGCCGTCCATTTTTAACCTTTATAACAAGATGACCCTCTTGCCGTGGTTGGCAAGAATTATTCTGGCCATCAACAATATCAACGTCCCAACCAGCTGATGGTTTTCCTACAGATCCAGGTTTTGATTTTATCCATGGAAAATTTGCAGCAAACACAACGGTTTCAGTTTGCCCAAAACCTTCTTTTATTTCAAGTCCTGTTGTTTTCTTAAATTGATGAAAAACTTCTGGATTCAATGGCTCCCCTGCAGTTTCTACATATTTTAACTTTGACAAATCATATTTCGAAAAATCTTCTCTTATGATATATCTATAAACTGTTGGTGGAGCACAAAACGAAGTAACTCCGTACTTGGATATTTTATCAATTAAATCTTGATGACTAAATCGTTCGTAATCATAAACAAAAACACAAGCTCCACATAACCATTGACCATAAATTTTCCCCCAAGAAGCTTTAGCCCACCCAGTATCAGCTACAGTAAGATGCAAACTATCATCATCTAAATTTTGCCAAAACCGTGCCGTTATAATATGCCCAAGCGGATATGAAAAATCATGATAAACCATCTTAGGCATTCCTGTAGTTCCAGATGTAAAATATAATAAAAATTTATCGTCAACAGTAGATGCTTTGTTACCAATAGGTCTTTCAAAAATATCAGAAAACCGTTCAATTCCTTTGGAATACTCTAGCCAACCGGGAACGTGACCTTGCACTGAAACAACATTTTTCAATTCAGGACAACCTTCCTTTGCTTCGTTGATAATCTTTACAATTCTTTCGTCAACAGCCGCAATAATAATTTTTATATTTGCAGCTCTAATTCTGTATTTCACATCTTTTGCAGTCAGAAGATGCGTTGCCGGAACCAACAACGCTCCTAGCTTATGCAAAGCAACTGCGCAATACCAATACTCATAATGTCTTTTCAGCATAACCATTACAACATCGCCTTTTTTTATGCCTAAAGATCTTAAAAAATTTGCCACACGGTTACTTTCTTTTTTAATATCATTGAACGTAAGTGTTTTTTCTTTTCCTTTGCAATTACACCATATCATTGCTTTTTTATTAGGCTCAGTATTCGCAATTTCATCAACAACATCAAAAGCAAAATTAAAATTTTGTGGAACGCATACTTTACAATTTTTTACGAAATCTTCATATGATTTATACGCAACTTTCACATACTTGGATGCTAACATCATTTCCTCTTTTTAGTAATATTTATACTTGGCGGCAAAAAAAACACCACTTTTACAATATCAGCATTAGCAAACAGATGTAAAAGCAAACTTTGACAAAATTTACTCATAAAGATATGGTAAACACGGTCTTGCCAGACGGTTCGACAAATTCGACTTCCTTAAAACACACATCACGATATTTTTTTAAACAGAATTGAATCTCATTTTTTAATGCTTTTTTTATCGCGGAAAAATTCTCGACACTAACACGCTCATAGATCAATAAGATTAAAATTTGATTTTCTATTCCGTCGTAATCAACTGATCTTACTCGTGACGCAATAAACCTACCGACATATTCACCATCTATTATATCATGTTTATTTTTTATCGTTTTTTCAATAAGCCCACGCCCTACCATCACTTCCCCAACAAATCTAGACATATAGTCAGATTGAGACATTTGACCAGCACGGTAACACCTAAGATCGTTAATATTTCTAACTATCACAATAGATATATTTTTATGATCATCATATGCTGTTGCAACCGTATATTTTATGTTAGCATCTGAGCTTAAAACAACTCTACCCATATTATGCACAGCTTCCCACATTTTAGCCTGTGAAACTACTCCTTTGTCTCCTCTAGATCCAAGTCCTTCAAGCTCCATATCCAAATACAAAGTCTTACCTAAAATACACGCTTTTGCATCCTGCTTACACTCTTTTTTTATAAGTTGTTCTAAATCTTGAGTAAGAGTCCCTACAGGATAAGTTACATTGCATCCGCTTAACAAAAATATCGCAAAAAGCAAGCTCGCCGCAAACATTAAAATTTTCACAGCAATTCTACACCTCTCGTATGATGTTTAACTTTGCGCAACACTACCAAAAAAATACGAAAATGTATGCGATATATAATACGTAACACTTTTCAACTACCACATGAAAATTTTTACTGATTCTAACAAGCCCGAGCTCATGATAGTAAACACAACTACGGTCTAACACAGGCTATATCAAGTGCTTTATATTTTCTTTTTTTTCCCCACACTGTTCATTACTTCTTCAAATTCATCAAAATCAAGTTCTTTAACTTCTACAAGTTTCTTAGCTACAGCATCAACAGCATCCCAATTTTTCTTTAAAAACTCTTCTACTTTTGTATAACATGAATTGACTATTGATATTGTTTCATTGTTAAGTTTCTCTTTAAGGCTCTGCGACATTTGTTCTGATGGGATAGCCGAAAAATTACCAACAAAATTGTTTCCCATTCCTAACTTCCACACCATGTTGTTTGCTTTACTCATCAATGTTGTAAAATCTTGAGAAACTCCACTTGTGGTTGTATTGTATTTAATTTTTTCTGCAATATATGCAGCAATGGAAACCATAATATCGGCAAGCAAGTGTTCCTTATTCGGTGAATAAACTTGTTCCCTATCAACGTGATATACAAGCCCTAAAGTTCCAGCATGTGACTTTACACTAACTTTAAAAACATCATCATTAGGATGCATCAGGTATATGGTTACGGCGTGTCCAGCCTCATGATATGCTGTCATTTCAAGTTCTCTTGGCGTCATATCGAGATTCGTTTCCATACCTAAATCTATCCTATCCATCGCTTCTGATAAATCTTTCATATCAACAACTTCTTTCTTTTTTCTGATCGCAATCAACGAAGCCTCTTTTACAATATTTTCAATTTCAGCTGGGGATTTCCAGACCGTTTTTTTTGCAAGCCTAACTTTATCCACTTCTGGAGCAACTTTCACTTTTTTCAAGTAAAAATCAAATAATTGCTCTCTCTCCCTCAGATTGGGGAGCGCGATAGTAATTTTTCTATCAAAACGACCAGGTCTTATCAAAGCTTTATCTAAAACATCTTCATCTGCATTTGTGGCTGCTATGACAATAACATTATCTTTACCTGAGCTAATACCATCCATCTGCGCAAGAAGTTGATTTTGTGTAGCATTTGTCTCTCCAAATCCATGTCTAAAACTTCTACTTGTGCCTATAACGTCAACTTCATCGATAAATATTACACAAGCCCCATGAGCAGAGGCGTAACTTCTTGCTCTTTTAAAAAGACTCCTTACTCTGCTAGCACCCACCCCAACGAATATCTCATTGAACTCACTGCCAACTGCTGATATAAACGGAATATCACATTCGGTTGCGACAGCCCTTGCAAGCAAAGTTTTTCCACATCCAGGAGGACCCATTAAAAGGATTCCCTTGATAATCTTGCCGCCAACTTTTCTAAGTTGCTTCCTGTCTTTGACAAGTTGAACAACTTCAAGTGCCTCCCTTTTTGCACCTTCAAGGCCTATAACATCCTTAAAAAAGACTTTCACATTATTAGCTTTAATTTTGTTTCTACTAAACCTAAACCCACTATAAACAAGCAAATGCATATACACAAATATAGCTGCATGAATACATCCAACAATAATGTATATAGGTATCTCCGCCATACACCTATCCCTAAAAAACGAATCCATTTTACTAAAACCATATATCGAGAGAGCTATAAGAACAATCCCCACAAACGTTATGATAATCAGTGTTTTGTTATCTATAAAAAAAATTCTTAACCTACCCATCACATCGACACCTCACAATATAGTATTTTAACGCACCACCTAAAATTAGCTTATTATTTTGCTTTACCTTGAATCATTACGGAATCCATTGCCATTTTAACAGCTTCGGTATCGCCTAAATAATAGTTTTTAATCGGTTTCAAATTTTCATCTAGCTCATAAACAAGCGGGATCCCATTCGGTATGTTTACATTCAGTATATCGTCATCATTTATGTCATCGAGATATTTGACCAATGCCCTTAAGCTGTTACCGTGTGCTGCTATAATGATTTTTTTGCCATTTTTTACATGTGGGGCAATTTCTTTTTCCCAATATGGAACAACTCTTTCTACAGTATCTTTCAAACATTCAGTCAATGGCAATTCATTCTTTAACAGTCCAGCGTATCTCATGTCTCTTCCAGGGAATCTGTCATCACTTTCATCTAAAGCCTCTGGACGAACATCATAACTTCTTCTCCAAGCTTTTACCTGTGCTTCTCCGTATTTTGCAGCTGTTTGGGCTTTATTTAACCCTTGTAACGCACCGTAATGCTTCTCATTTAATTTCCAATCCTTGATCACAGGGATCCATTCTAAATCCATTTCACTAAGCACAATCCAAAGTGTCTTTATTGCTCTTTTAAGAACAGAAGTATACGCTAAATCAAAAGTAAAACCATCTTTTTTCAATTGCTTTCCAGCTTTTAAAGCTTCCTCTTCGCCTTCATCAGATAAATCAACATCTGTCCAACCGGTAAATTTATTTTCTTTGTTCCAAACACTTTCTCCATGTCTAATCAATACGATTTTACGCCTTACACGTTCTTCATGCATTTATCCCTCCACCATTTTTTTGATATCTTCGTATTTTTTGCATTTACTATTGTAAACTTATACCAGCGTATATAATCACATATGTGTGATTATACTACATTTTGAATTTTATTTGCATATAACACTACCCATATTGAGTGATTATCAGATCAACTAGAAAAAATGAAGTCTTAGGCCTTTTTACACTATTTCTATCTAAATTTCTTCGTAAGCTGTTTTGAGTATATTTTAGACTAAAAAAATAAATTTTTTTTACAAAACAGTATATTCTACCTATTTTTTCTATGTCTAATATTTTTGCTTTAGTTCTATTTCTTCGTGTTATACATTTTTTTACCACCTTTTTATATTATGCCAACAGTATATCTATTCTGACTTACCGAAGTTTGACTGCAATGTAAATTTGAGATATAATGGGCACGCTGGTTACCGTAGAAAAAATTTCGGAGGAATAATGGCAAAGCTTAAAACGGGTAGACATACATCTGCCATCAAAGAGGCAAGAAAAGCAAAAAAAAGAACCGCAAGAAACTCATCAATAAAAAGTAAAATACGAACTTCAATCAAAAAAGTTGAAGAATCTGTGAAGGGAAATGATATCAAAGTTGCATCGGAACGATTGGCTACAGCTTTTTCACAATGGGATAAAGCGGCAAAGAAAAATATAGTACATCACAAGGCAGCTTCAAATCAAAAAGCACGACTGTCTAAGCTCGTAGCAGGAATGAAAAAGTAGTGTCGATGAAAAATTGGATTTTGTCTGTATTAATTTTGGTCATTGAGTTATGCTTTTGTTGCAAAAAAGGTGCGCTATCAAGGCTAACTTATAAATCATACGAAAGTTTGAATTAACGATGAAGTTCATCGGCTCACCGTACTTTGAACTTGTGTAGTTGACCCTGAAGCACTGTTGCAATGATTAGGTTTTCCATTTTTGTCATCTACGGAAAGCATGAAAAGTGGGTTCTTTGTTTTTTATAGAGTTCCAATTTTATTTAATATATCTTAAAAAAATTTCTGCTATGTGCAAATAAATAGTACTATTTCTTCTAAAGCTAGCGTAACGTCTCCACTTCCTGTTTTAATTGCCATATCTGCTTTTAGTATTACATTTAAACTTTCTTTTAACGTGTTTATGCTATGCTTCTTTAGGTTTACAAAAAAATGTTCTGTATAAAAGTTGTGGATCTTAAGCACTGAAGCAATTTCAGGAACAGACATATTTTGTTCTTCTAACATGCTTTTTGCGTTAAGCATTTTCCTTACCGTTTGGAAAATTATAGAAAGTATTACTATAGGTTCTTCTCCCTGTTCCAAAAGTTTTTCTAAAACAAACAGGGATTTTTTTAATTCACGTTCCTCAATATTTGAAGCCAATGTATAGATATTTACTTCTTTTGTGTATCCGCTGATTTTTTCTAAGTCTTCCTGTGTGATATTTTTTTTATCCACGCCTACAAACAATGATAATTTTTCTATTTCATTTACAACATTCAATAGATCAACACCGTTTTCATCGATAATTTTTAAAATAACATCATAGGAAATTGTTTTTCCTCTTTTATTAAATTCATTTTTTATAAACTCTTTTACTTCATTTTCATATTGTTTTCTACAATCTACTAAAACACAATTTTTTGACACGATACATTTATTTAAAAGTTCTTTTCTTTTTAAAACTGCTTCTTTTTTATAATTACCATGATATAAGAGAACAAGATTTGATGTTTTTATAACATTTGACAAATAATCACTGAGTCTTTCGGCATCAGAACCTTTCATTTCATCCACCCCTTTAACAATAATAACTTTTTTATCACTTAAAAGTGGTATGGTTTGGATGGCATTTAAAACATCTTCTGCCGAAGATTCTGCAGCATAAAAAACTTCTTTGTTTAAGTTATCTACTACAAAAAGGTTTGCTATTTTACCAAGACACACATCAAGTAGGTAAGACTCTTCACCTGCAAATAAATAAACTGGATATATTTTTTGGGAAGATGACAAAAAATCCTGAATCTTCAAAATAGACATGTATTTAATCCAAAATTAAAACTCGCAATACCAAAAGGTCTTTCAAACATTTTGTGCTGCATAGCACAAAAGCCAGTTATAGATTCCCATAAATTACACATAAATATTACGCAATTGTCTTTTTTTCAAGCGTGTTAGAATTTTCTACAACTTTTCTTACGATATCTCTTGACATTGTTGTCCAAACTACTTCTTGTGCTTCTTGTTCTGTCATTTCATCCCCTATAGCATCACAATCTTGATTGTATCTGTCTGTATCAACATAGATTTGTATCCCTTTTACATTTTCTTTCCACAAAACCATACCGTGCTCTTTTTCAACTAATGAAGCGTTTGCTCTTATACGAAGTTTATACTGATCAGAAACATTATCATCACCATATGCAAGTGGCTGCAACATGTACTGATTTATTGCAACTACAATAATTCCATCTGCTTCCTCTTTAGTATTTACAAAAGAAAGACGTCCATCCGCCATTATCTCACATACAATCGCATTTGTAAAACTTGCTTCAAGTCCACACTTATTAGTATCGTTTGTAACAGGTTCTACATACACTTTTTTTATACATCTTTGTGTGCCCTGCGTTACCAATGCAGCAAAAAACATCATCATCAAAGATAAGAATATTTTCTTTTGTATAAGTTTCATCTTATTTCACAACTATCGTAACAATTTTATTTACAACATATATAAACTTCACTATTTGTTTGTCTTTTAACTGCAATGCAATTTTGTTATCACCTTTTATAACCCTTCTAATTTCATTTTCGTCAGCA
This sequence comes from Endomicrobium sp., assembly GCA_031286985.1. Classification (GTDB taxonomy): domain Bacteria; phylum Elusimicrobiota; class Endomicrobiia; order Endomicrobiales; family Endomicrobiaceae; genus Endomicrobiellum. The sequence goes on from JAITTL010000012.1 coordinate 13,153, forward strand.
TTAGTTGAAACCACTATTCTACCTTTTAATTTACCGTTAATTTGCACAGGCATTTCTATCGAAGATTGTTTCATCATGTTTTCATCAAAAACAGGCCACATACTAGTCGATATGTACCCTTTACACCCTAATTTTTCCCACAATTCTTCACAGAGATGAGGTGTAAATGGAGCCATTAAAAGAAGAACTGTCTTATATACGTCAAGTGCTACCCCTCCATCGCTTAAGCCATATTTATAAACGTATAAAGCATTCACGAGTTCCATAATAGAAGAAATTGCAGTGTTGAATTGAAACTCTTTTTCAATATCATCAGTAACTTTTTTTATAGTACGATGCATTATTCTTAAAAGATTTAATTTATCTTCTTGACAAGCAAGAATATCAGACTTTGTATTAATTACATCCAAAAGCCCCCATACCCTATTAACAAACCTCCAACAACCTTCAACCCCATCTGCAGACCAATCTAATTGTTTTTTCGGTGGAGCAGCGAAAAGAATGAAAAGTCTTACCGTATCTGCACCATATTTTTTAATTATTTCATCAGGGCTTACAATATTCCCCTTTGATTTTGACATAGCACTACCACCTAACGTCACCATCCCTTGAGTTAAAAGATTTACAAATGGTTCATCGTGTTTTACAATACCAATATCTCTCATGACTTTATACCAAAACCGAGAATATATCAAATGCATACATGCATGCTCTATTCCACCTACATATTGGTCTACTGGCATCCAGAGATTTGCTTTTGTACTATCAAAAGCAACATCGCTATTGAAAGCATCACAATACCTTGCATAATACCATGAAGAATCAACAAAAGTGTCCATCGTATCAGTTTCTCTTTTTGCATCTACACCACACTTTGGACATTTCACGTTCACAAAATCTTTACTTGTCTTTAATGGAGATTCTCCTTCTCCTCTAAATTCAATATCTTCTGGCAGCATAACCGGTAAATCTTGTTGTGGTACAGGAACAGTGCCACAACTTTTGCAATGAATCATAGGAATCGGCGTTCCCCAGTATCTTTGTCTTGACACAAGCCAATCTTTAAGTTTAAAGTTCACCACCCTTTTCCCAAGCCCTTGTTTTTCAATCCACGTTGAAATAACGTCAAATGCTTCTATAGATTTTATCCCGTTAAACTGGCCGGAATTAACAAGTACTCCATTCCCCTCAAAAGCACATTTATCAGTAGAAGAGTTGTCACTTTTTATAACCTCAATAATGGCAACACCGTATTTTTTTGCAAATTCCCAATCCCTTTGATCGTGAGCTGGTACAGCCATGATTGCACCCGTGCCATAGTCTGTTAAAATATAATCTGCTGTAAAAATTGGAACTTTTTTTCCGGTGACTGGATTTACCGCATTAACACCATCAAATTTTATGCCTGTCTTTTCTTTATTTGAAGATCTTTCTATATTGGATTTTCTTCCACTTTCAAGTACATATTTTGCAATTTTTTTATAATTTGAAATTTTTGATCTCAATTCGTTAATAATCTTATGTTCCGGAGCTACTACAACAAAAGTCGCCCCAAACAAAGTATCAGGTCTTGTTGTAAATATCTTTAATTTTTTATCTGTTCCTTCTATTGTGAAATCTACTTCTACGCCAAAAGATTTGCCTACCCAGTTCTTCTGCATTGACAAAACCTGTTCAGGCCAACCAAGAAGCTGCTTGTGACACTCCAATAGCTCATTGGCGTAATCTGTAATTTTTATAAACCATTGCTCTAACTCTCTGCGTTCAGTGTGACTGTCACATCTCCAACATAACCCACCAGAAACTTGTTCATTAGCAAGTACAGTTTGACATGATGGACACCAGTTTATGTTTGCACTTTTTTTGAAAACTAACCCTTTTTCCCACATTTTTAAAAAAATCCATTGATTCCATTTGTAATACTGAGGATCACATGTCGCAATTTCTCTATCCCAGTCATAAGAAATACCTAGAGCTTTGAATTGTTTTTTCATGCTGGCAATATTTCGTTTCGTCCACTTTGCTGGATGTATTTTATTTTTTATAGCAGCGTTTTCAGCAGGAAGCCCAAAAGCATCCCAACCCATTGGGTGCAGGACATCTTTCCCTTTCATTCTGTTGAAACGAGCAAGCACATCAGCAATACCATAAGATCTTACATGACCCATATGTAAATTGCCTGAAGGATAAGGAAGCATGGCAAGACAATAATATTTCTCTTTTCCAGGGTCCGGGTGTTCTTTACTCTTAAACAGTTTATTTTCTTCCCATCTCTTTTGCCACTTTTCTTCAACTGCAGCATGATCATATTTCATCATTTTGCATCCTCATTAAACAACATTTTTTATCTTACAAGTCTTACAAAAATATGAATTCACACAAACTCAATTTACAAAATCAGTTTAATTTTATACACAATTTGGTATTTTAAATTAAAAATTGACAAGTATCAACCCATCAACCTTAATAAATCAATCTTATAATTCTTCATACCCGCAACATTTGCAAAGCTTTTTCAGCTATGTTTTCTTGGGTAAAACCATATTTTTTTCTTAAAACATCTAAACTCCCATGCTCTATAAATTTATCAGGAAGACCTATACACTCTACAACAGCCTCACTTCCACATAAAAGAGATTTTATTCTTTCACCAAAACCACCAATCAAAGTATTTTCTTCAACCGTAATAAATTTTTTGGTCTTTGCAAGCATCTCATTTATAACACCAACATCAAGAGGTTTTAAAAATCTCATATTTACAACTGAAGCATTTATGTTTTTTTCAGCAAGTAATTCCGCTGCCTTCAAACACGCATTAACGTGATTACCCAACACAAAAAGGCAGATATCATTACCTGTTTTTAAAACCACAGCCTTGCCTATTTCTAATCTGTGTGGCAATTTATCTAACACAACACCAGTGCCAGAAACACCTCTTGGATACCTTATAACACATGGTTTATTTAAATCAAATGCAGTTTTAAGCATGTGTTGCAACTCATTTTCATCACAAGGGGACATAATGACTAAATTTGGAATATAGTTTAAGTATGATAAATCAAAAGATCCATGATGCGTTCCTCCATCCTCACCAACGAGTCCGGATCTATCTAACGCAAAAACAACTGGAAGATTTTGCAAAGCAACATCATGTATTACATTATCAATTGCCCTTTGCGCAAATGTAGAATATATAGCACATACCGGCTTCATTCCAGCAACTGCCATTGCAGCTGCAAATGTTACGGCATGTCCTTCAGCGATACCAACATCAAAATACCTATCAGGAAATTTCTGGGCAAATTTATCAAGCCCTGTTCCTTCTGGCATAGCTGCCGTTATTGTAACTATTCTTTGATCAGCACGTGCTAGTCTAATAATGGTGTCTGAAAAAACTTTTGTATATGTAACAGATTTATTTTGCGCTGTTTTACCAGTTTCAATATCAAATTTCCCAACACCATGAAATCTTACAGGATCTTCTTCAGCGGGAGTATACCCTTTTCCTTTTTTTGTAATAACGTGTAGCAGAACAGGATTTTTTATGTTTTTTAAGTTTTTTAATATGGCAATTAAATTGTTTATATTGTGGCCTTGCACGGGACCAACATAAGTAAACCCCATTTCTTCAAAAAGCATACCAGGGAAAAGCATAACTTTAGCCCGTTTTATAAATTTCCTAAACGGCAACCCGGCTCCATGAAACCTATTTACCACTCTTATAATTTTTTCTTCAACTTTTCTTGCCACACCAGCAGTTAAAAGTTTCGCAAAATACCCAGCAATAGCACCAACTTTTTGCGAAATAAACATTTCATTGTCGTTCAATATAACAAGCATATCTTTCTTTAAATGTCCAGTATTTTGTAACCCTTCGAAAGCAAGGCCACCAGTCATAGAACCATCACCAATAACGGCAACAACTGCATAATTTTCTTTTTTTATATCTCTGGCGACAGCAAATCCCAAAGCAGCAGAAATTGAAGTTGAAGAATGTCCCGTACCAAAAGCATCGTACTTCGACTCAGATATTTTTGGAAATCCGCTTAATCCTTCATGCGTTCTTATAGTCCAAAACTTATTTTTTCGTTCTGTGATAATTTTATGAGCATAAGATTGATGGCCTACATCCCATATTATTTTATCTTTGGGTGAATCAAACACATAATGCAGTGCGATTGTCAGATCAACAACTCCAAGGCTTGATGCTAAATGACCACCATTTTTTGAAATTGTAGCTACTATTTTTTCCCTTATTTCTTTTGCAAGAATTGGGAGACACTCTTTTTCTACTTTCTTTAAATCCTGAGGATTGTTTATATTATCTAATATTTTCATCATCACCACAGTTTCACATCTTAATTATTCAAATTTTACACATGATAATTGGCAATGTAGGTTTTTACCGATGCTTGAAAACTATACAAAAAGAAAGCTTATCAACATAGCCTATCCATCATATAATCTGCAATTTGAACAAATATTTCAGATTTGGTTCCAAAAATTGATATTGCATCTTTTGCTTTTTTTACGTATTCATCGGCTTTTCTTTCAGCTTCTTCCTTACCATACAGGGACAATGCTGTAAACTTATCATTTTTTATATCGCTGCCTTTTTTCCCTAATAATTTTTTATCTGCATACACATCCAAAATATCATCTATAATCTGAAAAGCTATACCTATGTTTGTTCCATAAATTTCGAGCTTTTTTAAACTTCTTTTGTCCGCACCAATTAAAGTAGCACCTATTTTTAAACTGGCAACTATTAATGCCGCTGTTTTTTTCTTTTGTATCAATTCCAATTTTTGAACTAATAATGTCCTGTTTTTTTTATCACTTGTTTTAATTCCAAACGTATCTTCAACTTGTCCATCAATCATAACATCATAACCACCGTAATAAGAAAGAATTCTTATTGCTTCATTTATATTTTTTTCGCTGCTCTTGGATCTTGTTATGAGCCTAAATGATTCTATGATAAGGGCATCTCCACACAAAATAGCCGCTGCTTCACCGAATTTTTTATGATTTGTCTGAACACCTCTACGCAAATCATCATTATCCATTGCAGGCAAATCATCATGTATCAAAGAACTGGTATGAAAATATTCAACGGCACAAGCTGCAGGGAGTACATCTTTAGACTTTCCACCAAAAAGCTCTGCTGCTAAAATGACAAAAATTGGACGAATACGCTTACCTCCCGCCAAAACACTATAGCGCATACCTTGAGAAATAACAGAATCATCTTTTGGCAAAAAGTTTTTTAATGCTAGATTTACATATTTTGCCTTCCGTAAAAGATAATCTTTTAAATTAATACATCTACTCATGAATTTATCCCTTCTTTAAAAGTTTTTATCTCTCCAGAAGAAGTGATAATTTCTATTTTTTTCTTCGTTTCATCCAATTTTGATGAACAAAATTTTACAAGTTCAACACCTTCTGCAAATAAAGATAAGGCTTTATCTAAATCTACATCAGTATTTTCCATTTCAGAAACTATCGTTTCAAGCCTTTGTAAAGATTTTTCAAAATTCAATTGTTTTTTTGTCATATGGCCACATCCTCTGTAATACTACAATCACATAAATTTACGATTTTAACAAGCATTTTCGTCATATCTTATCATAAAATTCTGCTTTACAATGATTGTTTGCAACAAAAATAAAAAGCAAAGCATATAACAAAGCCTTATTGTTTTACCACTATTTTTGCTGTAAAATTTCCACTAAAAAGCTTTACATTCACATCGTCACCAATATCTATATTTTTTGAATCTTTGACAATTTTATTATCCCTATCAAAACAAATAGAAAATCCTCTTTTCAAAACAGACAAAGGAGACACAATATTCAGTTCATGAGAAATATTTTTTAAGTTTTTAAACTTCGATTCAAATATTTTATCAATATTTTTTAAAAGGGAACTATTTAACTTTTTTATGTAAGATGTTTTATCTTCGTAAATCAAATGGGGACTTGTTAACGCTCTTGATGATGCAAATCTGTCAAATTTTTCACTATAAACACCTAACATAAAATTTACTGCATCGATGATAGATTTTTTTAAAAATTCTACTCGTTCTTTCATATTATTTCTATTTCTTAAGACAATCTCGGCAGCTGTAGACGGTGTTGAAGCCCTCATATCTGCAACAAAATCTGTTATAGTGAAATCGAGTTCATGTCCCACGCATGAAACTATTGGTATTTTTGATGCAAAAATTGCCCGTGCTACAGATTCTGTGTTAAAAGCTGATAAATCCTCTACTGATCCACCTCCCCTACCAACAAGTAAAACGTCCAAATTCTTATGATGCTCATTCAGATATTGTATTGCTTGCGTAATTTCTTTTTCTGCATCCTTACCTTGAACTCTAACAGGATATATTAAAACTTCAACATTTACATTTAAATTATCTATTACTTTCAAAATATCGTAAATTGCAGCTCCATCTTGCGAAGTGACAACTCCAATTTTATTTACAAGATTTGGAATTGGTTTTTTTGAAACATCATCAAAAAGTCCCTCGTCCTTTAATTGTTTTTTTAATCTCTCATAGGATTCATATAACTCTCCCCTTCCATACTGTTCCATGTGATTTACAATAATCTGATAATCACCATATTTAGGATAAGAACTTACCTTACCATAAACCAAAACCTTCATCCCATCCTCTGGTACAAAAACCAAACCAATATTTACATTTTGAAACATCACCGCTTTTATCTGTGCATTTGTATCTTTTATATTAAAATACATATGTCCAGAATTATAAAGTTTAAAATTTGAAATCTCACCTTGTACCCATACCGCCTGATATGAATCTTCTAAAATAAATTTTATCTCATTACTTATTTGTGTAACTGTATAAACAAGACGAGGATTGTTATATTCTAATGTTTCAAACAATTGTGCATCCTAATAAAATAAGCAATAACAATCATGAAAAATAAATAAAATCTATTTAGCTATACCTTGTGCTCTTATCTCTCTTATTACTGTTACTTTAATTTGTCCAGGGTATTCTAATTCTTGTTCCACTTTTTTGGCTACATCATGAGCCAAAGTTTGTGCTTGTTTATCATCGATATTATCTGGCTCTACGAGAATTCTCACTTCTCTTCCTGCCTGTATAGCATAGGCCATCGATACACCGCGAAATTCTTTTGCCATTCCTTCAAGTTTTTCAAGCCGTTTAAGATAATGTTCCACCGACTCTCTTCTTGCTCCTGGCCTTGCTGCCGAAATTGCATCTGCTGCTGCTACAACAAATGCTTCAGGACTTGCTGGAGATTCAATGCCTTCATGATGAGATAAAATTGCATTTACCATTTTCGCAGATTCTCCACATTTTTTTGCCATGTTGGCAGAAATTTGATGATGAGTCCCCTCAACTTCTTGATCAACAGCCTTACCTATATCATGAAGCAATCCTGCTTTCCTACAAAACATAACATCAACACCAAGCTCTCCAGCTATAGCACCCGCAAGCCATGACACTTCAAGTGTATGTTGAAGCTGATTTTGGCCATAAGAAGTTCTATATTTTAATTTTCCCAACAATTTGATAATTTCAAAATTAAGCCCAGGAACACCCGCATCAATCGCGGCCTGTTCACCAATCTCTTTAAGGTGTTGATCCATTTCTTTTTTCACTTTTTCAACAATTTCTTCAATTCTTGCAGGATGAATTCTACCATCAGCAATTAATTTCTCTAAAGCAATTTTTGCTATTTGTCTTCTAACACCATCAAAAGCTGAAATGGTTATTACTTCCGGAGTATCATCAACTATTATATCAACACCTGTTGCCTGTTCAAAAGCTCTTATGTTTCTACCTTCTCTACCTATAATTCGTCCTTTGGTTTCATCATTAGGAATTTGAACAGTCGACGTTGTAATATCTACCGTATGATCTGCAGCTACACGTTGTATTGCAATTGAAAGTATTTCTTTAGATTTTTTATCGGCGATCTCACGTGCTTCTTGCTCCAATTTTTGAGTCAAAATTATTATATCTTGCTCTATATTTTTTGCAACATTATCCATAAGAGTCTTTCTCGCTTCTTCTTTTGTCATTTCTGAAATTTGTTCAAGAACTTTTTGTTGCTCTTTCTTTATTTTGTCTATTTCCGCAAATTGTGCATTAATGGATTGCTCTCTATTAGAAAGATTGTTTTCTTTCTCTATAAAATTTTTTTCTCTTATATCAAGAGCATTTATTTTTCGATCCAAATTCTCTTCTCGTTGATTTAATCTATTTTCTAAATTTTGGGCGGATTGTTTTCTTTCTCTTATTTCCTGCTCAAAATTTTTTCTTTCTTTATCAACTATCAACTTAGCTTCTAAAAGAGATTCCTTCGATTTTGATTCTGCCATCATTTTTGCTTCTTTTATAATTCTTTCTGCAATTTGTTCCGCTGATCGGGCATTCAATTTCGCATAGATAAGACGCAAAACATATCCTACAACTAAAGCCACAAAAGCGGTTATAATAATCATTACCAAGTTTCCCATATGTCCGCTCCTCAATTTTTATATATGATCCTTTTTTCTGTAACAACCATGCCAACAGGCAAATCATATTCTCCGATTGGCAATTTAGACGTAATTTGAAAATCATAGGCTAATCCCACTATTTTACCAACAAGCACATCTTTAAGCCATCTGTCATAAAAACCTTTACCATAACCAATCCTATAACCAGAAGTATCAAAAGCGACACCAGGTACGAAAACCAAATCAATGTCATTTTTTTCAACAATATTTTCTTTGTTTATTTCTGGCTGTTTAACACCGTAGACCAATTTGCACTTACAAATATCTCCAAATTCTAAAATTTTTACAGGGACTAGGGTCTTACTTTTTTCAGAATTCTCCACAGCAGGAACAACAACGGTTTTACCTTCATCAAAGGAAAATCTTATTATAAAATCAGTAATAACTTCCAAACCACAAGACAAATAAAACATAACAGTCTTCGCCTTTTTATACTCACAAAGTTTTTTGATTTTATCAACAATAACAGCACTATAAGACTCAGATAAAATCGAAGTCATATTATCCCTTAATGCAAGAAATTCACATCTCACTTTTCTTTTTTCTAATTCCAAGCAATCGCTCATAAACTTTCCCTTCATAGCCTTCTCTTGTTGGCGTATATAGGTCAACAGGATCAGTCCAATAATCTTGTTTTACGTAATGTCCCTCAAAATCATGCGGGTATTTATATCCCGTATTATTTTTTAGTTTCTTGTTACCAAATGTTACATTTTTTAAATGATTAGGAACATTTCTCATCTTACCATTCTCAACTTCTGATAAAGCTTGCTCTATAGCCATATAAGAAGCATTTGATTTTGGAGCACAAGCAACGTAAATCGCTGCCTGGGCCAAAACAATTCGCGCTTCCGGCATACCAATGAGCTCAACAGCATTAAAAGCAGAAACCGCAAACATTAAAGCTCTCGGATCTGCCATACCAACATCTTCAGAGGCACAAATCACAATTCTCCTTGCAATGAAACGAGGATCTTCACCAGCTGCAAGCATTTTCGCCATCCAATACGTAGTTGCATCAGGATCTGTTCCCCTCATCGATTTAATAAAAGCAGAAATATGATCATGGTGGGCGGTTCCTGTGCGATCGTACAAAATTGCCCTTTTTTGCATTGACTCCTGAGCCACACCTATATCAAAAATTATCACCCCTGTCCCGCTAACTTTCGTTGAAAGAACCCCTATTTCAATAGCATTAAGGAGTTTTCTGGCATCACCTCCAGCACTCATAAGCAAATGCTCTTTTGCTTCATGTGACATATCAACTTTATAATTACCCAATCCATTTTCTTTATCATTTAAAGCCAACTCCATAATTGACGAAAGTGCTTTTTTAGATAAAGGATGAAACTCAAAAACTATACTTCTCGAAATAATCGCCGCATTTATATAAAAAGACGGATTTTCTGTTGTTATTCCTATTAATGTTATTGTTCCTCTTTCAACATCAGGCAACAATGCATCTTGCTGTGAGCGATTAAAATGATGAATTTCATCAAGCATCAAAACAGTTCTTTTGCCATACATTTTTACACTTACTTTCGCTGCATCTATTATTTTCCTTATATCCGCTATCCCAACCGTTACTGCATTAGCCTCCTGAAAACATGCTTTTGTTTTCGAAGCAATAATTTTTGCCAATGCGCTTTTACCAGTACCAGAAGGTCCAAAGAAAATCACAGATCTAAGATTGTCGGTTTCTATTGAACGACGTAGAAGCCTTCCCTCCCCTATAATACCATCCTGTCCCACAAACCTCTCAAAATCCCGTGGAGCCATTCTGATAGCTAGTGGCCTATCTTTTTGATGCATAGTTTCCATAAAACCCGTTTCCTAGTAATAAAAAGAACCCGCAATGCCGTTATTTCTAATCGATTTAAAGCCCATTTTTTTAATGTTATGCAGCGCCATATGCCAAATTCGGCATATCAAACTGCTACTTCCAAAAAAGAGACCTGTAGGAATAAACCGACTAAAACATCACCAACATCGCAGGTTTAATATGAAAAATATTTCAATTTGTACTATCAGTCTCACTTAGCTGTTTAATAAGGCTTTTAATCCTTTTTTCATAACTATTTGAGATATTTTCTTGTAAATCTTTCAATTTAAGCAGCTCTGCCGCAATCTTGACTGTCGTCAAAGCAGCTATTTTCTGCGTGTCAGGAACACTAATATTTTCATTCTTCACTTCAACCCATTGCTCATTTACAAAATTTACTATTCTATTGAAACTTAATTCATCGATATCGTCTATGTTAAACTCTATATATCTACCCATAATCTTCTCACGGGTCGTAGCCATAATCTATGGAACCTCTATTGTATCAATTTTCTTTATAATTCTTTCAATTATAGCAGCAACTTCATCAGTATTTTTTTTCAACACAACATATTCACCAACACATTTTTTACTACGCTCATTTTCTTTTCTTAAATATCCAACTTCTAACCTCAGTTTGTTATTTTCGTCTATTAGTACTTTCAATTTTTCTGTTATTTTTTTAACTTTTAAAGCCAAAATCTCAATATTCTCCATGAACTCATTCTATAATTTGCCTATAAAATTGTCAATGTGTTTTATTAGCTGTACTCAATAAAGTTTAAAAATTATGGTTAACAGCGGTAAAAGTCTTTGCAAGGACTCTCACCACACGAATTTATTGCAAAAAATTGTGAAAAACCCTGTCATTTCGCTGCAAACATCCTTTAGCATATTTATAATACAATGACTACTTTTGATTTGTTTTCTATGTTTTTTTAATCTTGAATTGAATATTATCACATCTCTACATCGCTTAAACATCATAAACTTATACAATTTTCAATATTTTGTAATTCACTATACGAATCGTACGCTCTTAAATAAGCTATTACTTTTTCAAGGTTTGTCAAAACAGAACAACTGCATTTAACAGCTATTTTTCTGATTTCAGAATTGTTATGAAGTTCATCAATACTTAAATTTTTATTTATGTTTATTACAAAATCCACTTTACCATCCATTATGACATCTACAGCCCTAGGACTACGGTTCCAATGAACAGTATTAACTTTGTAACCACTATTTTCAAGATATCTAGCAGTTCCTTTAGTAGCATAAACTGGAACTCCAAGTTTGCAAAGATTATCTATCACTTCCATGAATTTAACCTTATCCTTTTCCCTCCCTGTACTTAAGAGAATTCCTTTTTGTGGTTTCCTTACTTGAGTTGCTTCCATAGAAAGAAGCATTGCGTGATTAAATTTTTCTCCCAAACAACCTACTTCGCCGGTAGACGCCATCTCTACACCTACAATAGGATCTACACCATCTAATCTTTGAAAACTAAACATTGATGCTTTAATCCCAACATAAGGAATCTCACTTTCATCAATCAAAATTTTTGGAAATCTTTCATTGTTCATTACTTTGCAAGAAAGCTCAGCCAGATTTATACCGGAAACTTTTGAAATAAATGGAAATGATCTTGAAGCCCTCGCGTTACATTCAATGACCTTAACATCATTATCTTTGGCTATAAACTGTATATTGAAAGGACCATTTAAATTAAGTCCTTTTACTATTTTTCTTACTATATCCTTTATAACATTCACTGTCCGTACATATATTTTTTGTGATGGAAACACCATTGTGGCATCCCCACTATGAACTCCTGCATTTTCAACGTGTTCACTTACCAGAGAAAGCACCACTTCACCGTCTTTTGCAACACCGTCACACTCTATTTCTTTTGCATCAAGAATAAATTTTGAAATAACAACTGGGGAATCAGCTGAAATATCCTTGGTAAGCGATAAATAGTAATCCAAACTTTGTTGATCGTTTGCAACATTCATAAGGGTTCCGGAAAGCACAAAACTTGGACGAATCAAAACAGGAAAACCAACCTTATCTATAAACTTCTTCACATCAGCTAAAGAAACAGCGGAAGTCCATTCAGGTTGATCTATACCAAGACTGTCAAGCATTGCTGAAAATTTTTCTCTATCTTCAGCTTTATCAACGCTTTTTTGACTATGTCCTAAAATATTTACTTTTGCTTGACTTAATGGGGTAACCAAATTATTTGGATTTTGTCCTCCCATACAAGTAATGACACCTTTAGGGTTTTCAATGTCTATAATATCCAATACCCTTTCATACGACAACTCTTCAAAATACAATCTATCTGAGGCACTATAATCAGTTGAAACCGTTTCAGGATTGCAGTTGATAATAACACTATTATTTTTCTTATTTTTAAAATAACCACTTGCCATTACAGAACACCAATCAAACTCTAAACTACTCCCTATACGATAGCTTCCACTTCCAAGAATTACAATACTCCTTTTGTTTTTATTTGAAACTATGTCACTGTGTACTCCATCGTAAGTGAGATATAGGTAATTTGACCTTGTGGAATATTCTGATGACGTTGTATCTATCTGTTTTACAACCGGAAAAACACCAAGTTTCTTTCTTAATTTTCTTACACCAAAAGATAAAGTTCTTATTTGTTTTGTACTTAAGGTTACCTTGTCGTCTAAACATGATTGAAGATATATTTTAGTAAGCTGAAAATCAGAAAATCCTCTAGATTTTAACCGCTGCACATGGTCCCTTGGAATCTCTTTATAAGCATTATATACTTCCTGCCATGTAATGCTATCGCTTTTTGTTTCCGATTTGAAGAATTCAAATAGTTCTGTTTCAGTATTTGCAAGATATAAAATGTGCGACAAAAACCAATAATCTATCTTTGTTTTTTCGTATACATATTTAAGAGTTGCTCCTCTTTTAAACGTTTCGTAAATTGCAAAAATTCTTAAATTTGTTGGAGACAAAAGCTCTTTTTCAAGCTCTTCATTTGAGGCATTTTTAAAAACATTTGCTGTTATACCCTCTTCATTTTCATTTACCATTCTCAATGCTTTTTGAATAACTTCACAAAAATTTCTTCCTATAGCCATGACTTCACCAACGGATTTCATTTGTGTGCCAAGATTCCTTGAGACACCACCAAATTTACTTAAATCCCAACGTGGAACTTTTAAAGTAACATAATCAAGTGATGGCTCGTAAAACGCCGATGTAGTCTTAGTAACAGGATTTTTGAGTTCAAGCAAATCAAATCCTATAACTATTTTTGCAGCTATATACGCAATAGGGTATCCTGTAGCTTTGCTTGCTAAAGCGCTTGAACGCGATAATCTTGCATTGATTTCGATTACGTAAAAACTGTAATCTTTCGGATTTAAGGCGTATTGAACATTACACTCTCCAACTATATCCAAACTTTGCGCAATTTTGATGGCCATATCTCTTAACATATTATTTTCAGTATTATTTATTGTCTGGCACGGGGCAATTACTATAGAATCCCCTGTATGTATCCCCATAGGATCAAAATTTTCCATATTGCATATTGTTATGGTATTTCCGGTCTTATCTCGCATGACTTCATATTCTATTTCTTTCCAACCATGCAAAGACTTTTCAATCAATACTTGAGGTGAAACCATAAGCGCCATCTGGGAAAATTTTTTTAACTCGGCAAACGTTCTTGCTAAACCAGAGCCAAGCCCACCAAGAGAAAACGCAGATCTCGTTATAACTGGATAACCTATTTGATTAGCTGTTTCTAATGCCTCATCCACAGTTGAAACCGCTTGGCTCCTAGCTATAGGAGCGTTGATCGATTGCATTTTTTTCGAAAAAAGTTCTCTATCTTCTGATATTTCAAGCGCATTAACCTGTGTACCTAAAACTTTCACGTTGTATTTCTTCAATACACCATTTTTCCATAACTCTATAACACAGTTTAAAGACGTCTGCCCACCAAAACTGGAAATAATCGCAACAGGTTTTTCAATTTTAATAATTTTCTCTATCCAGAAAGGAGTGATGGGATATAAATAAATTTTCTTATTAGGACCGCTATTTGTCTGAACTGAGGCTATATTGGGATTGATTATTATAACTTCAAGACCCTCTTCTTCCAAGGCTTTTACAGCCTGTGAACCAGAATAGTCAAATTCTCCAGCCTGCCCAATAGTCAAAGCACCAGAACCTAAAATAATAACCTTTTGTTTTTTTCCATTTTTTGGCAACAAAAAATCCAGAACAGGCATCTTGATCCCCTTCGTATTGCTATACTACGATTAATTCAATTGTATTTGTTTTTATACATCACTGCTGGCATAAAACTATTTACTGTTTGCTTAAAAAAATAAAAAGTTACGTAAATTGTTATTTTTTTGAATTACAGCAATTCCACAAATTTATCAATTATCCATGATGTGTCATTTGGCCCACTCGAAGCTTCTGGATGAAATTGCACTGACATAAATGGTTTTGTTTTGTGTTTTAATCCCTCTACAGAACAATCATTTGCATTCTCAAACCATAATTCCCAACCAGGTTGTATTGAATTTTTTTCCACCGCATACCTATGATTCTGGCTTGACATATATGCTTTTTTCTCAGGAAGAGAAAAAATTGGCTGATTATGGCTTCGATGTCCATGACTAAGCCTTTTTGTTTTTGCTCCTGATGCAAGTGATAAAAGTTGATGCCCAAGACATATCCCTAAAACCGGTTTACTAGAACTTAAAATCCGCTTTTTTATCCTATCAACTAAATCATCAGTATTTGTTGGATCTCCTGGCCCATTGCTTATAAGCCAGCCATCACATTTCACTTTAGAAAAATCACTGTTCCACGGTAAAATCTCGATCTCACATTGTCTCTCCACAAGCATTCTTATAATATTCCATTTTACACCACAATCAACAACAGCAACTTTTTTAGAACCTCTACCAATTTTTACTATTTCTTTAGTCGATACAGATGGCATTAAATTATATTTTGATGGATCTACATATTCCTTATCTTTAAAATTTTTTAAAAATTCAAATTTATTTTCATCTTGCAGTCTTGCTCCATCAGAAACGATTCTCCCATAAAGATTTCCTGCGTCCCTTATCATCTGTACTAAATATCTCGTATCAATACCTGCAATGCCCGGCACATCATAACTTTTCATCCAATCCTCAAGAGAAATTTCGGCATTGTGATGGCAGCAACCACTGTATATATCTGAAACCACAATACCTTGTGCTTTTATTGAACCACTTTCATGTCCTTTACACGCAAAAAAATCACCACTATTAAAAATTGGAATTCCGTAATTACCTATAAGGCAAAAACTAAAAACCAGTATCTGGCCCAAATACGATGGATCTGTCATAGCTTCACTATAACCAAGCATCCCAGTATTAAAAACCATCTCTCCACTAACAACTACATTAGCACCTATAGCTCTTCCTTCAAAAACCACACCATTGGAAAGCTCAAGGGAAGCTTTTTTATATTGCTTGTTTAAAATCTTTTCCCTTCTTAACATTTCTCGGCCCTTTTTGACAGACGTACACACAAGCACATAACCATATAATCAATGTTCATATTGTATTACTTTGTTTAATTCTTCCTTTGTATATGTATTGTCTCTCTTATACCCTGCTATCGCTTTCACTTCTTCTTTCTTCTCTATCGCATATGAGCATCCTGCATACCTGTTCTCTCTATAGTACATTAAAAATTCCGCTCG
>JAITTL010000030.1 GCA_031286985.1 Endomicrobium sp.
TGTTATTTTATTGTTTCTTTATGTTGAATGTTTTCTTATATTCTTCAAGATATCTCATGTATTCCTCAGCTTTTCTAAATGCTGTGTTTATATTTAATGAAAAATTTGCTCTTCCCAAAATATCAACAAATCCATAATTTTTTAATACCCTTAAGGGTTGTTTTTGTATTTGGCACAGAATAAGACTGGTATTTGTTGCAACGCATTTTTTATAGATTTTGTACAACGCATGATATCCCGTAGCATCCATGGCTGGGACTTTACGCATTCGTAAAATTATAACTTTACAATCTCTAATTTTTTCTATCTGTTCTACGAATGTGCTTGCTGCTCCAAAAAAGAAAGGTCCGTTGATTTCATATACAATTGTGTCTCTTAGTCTTTTTCTATCTGAAATTTCATCATTGTCCATGCCTTCATAAATGTCATTCGATGCAGTATCGATGTTTGCAATATCAGACATTCTTTTCATAAATAAAAGAGAAGCTAAAATTATTCCCATTTCAATAGCATAAACTAAGCTCACAAACACTGTCAAAACAAAAGTTGTTACCAGAATTATAGAATCGCTCACAGGAGCTTTAAGAATTTCTTTAAAAGCATTAAAATCCACCATTCTAAACGCTGACATAAAAAGAATAGATGCAAGTGTTACCATTGGGATAAGAACAATATATTTCATAAAAGCAAGCAATATCATAAATATAAAAAACGCATGAGCTATTCCTGCAATGGGTGTTCTTCCTCCATTGTTCACGTTTGCTGCAGTTCTAACTATTGCTCCGGTGGCTGGAATGCCACCAAAAATAGCAGAGCCTATATTTGCTATCCCTTGAGCTATAAGTTCGGTATTTGATCTATGTTTTTTACCAGTCATACCATCTGCAATTACGGCGGAAAGTAAAGATTCTATCCCTGCAAGAATTGCTATCATCAAGGCGGGTTGGAATAACTGGCATATTAACCCAAAATTTAATGCAGGTATTTTGGGAGCCCAAATCGCAGATTTTGTTATATCCCCAAAACGTGAAAATATCGTTGCGATAGGTAGACTAAAAAAATTTACAACTAATGTTGAAACTATTAATGCAGCTAGTGGTGCGGGTAAAAATCTAAATTTTTTAGGATAAAATATTATAAACAACAAAATTCCAATTCCCATTGCAAGCGTTGGGGTGTTAATATTGCTGAAATTTTTAATATATAGTGCCCATTTTTCTACGAAATCGGAAGGAATTGAGGAAAGACCTAATCCTAAAAAATCATTGATCTGTGTTGAAAATAAGATTACGGCAATACCGTTTGTAAATCCAGTTGTGATAGGGTCGGGAATATAGCGTATTATTCTACCAAATTTCAAAAGACCCATTACTATTAAAAAAATTCCCGCCATGGTGGTTGCGGTTATCAGTCCGTTTGTCCCATATGTTCGTATTATGCCGTAAACTATGATCGCAAAAGCACCTGTTGGTCCACCTATTTGAACGCGACTTCCGCTAAAAAATGAAATTAAAAATCCAGCCACTACAGCGGTTATAAGACCTTTTTCTGGCATAACACCAGAAGCAATACCAAACGCTATTGAAAGTGGAATGGCAATAAAAGCCACTACGAGCCCAGCATTTATGTCTGTAAAAATACGGTTAAACGTAAATTCTTGCGGTTTGTTTTTTAGTATGGTAAAAAATTTTGGCTTGAACATTTATTTTTTAATTGAATTAGGTCTAACCAGACACCTTCAATCATCTATCAAATAAAATTTCCTCTAACTATTAACTATCTATCTGTGGTTGAAAATACTTAAGCTATTCTACATAACAAAACTGATTTAGGCAAATACCGTTATGAAATCTTACGAGCAATTTGCTTTAGACATTAAGTTATGGTAGAATACGAATGTATTTGCACGAATTTGCTGACCAGTAGAAATAGTTATGGTGAAAAAAAATTTATTGTCAATATATGACCTATCGAAAAAAGAGATAAAAGCGTTGTTAAACAAAGCTGCCGAGCTTAAAGGCAAAAGAAAACCTCTTAGTGTGTTTAAAGGAAAAACTCTTGGGCTTTTACTAGAAAAGCCATCTACAAGGACTATGGTTTCTTTTGCTGTAGCCATGGCGCAGTTAGGCGGTACTCCTATCTTTCTCAACACCGAAAAAATGCAACGTTCTAGAGGTGAGTCTATACGGGACACAGCAATGGTCTTGTCCAGATACCTAGATGGTCTTATGATAAGGGCATTTAAGCATTCCAATTTAGAAGAATTTGCAAAGTATTCAACAATCCCAGTTATAAATGGACTTACGGATGATGAGCATCCATGCCAAATTTTAGCTGACATTATGACTATCATGGAGTTTCACAGGATAAAAATTATAGAATCTTTAAAAAATGTCAAAATTGTTTATACCGGGGATAGCAACAATGTTGCTAATTCCCTTCTTGCAATATCAGCTATTTTGGGACTTAATTTAACCGTAATATCCCCAAGAGAATATTTGACTAAAAAGGAAGTGCTAAATAAAGCTTTGAAATACGCATCATCCACAAATGCTAAGATTAATGTTACAAGTGATATTAGTGCAGCTAAAGACGCTGATGTTATATATACCGACGTATGGACATCGATGGGTTTTGAATCAGAGCAAGAAAGAAGAAAAAACCTCTTTGCTCCTTATCAAGTAAATAGTAAATTACTCAAAAAAGCTTCTTCTAGGTGTATTGTGCTTCATTGTCTTCCATCGGTAAGAGGCGAAGAAATAACCACAGACATTATGGATAAGTATGAAAATTCAATATTTACGGAAGCGGAAAATAGACTCTATGTTCAAAAAGCCGTCTTGCTGCACTTACTTAAATAAAAAAATCGTACTTGCTTCATCGTCTCCACAAAGGATTTCTCTATTAAAGCAATGGGGGTTTTCGTTTGAGTCTGTCCCGAGCGAAATAGACGAACAAACTAGCTTCGTGAAACCTTCGTTTATGGTCAAAGATATTGCGTACAAAAAAGGTTTCTGTGTGGCTTGTATGTATCCTGATGCTTTGATTTTAGCTGCTGATACTATTGTTGTTTTAAATGGTAAAGTTTTTGGCAAGCCTAAAAACAAACAAGAATCAGAAACAATGATCAGATTATTAAACGGAAGTAGACATAGTGTCTATACTGGTGTGGCCATCATACAGGGTGATAAAAAATCAGTTTTTTATGATGTTGTTCACATAAAAATGAAAAAAATACCAGAGTATGAACTCAAACAACTTTTTGGAAAACACACAGATAAAGCAGGCTCTTACGCTATCCAAGATCATGATGACAATTTCGTAGACAAAATCTATGGAGATCGGTATACAGCTGTAGGCCTCCCATATACGAAACTTGTTAAAGAACTAGAGAGATTTTGGAATTAAACGTTAATAATGACATTAAAGACCAATTGACTTTCTGTTGAGCTCGATTTCTGCAGATTTTATAACATTAGAATACCAGTTGTCCCACATCATATATCTTTTTAGTCTAAGCAAAGATTCTCTTTGTATTGACGGACTTTGTTTTATGGCTTCTTCAAGTTCATAACTCCACAGCTGCATACAGGAAGTTATCATACGCTTGAGCCTGAGCTCAGCTAGTAATTTTCTTTTACTAGATTCGAATTCTGCTGGAGTCATACGACAAATACTTAGGAACCCTCTGTATTTTCTTTCATCAAAAACACCGCTCCTACTAAATATTGACAAACTGTACAAATAAGCTTTTAGTTCTGCATCAGTGATCGTAATGCGATAGAATTTGGACTGTTGGTAGGTAATTTCTTTTAATATCAAATCTCTGAAAATATCTGTTTTCATCTTATATAAACTTTGGGCACTCATACCTGGAATACCTACTTTTTTAGAAGCAGTTACTTCCATATCATATACTTTTTTGGATATTGCTATACCATTTACCTTAGCGATATAGTTTTTTTTGATCATAAATAAACATGAAACTGTCCCTGCAATCGTCACACCTATGAAAGCAGCAATTGTCACGACAAAAATTATACGCGTATGGTTTCTAAAAAATTCCATCATTTGTTTTCACTCCGTTATTTGTTTATTTTACTATCATTAATGGTCGAAATTTTTACACAAAAAACATACAAATACCTGCTTTTAGCATTTCAGAACATCTTGCCCTATAAAATTCGCAAACAGATACGGCTCTGGATTTATAGATTTCCCGTTAAAGCAAACCTCGTAATGCAGATGAAACCCTGTCGCCGCTCCAGAATTTCCCATTTCCGCAATTATTTGTCTGCTAGATACTTTATCGCCTTTTTTTACATATTTTTTGGAAAGATGTCCGTAAACTGTTTCATAACCAAACCCATGCTTTACAATTATTACATGGCCATATCCACGTATCCACCCTGAAAAAGCAACTTCTCCATAAGCTGTACAACGTATGCGTATGCGCGTGCTTGACGCATTTGCTATATCAATCCCTCGATGAAATTTTTTACATCTGAAAACCGGATGAAATCTTATGCCATAGGCAGATGATATATACCCATCACACGGCCAACCACAGGGTTTTGCCATGGGAAGCAATTGCTCCAAAGCAGGAGGAAAACCCTCGTTTTGAACAGAGTCAACATCTGACCGCGAATTTATGTTTTGGATTTTTGTCCCTACATCATTTCCTTGCGCAATACGTGTTATTTCGCCCAACTCCCTACCCGGCACCGATTTATCACTAGTTTTTGCCAATCTGCAAGCAGTTGAAGTTATCAACAAAACCGCAAATCCACACGCAAGCAAAAACCGACCATTGATCTTGAAAATTCCACACTTAGAACACAAAACAAAAAGCACAATAATCCCACTCTTTAATTCACATTTGGTTTTATGAAACATTCACATAGCGCGGATGTTATCATATAAAGCAATTTCATGTCAATCAGTATGTTGTGGAACCTTGCAAAAAGTTGAACAATGTGAAAAATATATAATATAATGTCTTGTATACAGTAAAAACAGTGCAATTAATTGTGGGGAGGGGGTTGTTATGGAAAAATGGAAATGTTCTTTGTGTGGGTATGTCTATGATCCAGCTGTAGGCATTCCTGAGGATGGGATAGCACCAGGAACGACATTTGAGCAACTACCTGATGATTGGCTGTGTCCTTTGTGCAACGCTTCAAAAGTTGTTTTCGAAAAAGAAGAATGAATCTATGAAACAGATATACCTAGATAATCAGTCAAACACTGTGCTTGATGGAAGGGTTTTAGGTGCTATGGAGCCCTTCTTTGTCGAGTTTTATGGAAATCCACAAAGTGTTTATTTTTTAGGTTCTGTTTCAAAAGATGCTCTTGAGACGGCAAGGACACAAGTTGCAGATTTAATCAATGCCACCTCAAAAGAAATTATTTTTACCTCCTGCGGCACAGAATCAAACAATTTAGCTATAAAAGGTATCGCAAACGCTTTAAAAGTTAGAGGGAATCATATTGTTGTTTCTGCTATTGAGCATTTTTCTGTGTTAAATTCGGTGAAAAAACTACAAAAAGAGGGATTTGAGGTAACGTATTTGCCGGTTGACTCTAAAGGAAACGTATTGGGATCCGAGTTAAAAAAAGCTTTGAGAGGCGATACCATTTTGGTGTCTGTGCAGTATGCAAATCCTGAAATTGGGACAATCCAGAACATAAAGGAATTAGTTTCTATAGTCAAGAACGGTAAATCAAAAAATTTCGTTGTTTTTCATACTGATGCAGTCAGTGCTTGTGGCGCTATTTCAGTTGATGTTCAAGATTTGCAAGTTGATGCTTTAACTTTTTCGTCTTCTGTGATGTACGGGCCTAAAGGGGCAGCAGCTCTCTATCTTAAAGATGGTATAAAAATTATCCCGCAAATTGATGGTGGTGTTCAAGAAAATTCGAGACGGGCTGGCACTGAAAATCTTCCAGCTATTGTTGGTTTTGGAAAAGCTTGTGAAATTGCAAAATTGGAAACTGCGAAAAACGATAAAATTATTAAAAAATTAAGAGATAAATTTATTGCGGAATTGCCAAACAAAATAGAACACATTTATTTAAACGGAGCTTTAGAAAATCGTTTGCCTGGCAATATAAATTTCTCAATAGAGTTTGTTGAAGGTGAGGCACTGTTTCTACTTTTAGATGCCAAAGGTATTATAGCTGCAAGCGGTTCTGCATGTGCTAATAAGAATCTTAAATTTTCGCATGTTCTTGATGCTATCGGTGCGGATACTGCTGTTGGTCAGGGTTCAATTATATTTACTTTGTCAAAGTTTAACACGGAAGAAGATGTAGACCATGTTTTAGAGGAATTCCCCAAAATTGTTAAAAAATTGAGAAATATGTCTCCTTTGTATTCATTTTTTATGCAAACTGGAAACAGGAAAACTTTGTGAATTTAGGTAGTTAGTATGATGCTAGATGTTAGATGATGTTAAAGTGGTTTTTGTTGATGAGCCTTAGGAGTTAATGTGGTGGGTAGATAGGCGTAGGAAGGGACGCACAGAACAAGGTTTTTAGTTTTACGGTTGTATATGTATAACTAGCATTCACATGTGAAATTAGATACTGATTCATTTTAATAGATAGCTAGGATTCTGGAGGGAACCTTTAATGTTTTATTCGAAAGAAGTTATGGATCATTTTTCAAATCCACGAAATGTAGGAGAAATAAAAGAGGCTGATGGTGTTGGAGAAATAGGTAATCCTGTATGCGGTGATATGATGACTTTCTACGTAAAAATCAGTGATAATAGAATTGAAGATGTTAAATTCAAAACTTTTGGTTGTGGTGCGGCAATAGCTGTTTCCTCTATGGTTTCAGAGATGGCGTTTGGGAAAACGCTCGAAGAGGCTATGAATATCACAAACGCATCTGTTGCAAAGGCTTTGGGTGGGCTTCCTCCAAACAAAATGCATTGTTCGAACCTTGGAGCAGATGCGTTACATAAAGCTATTGAACATTACAAGAGTAAACAAGGGCAACAACATGTATCTAAAAGTCAAAGTTGTTCATGTCCTCTTTGCGAAACTGAGCTAAAAAATAAATGTACAAGTCCTAGTTTTTGCAAGCCGTGTTGTTCCAGTGGAAATAAAAACGTTGTTATCTGTTCCGTTTGCAAGGCTGAATATTTAGCCGAATACTCTGAGTGTCCCTCCTGTTTTGCAGCAAAAAAGAATGACGTGTAGTCTTCAAGCGTGATCATCTGTAAAAAAAAGAGGTTTTCATCATGGCAGCTAGATTAATAAAAGATGGTGTTTATTCAGTTGGTGCTGTGGACTGGAATGAGAGACGCTTCCATGGATACACATATGCAACCAAAAGGGGTGTTACTTACAATTCGTATCTAATTGTTGATGAAAAAATAACTTTAATTGATACTGTACGTGGAGGTTTTGAAAATGAACTGATAGGAAATATAAAAGAAGTTGTTGACCCTTCAAAAATAGACACAATAATCATTAATCATATTGAGCCTGATCATTCTGGGGCGTTCCCTGAGATGTTGAAAACATGTCCTAATGCAAAAATTTATGGAACAAAAACAGCAAAATCCGGACTTTTAAAATATTATGGGTCGGTCGGCGATTGGACTACCGTAAAATCTGAACAAAGTCTAAACATAGGTAAAAGAATTTTAAATTTTATAGATGTACCGATGATTCACTGGCCTGATAGCATGTTCACATATTCTGCTTATGATAAAATTTTATTCTCAAACGATGGATTCGGCCAACATTATGCAACTAATAAAATTTTTGATGATGAAGTTAATTTCAATGATTTGATGGATGAAGCGCAAAAATACTATGCCAACATACTATGGCCTTTTAGCCTACTAGTCGCTTCAAAACTTACTGCCATGAGTAAATTGAATCTTGATATTAAATTGATAGCTCCAAGTCACGGATTGATATGGCGTGAACATGTGCAGGAAATTATAAAAACATATTTTTACTGGTCGTCAAACTCATGTAAAAACAGAGTTGCAGTTATTTATGAAACTATGTGGAATTCTACTGAAAAAATGGCAAGAAAAATTGTGGAAGGAATAACTTCTCAAGGGGTTGAAGCTGCTTTATTTGATGTAACAAAAAATGACAGAACTGATATTGCCTCATATATGTTAGATGCCAAAGGTTGGATTTTTGGATCATCAACACATGATGGTGAAATGCTTCCGGTGATTGCGGGATTTTTACATTTCCTTAAAGGTTCAAAAGCAAAAGGACGTAAATCTTTTGCTTTTGGGTCTTATGGTTGGAACTGTGGAGCGATAAAAAACATTGAAGATATGGTTTCCGGTATTACAACACTTAGTCAACCTTTAAAAATTGTTTTTAATCCTACACAAGAAGAATTGGATATGTGTTTTAAAGCTGGTAAAGATTTTGCTTTAGAAATAAAAGATAGTAAGCTTTACGGCCAGTAGTTACAATCTTTGTTTTAAAGATTCCTTAATTATCTGTCGAATTTTGTATTTTGTTGGAGTGTGTTTGCGCTTAAAGAGGAGATGTCTCATGAAAGGTTTGGTGTGCAAAGTTTGTGGTTATGTTGCGTTGGATGGGAACGAAGATTTATGTCCTGTTTGCCAGTTAAAGAATGTATTTGAAAAGAAAGAAGATGCTTATAGGGCTTTTGATTTTAAAGCGACTTCGGGTGAAACAGAAAAAAAGCATATTCCGCATTTTACAATTGTTCAAAAATGTGGTTTAACTCCGCAATCGTGTGATGGTGTAGGTGTTCACATAAAAATAGGGGAAATTTTACACCCCTCTACACCTGAACATTATATCGACACTATAACTTTTTATGTAGATAATAAATTGGTTTCAAATGTAATGCTGACGGCGGATGCATGTCCTGTAGCTGCTATTCATTTGAAGAATGATGTAAAATGTAAGGTCCAAGTTATTGAAAATTGTAATGTCCATGGTAGATGGTTTAATGAGATAGAGAAGTAAAATAGATTCCTCTCATTAAAATCTCTAACTGGTTTTTGGCCAATAAATCCGATTTGTTTAGTTTAGAGAACATTGTATGCTAGTTAAAGAGGTTTAAAGTAATATCAGGTAATATATATAGTGATATTATGGATGGAAAGAGGTTTAACGATTTTGTGCGTGTTTAATTTTGCACATATAAGGAGGCGGTGGGAATCATGCTTAAATCAATTAAGGGAACGAAAACGGAGAAACATTTACTAACAGCATTTGCGGGCGAATCTCAGGCAAAGATGAGATACACTTATTTTTCTTCAAAAGCAAAAAAGGAAGGATTTGAGCAGATTGCTGCAGTTTTTATGGAAACTGCTGATAATGAAAAAGAACATGCAAAAAGATTTTTTAGTTTTCTAGAAGGGGGATCCCTTGAAATTACAGCAACTTTTCCCGCAGGAATCGTTGACAATACCATTAAAAATTTAGAATTTTCAGTTGTTGGTGAGAATGAAGAACATACAAAACTTTATCCCCAGGCAATCCAAGTCGCTGACGAAGAAGGATTTCATGAAATAGCTGAATGCTTTAGGAGAATTTGCGTAGCTGAAAAATATCATGAATTGAGATATTTGAAATTTCTTGAAAATCTTCAAAATGACAAAGTATTCAAAAAAAACATACCTATAAAATGGAGATGTCGCAATTGTGGTTACGTATATGAAAGCAAAGAGGCTTTAGATGAGTGTCCTGCGTGTTTGCATGGCAAGGCATACATTGAGGAATTGGCTGCTAATTTCTAATAGATGATTTTTTTAAAGCTATAAAGAAGAGATGTGGCAAAGATACGCGTTATATTTGTTGATTGTTGGATAGAGGATTCTTTGCGATTGCATCAAATAGTGGACAAAATTGCAAATAGGAGATGAACTGTTCTTCATCGGCAGCATCCGATAGGGCGATTGTGAAAATTATGCAACGAATATGTCAAAAACAATAGGTTTTTTAAGACTGTAACTAAATTTAGGACAGAAGTAATGCAATTTTACCAAGAAACATGGGGAAAGATTGCCTGAAGTACAAGTAGATGACAATTTTTAAGCTTTTTAAATCCAAATTTCAACATTTCAACCAGTTGAGTATGTGTTATTTTAATCGGCCACAGGCTTTGTGTTGGATTTTTACAAAATGTGTCAGCGTCGAAAGTCAAAAAAAGAGAACGTTGTCTTTGCGGTTTTACTTTTGATCGGTTTTTCCTTCATAATATGCGGATCTTGTGTACCAGTTAATCTTGTAAAAACATTTGTTTATTATGTTGCATATCCTAGCGTTGGTACAGCTAATTGTATTTTCCGTTTTACCGGGAACTTGGCTGAAAACATCAAAGCGATGGTTCATTTACATCAAGAAAATATTATGTACAAACAAATAAATAAAGAACTTAATGATAAACTTCGTAATTATGATTTAATGGTTAAGGAATATGAAAACGTGTCAGAATTTTTAAAATTAGGAAAAATAGAAAACACGGTGTTGATTTTTGCTGAAATTTCCGTCAGAGAACCTCACGAGTGGTATCAGTGGCTCATTATAGATAAAGGTGAAGATGATGGTTTATACAATGATCTTCCAGTGGCAATGCTCAGTCGAGATAAGGGTGCATTATATGCGGTAGGAAGAATAGTAGAAACGTATAAAACTTCGTCGAAAGTTGCACTTATAACGAATTCAAATTGTGTTTTTCCCGTTGAAATTAAAGATAAAGGTATTAATTGTCTCGCCGAGGGATTTGGTTCAAATTTGCTAAAAATAACATATATTCCGTTTGGAGCCAATGTTAAACCCGAGGATGAAATTGTTGTTAGCGAATTGAGTTCTGTTTTTCAAAAAGGGATGGCTGTTGGTGTGATTAGGGATGTGATGGAAGAAACAACTGATGATTTTAAGACCGCTACAGGAAAAGTTTTTTTTGAGGACAACATTCTATACAAGGCAATTATTCTTGTTCCACAAAAAAAGACAAAATGAAAAAAATAATAAGTTATATTATTCTTTATATCGTTTTTTGTTTGCTACAGTTTTCTCTTGGTAAATATTTAAATATTTTTGAAATTTATCCAAATTTTATATTGATATTTGTTGTCTATCTTGGGCTTTTAAAAGGTGCGGGTAGTGCTCAATTAATTGGATTTTTGTTAGGTTTAACTTGGGATATTTTTTCGACAGGGATTTTTGGTATGAAGGCTGTAATATTTACAGTTATAGGGTATTTTGTAGGAAGAGCTAGTAGAAATTTTGATAATGGTAAAATTTTCGCACAATCGGTTATTGTGTTTTTTTTCAGTATTGTTTATTGGGTTGGTTCTAGTTTTATGGGTTATATTTTTTATAAAGGTGGAAATTATGCGATCGGTTTGTTCACCTTATCTAATGTTGTAGAAATTTTTGTTACGGCCTTAATTGCTCCTGTGGTTTTTTACATATTGGATTTATATGTTTGAGGAAACTTAGATGGTTTGGCAGAAGGAAAATAAATTTAATTATGAAACATTTCTTGAAAAACACAAGGTAATACTTGTGTTTTTTATGTTGTTATTTATTGGTCTTTCTATACGTCTTTTTTATTTGCAAATTATCAAAGGTGACAAATATAGAAAAATTTCACAACAACAAAGGATGTATAATACTCGTGAACGGGCACCGAGGGGAATAATCTATTCTGCTGATAAGGAAGTGCTTGCAGAAAATAAATTTAATTATGTTGTATTTTACCATCCTCTCAAAGCGCATCAAAATTCTTTAGAGCAAGTTATTGTGGAATTAAATAAAATTTTAGATGGAAAAATAAAACAAATAGCAAATAAGGATTTGAAATATGGTAAAGTTGTAAAACTTATAGATAATCTTACAGTAGAAGAGATGTTTAAAATACAAGAAAAGAAGCTAAATTTAAAAGGTGTTTCTGTTGTAAGGGAACCACGTCGAGTTTACTTTCATCCTGAAGCTATAAGCCACGTGATAGGTTATGTAAATGAAATAAGGTCTAATGAAATTGAAAATATGGCAAGCCAAGGCTATAAAATTGGAGATTACATAGGTAGAGGAGGTATTGAGCAAGAGTATGATAAATATCTTCATGGTAAAGATGGTGGTTGGCAAATTGAAGTAAATGCAAAAGGGTATCAGATAAAAGCATTCAAATATGTTACCCCAGAAGTTGGAGCAGACATTTATTCAACAATAAATTTAAAACTTCAAAAAGTAGCCTACGATGCGTTGAAAGATTCATGTACAGCTAGAGGGGCAATCGTTGTTCTTGATGCAAAGACAGGTGCGGTAAAAGCTTTGGTCTCATGCCCAGGTTTCAATGCAAATACAGTAGGTAGTAAGAAATTCGATAAATATTTGAAGAATGGCAATTCGCCTCTTTTTAACAGAACTTTACAAGCCCTTTACCCTCCTGGATCCATATTTAAAGTGATAACATTTGCTGCTGCTGCTGATCTTTTAAATATTAATCCATCAGAAATAACGTTCACATGCACTGGTAGTTTTGAGGTAGGCAACAGACATTTTGGTTGTTGGTATAAACCAGGGCATGGTAATCTAAATTTTATCGCAGCTGTTGCGCAGTCATGCAGTAGTTATTTTTATCAATTAGGACTTAAGCTTGGCATAAAAAATCTTGAAAAATATGCCAAAAAATTTTATCTTGGACAAAAAACAGGAATAGATTTGCCCAATGAAAAAAAAGGATTTATTCCAAATCCTGAATGGAAAAAAGCTAAGCTGAAAATGCCATGGTTTCGAGGGGACACCGCGATATTTGCAATAGGGCAAGGAGCCATTTTGGTAACACCTCTTCAAATGGCATGTATAATGTCTGCGGTTGCTAATAAAGGCTTGCGTTATAAGCCGTATATAGTTGATAAAGTAGTAGATTTTGAGGGTAATGAAATATATAAACATGAGTTAAAATTTGATGATAAATTAGAATTATCTGATAAAACATGGACACTGCTTCATCAAGCCCTTTTGGAAAGTGTTGAAAATGGGACAGGAAGAAGATGTAAACTGGAAGGAATTAAAATTGCCGGCAAAACTGGAACTGCTCAAAATTCACAAGGGAAAGACCATGCTTGGTTTACCTCTTATGCCCCAGCGGATAATCCAGAAATTGTGATAGCAGTTATTGTTGAACATGTTGGTGGCGGTGGATTAAATGCGGCGCCAATATGTAAAAAAATATATGAGGCTTATTTTAATATAGAACCCACAAACGAATTTAACAAAGAAGATGACCAATGATACAAGAAAGGCCTTTTTTTCAACGTCTTATTTTCAGTATAGATTGGTGGCTTGTTTTTTCAGTTATGGTTTTAATGTCAATAAGTTTTGCTGCCATATATTCAGCAGGCATTAATTACGAATTGTCTTTTAGGTATGTGTCAGTACAACTTTTGGCCTCTTCAATAGGGTTTGTTGGTTTTTTGTTTTTTACAGGGTTTAATTACCAATATTATAAATATATTGGAAAGTTGCTGTACATTTTTTCCTTAATGATTTTGGTTGCAGTATTGATTTTTGGATCTGTTAAAAGGGGGACAAAAGGTTGGTTCGATTTTGGATTTGTTTCTTTTCAACCTGTAGAATTTGCCAAAATAGTGTTTATTTTGATTTTTGCGGCGTTTCTTGACATATGTTCAAAGGAGTCAAAGAAAATATCTTTTTTAATTTTTGCATTTGCAATACTTGCGGGACACTTAACATTGATAATGATGCAACCAGATTTTTCTTCAACACTTTCATATTTTCCTGTTACTTTAGTTCTTCTTTTTACGATCGGGGTTGGGTTTTTCCGTTTGATTTGTATAATGATTTTAGGAATCCTTGCCGTGGGGATACCGCTTTTAGCAACATTTATCGATATGCAACTTGAGTTTTTGCAAGGGAAAATGCTTTTAACAAAAGTTGCTATTTTTTTAAAGACAGGTTGGAACGTGTTTTATTTCATTTTTGTAATATTATTTTTGATAATGTGCGGTTGGTGGTTGTTGTGGAAATTAAAAATTAAAATCCAAATAGTGTATCCTATTGTTTTGAGTGTCACAATACTATTAGGTTGTATGGCTTCTATCCCTGTAAAAAATTCGCTAAAAGATTACCAAAGGAAAAGATTAATAGTGTTCCTAAATCCTAATATTGATCCAAGAGGTTCAGGTTACAATATAATACAATCTAAAATAGCCATAGGTTCTGGAAAATTTATGGGGAAAGGATTTAAAAAAGGTACACAAGCTCAACTTGGATTTGTTCCAGAGCAACACACCGATTTTATTTTTTCTGTCATTGGAGAAGAAGGTGGTTGGGTTATGGCTCAGCTTACGCTTTTTTTCTATTTTATTTTTATTTGGCGCGCTCTTATGATAGCAAAAGAGGCACGTGATAGATATGGCTCACTTGTGGCAATTGGAATTGCTACGATGTTCACATTTTATGTTGTAATCAACGTCGGTATGGTTATGGGCATGATGCCTGTAACAGGAATGCCTCTGCTTATGCTTTCATATGGAGGATCATCAATATTTTCATCGTTGTGCGCTGTGGGTATTTTGTGTTCTATTCACAGTAAAAGGTATACGTATTGCTAATGTATTTTCATTGCAAAATTCCAATATTATGTTGTGAAGCCTTCTTGCAATGTATTCTAAATTAGATACAATGTGACTGATAGACATGCTTTATGTGTTATGGAGCTAGGTTATGATAAGATTTACTACGGCCGGAGAGTCTCATGGAGAAGCAGTTATTGTTGTTGTTGAAGGTATTCCAGCAGGGCTTACCATAAACCTTGAGGATATAAATGTAGAACTTAGAAGAAGACAAGGAAGTTACGGTAGGGGTGGAAGAATGGACATAGAAAACGATGTTGTTAAGATTCTTTCAGGTGTGCGTTACGGCAAATCTATTGGTTCCCCAATAACAATGCTTATTGCAAATAAAGATTTTAAAAACTGGACAGATATAATGTCGCCAACATCGCATAAATCTAAAAAATCGATTCTTTCCAATCCTCGTCCTGGGCATGCTGATTTGGTTGGTCTTATGAAATACGATGTGAATGATTTTAGAGATATTTTAGAAAGAGCATCAGCCAGGGAAACGGTAGCAAGGGTTGCTGCAGGCTCAGTATGTAGAGTTCTTTTAAAAGAGTTTGGGACAAGTATAATGTCTTACACATCACAAATAGGGGCTGTTAAAGCAGAAGTATCTTTTGCTGATGAAAATAAGATCTGGAATGATACGGATAAGTCTTGCGTTAGGTGTCCTGATAGTGCTGCAAGTAAAAAAATGGTTAAACTGATAGATAAAGCAAAATCAAATGGTGATACTTTGGGTGGGAAAACCGTTATTTTGGCAAAAAATGTTCTCATAGGACTTGGTAGTCATACGCAATGGGATTTGAAGCTTGATGGGCGCCTTGCACAAAGTTTGATCTCTATACAAGCTATTAAGTCTGTTGAGTTTGGTTTAGGTACAAGCCTTGCGGGTTGTCTTGGGTCAATATCCCACGATGAAATTTTTTATAGCAAGACAAGGGGGTTTTATAGAAAGACGAACAGGGCAGGTGGGATAGAAGGAGGTATAAGTAACGGAGAGATTATAGTAATAACCTGCACCATGAAGGCTATTCCTTCGCTTGTAAATTCGCTGCAATCCGTAAATATTATTACAAAAAAGCCAGTTAAAGCTGAATTGGTAAGAAGTGATGTGTGCGCGGTTCCAGCTGTAGGGGTTGTGGCAGAGGCTGCTGTGGCCATAGAGCTTGCAAAGGCGCTAAAAGAAAAATTTGGAGGAGATTCGCTTAAGGACATGAAGAAGAATGTAGGTATGTATCAAAAAAGATTAAGGACTCTGTAGATGTTGCATACAAGTCAAAGATCGTTGATACTTACAGGTTTTATGGGTACAGGGAAAACTGAGACCGGGAAAATTATAGCAAAGATGTTGAATAGGTGTTTTTTTGATACAGATGATTTAATAGAAAAGAAAGTAGGTTTTACAATAAGTGCAATCTTTGAAAAATTTGGGGAACTTTATTTTAGGCAAACAGAGACAGAAGTTATAAAAGAAATGACGAAAAAAAGTTCTGTTGTAATTTCGTGTGGTGGTGGTACGACACTAAACCCATTAAATGTTGATATGCTTAAGAGCGGAGGAATAATAGTAAATCTTTGTGCTTCAGCGGAAACCATATACGGCAGGATTAAAAAAAAACATACAAGACCCCTTTTAAAATGCGAAGATTCTCTAAGTACAATCAAAAGAATTTTATACACTAGAAAAAATGCTTACAAAAATTGCGATTTTACTTTTAATACAGATGAGCTAACAGCATCTGAAGTTGCAAATAGTATTCTAAATGATGTTAATATAAGGAAACTTTTAAAGATCTAGTGTGTTAGCATATTAAAAGATTTCGTTACATAATATAACTGTGATTTAGCATGAAGCCGCAGTAAATTGATTTTGTCCAATTAAAAGTTATACAATCTGAGAGGGTGTGGATTTCATAGGAGAGGCGTAATGTTTAAGAAGGTGTTGTCGTCGTTGGTGTTGGTTTGTGTTTGTAGTGTTTTATCTGTTGCAGATGTTGAAAATAGTGATGAGGTAGATACCGAGTGTAGCGTTAACAAGGTATATATTTATGTTATGGATACCCCAACTATCAACACGTTAAACAGCGGTTTTTATACAGCAGCCCTTAAATTTTCTTCAGATGGGACTGTGATTCCTGAGTTTTCTCTTGGCGTTTTGAAGCGCCTTAATCTTGGCGTAAAGTTGAAATTAGGAAAGTTCATCGGGGGTGGCAGGATGAATGTCGATTGGCCTGCTTTGACAGCTAAATATAGAATTTATGATGGAAGTATAATAATGCCTGGAATTGCAGTAGGTTGTGATCTGGATGGTTGTTTTTCTAATGATGATTATTACAAGAAGGGAAAGGGGTTATATGTTGTTGCTGGTAGAGAAATTTTTATTGATAATTTAATGCTTAGCGTTGGTGTTAATATAAATAAGCTTTCCAAATTCAAAGTTTATGGATTTGCAAACGCAACAGTTCCGTTGTATAAAGAAAAAGTATGTTTTATGACAGAATATGATAACGTGAATAATTGGTCTAGTGCGAGACTTAATTTTGGGTTAAGAATTGCTTTAACAAAGCATGTAGATTTGGATTTCATTATAAGAGATTGTTGGGGAAAAGGTGGAAAAAGAATTCCTAATGAGAGACTTTTGAAAATAGGGTATTCAGGGAAATTTTGAAATCATTATAAACAATAATCGATAATCGATGTTTTTGCATCATGCAAAGGAGTTTAAATAGGATACGTGGAAACAATTTTTGATTTCGAGCAACCTATAGTTGATATCGGCAAGAGAATTGATGATTTAAAAAAATCTTCGCAAGATGGTGGTGTAGATTTATCTAAGCAGATTAAGGATCTTGAAAAAACAAGAGATGAGTTGAAGCTGAAAATTTATAATTCTTTGTCTTCTTGGCAAAGAGTACAAATTGCAAGACATCCGCAAAGGCCGTACTTTGGGGACTATATAAAGCTTGTATTTGAAGATTTTGTAGAACTTCACGGTGATAGGGTTTTTGGTGATGATAAGGCAATTTTGTGTGGTATTGCTAGGATAGGTGAAAGACAAGTTGTTCTTATAGGGCATCAGAAAGGTAGAACTTTAGAAGAGAATATGGATAGAAATTTTGGCATGGCACATCCTGAGGGATACAGAAAAGCTTTAAGGGTGATGAAGCTTGCTGAAAAATTCAATAAACCAATAATAACTTTTATAGATACACCTGGGGCGTATCCAGGAATTGCAGCAGAAAAAAGGGGTCAGGCTGAGGCTATTGCAAGAAATTTAAAAGAAATGTCTGATTTGAAAGTTCCTATCATAAGTGTTGTGATAGGTGAGGGTGGTTCGGGTGGAGCTTTAGGTCTTGGAGTTTCGAATAAAATTTTATGTCTCGAAAATGCTTATTATTCCGTAATCTCTCCAGAAGGATGTGCCGCTATACTTTTTAGAGAAAGTTCAAAAGCCCCTGAAGCTGCAAAATTAATGAAATTAACGGCTAAATATTTGTTGAGTTTAAATGTCATAGATGAGGTTATAAAAGAACCTCTTGGAGGTGCTCACTATGATTATGTAAAAGTAGCGTTGAATGTAAAAATTGCACTCAATAAGTACCTTGATGATTATGAAAAGCTTAGTGGTAAAAGAATCGCGGAAGATAGATATTTAAAGTTTCGAAGCATTGGTATTTATGACACTGTTTCAGTAGCTAAGCGTGGAGCAGTAAAACACAAAAAAATTGAAAAAATAGCGAAATAGGGGATTACCATGGCGCTGGTTCCAACTAAGCAGATATTGGAAGAGGCAAGGAAGGAAGGATATGGAGTAGGTGCATATAATGTTAACAATATGGAACAGATACAAGCAATAATGGCTGCTGCAAAGGAAACGCAATCTCCTGTGATTATACAGGCAAGTAGAGGAGCGTTAAAATACTCTAATTTTACGTATTTGGGATATTTAATGAAAGCTGCTGTTGTAGAAAATCCGGAAATTCCTGTTGCAATGCATTTAGATCATGGAAATTCTTTGGAGTCGGTTGTAAAAGCGATTGATCTTGGTTTTTCATCGGTTATGATAGATGGTTCTTTGATGGATGATGGTAAGACTGTTTCCACTTATGAGTACAATGTAAAAATTACTCGTTCTGTTGTTGAATACGCACATGCCAGGGGTGTTTCGGTTGAAGCTGAAATTGGAACGCTTGGAGGTTTAGAAGATGGTGTTGGTTCAGGAAAGATTCATCTAACAGATCCTCAAGAAGCAGAAAATTTTGTAAAAGAAACAGGGGTGGATTCTTTGGCTATTGCTATAGGGACGTCCCATGGTGCATATAAATTTAAAAGAGAGGAAAATCTTGATTTTGATGTTTTAAAAAAAATTAGATCTTTAATAGATATTCCGATTGTTCTGCATGGAGCATCGTCGGTTCCTAAAGAATTGGTTGACAATATGAATAAGTATGGTGGAAAAATGGCAGGAGCAATTGGTGTCCCTATTGCGAGTTTGCAAGAAGCAATTAAACTTGGGGTATCAAAAATCAACGTAGATACGGATGGAAGACTTGCGATTACAGCTGCGATAAGAAAAGTGCTTATGGAAACTCCTGAAAAATTTGACCCAAGGGATTATTTGGGTCCTGCAAGAACTGCTCTTTCAGAACTTATCGTTTTAAAAATGAAAGCTTTTGGGACTGCTGGCCATGCAAAAGATTATGCTCCGAAAAGCCTTGAAGATATGAAAAAATTATATACCGTGCAAGTAGTTGAGAAAATGGACTAAGATTGTAAAGAAGTTCGTGTTGTTAGTGTCAAAGCTTCAAGAATTATCAAAATAGTTCAAAATTGCGGTATTAGTGATATTTGCTGTGTATGCAAATGATAATTATCAACTCTTTTAAACCAAATTTTTCATTTTGTTGTGTGTAGGCGTGTATCCTAGCCTTAACGTAATAATAACTCTCTGATTTTTCCCGTTTTTTGTTTTATTAGAGGGGATGCGCATATCTTTCCCTTAACGCAATAGTAAATAGCAGGTTGTTTATTTGGTATAATACGGGAGTAGTTATGTACAGATCAAAGCTTATTTTCCAAGGGTCCGTGAGATTGTGCGCTTTACGTTAGTTTTAGAAAAATCGTCAGTTAGAGTGGGATTGTGCTGGTTTGTAGTGAATGTTATATAATGAGCTGAGTAAGAAGCTAAAAAGAGATATTGATGGTTTCCCTTATTTATTCTGCGGCGATCAACGGGATAGATGCAAGTATTGTCGAGGTTGAAACATATATTTCTTCTGGTATGCCGATTTTTTCTATTGTTGGTCTTCCGGATACTGCAGTTAAAGAGTCTCGGGACAGAGTTGTAGCTGCGATGAAAAATTCAGGATTTGATTTTCCATTAAAAAAAATCACTGTCAATTTAGCTCCAGCTGATATAAAAAAAGAAGGTGTTATTTTTGATCTTTCTATGGCTTTGGGAATTCTTGCCGCAATGGGAAAAATAAAAAGAGAAATTTTGCAAAGATTTTGCGCGGTAGGCGAATTGTCTTTAAATGGGAAAATAAGAAAGGTCAAAGGTGTTTTGCCGATTTCCTTAATTTTGCAGAAAAATAATATAGGAAATTTTATAGTGCCTTTTGTAAACAGGCAAGAAGCTGCGGTTGCTGGGAAAGTAAATGTGTACCCGTTCAGAACGCTTGCGGAAATTGTTAAATTTATCAATGGTGAATTGAAGAGTGATCCGTACGTATATAACGAGAAAGACATAGATGTGCCTGTTGAATCAGATTATGACTTTGCAGATGTGAAGGGGCAGCAAAACGCGAAACGAGCTGCAGAAATTGCTGCAGCAGGTAGTCACAACATAATAATGTCTGGGCCTCCAGGTTCTGGGAAAACTATGATAGCAAAGCGTATTCCGGGAATACTTCCGCCTATGACTTTTGATGAAGCTGTAGAGACCACCAAAATATGGTCTGCAGTTGGGCGTTCTTTTGGTGGTGGATTGATACGACGTCGTACTTTTCGAAATCCGCATCATAATTCTTCAGCTGTCGCTTTAGCGGGAGGGGGAGTTTATCCCAAGCCAGGAGAAGTTAGCCTTTCTCATAATGGTGTTTTGTTTTTAGATGAGTTTATGGAATTCAAAAGAGATTCTCTTGAGGTTTTACGGCAACCTTTGGAGGATAAAGAAATAGTTGTTGCAAGAGCAAAAAATAGTTTCATTTTTCCAGCTTCGTTTATGCTTGTTGCCGCTATGAATCCTTGTCCTTGTGGAAATTTAGGGCATAGAGAAAAGGAATGTGTTTGTAGCCCTCTTCAAATAAGAAGGTACCGGAGTAAGATTTCAGGGCCCTTGATGGATAGAATAGATATCCACATAGAGGTACCTGCTTTAAAGATTTCTGAATTATTAAGTTTGGATAATAATGCTGAAAGTTCGGCTTGTATAAGAGAAAGAGTCATAAGAGCAAGAGAAATTCAAAACATCAGATTTAGGGGAAGTGGAATATATGCAAATGCTCAAATGCAGTCAAAAGAAATAAAAAAGTATTGTACATTGAGCGGTGATGCTTATGAAGCGCTTAAAATTGCAATCGAAAAATTGAATTTCTCGGCTAGATCGTATGATAAAATTTTGAAAATTTCAAGAACAATTGCTGATTTGGAAAGCAGCGATGAAATTAATGTAAATCATATAGCGGAAGCTATTAGATATAGAGTTTTCGACAGAAGCTAAAAAAGATAGAATATGTCTAAATAATTGCTTCGTTTTGGAAAATATCGAGCTTGATGTGCTAAAAATTGGGCGATCTTTGTGGAATATATGAAAAAGTATCTAAAAGAATTTGATAAACTGGTAAATATGTTTACGATTTTGCGGTCTGAAACGGGATGTATGTGGGATAAAAAGCAGACGCATGAAACTCTTTTAAAGCATCTGTTTTCAGAGGCGAGAGAAGTTAAACAGGCAATAAGAAATAAAGATATGGAAAACCTTGAGGAAGAACTTGGGGATATTCTTCTTCAGGTTGTGTTTCATGCGCAGATTGCTAAGGATAATAAGCATTTTAATATTTCTGGTGTAATAGAAAAATTAAATAAGAAGCTTATTCGAAGGCATCCGCATGTGTTTGGCAATCACAAAGCTGAAAGTGTAAAAGATGTTGATGCTATTTGGAAAAAAATAAAAGAAAAGGAAAAATTCCAAAAAAGAGTAACAAATTAAAAAATAATTTAAGGAGACTGTATGGTAAGTAAATTTTTTTCGTTGAAGAAGCTCGCAATATCTTTCGGATTATTGTTTTTAGCTGAAAATTTGTGTTTTGCAAGCGAAGCAAGCTTGCTTATTCCAGATCTGGCTTCTGTGTGTTTTTTTGGAAATTCAATTGATGGTAGATTATTATTAACGTTTGGTTTTTTTGTTTGTATTTTCGGGTTACTGTTTGGAATTTACCATTTTTTAGGTATCAAGAACCTCCCAGTTCACAAATCTATGAAATCAATTTCGGAGCTTATCTATGAAACATGCAAAACATATCTTGCATCTCAGGGGAAATTTATCATTGTCCTTGAGGTGTTGCTTATAGCTATTATGGTTGTATATTTTGGATGTTTAGAACATTTTGGAGTAATTAAAGTCGCTACTATTGTACTTTGCAGTATAGTAGGAATTCTTGGAAGTTACACTGTGGCATGGTTTGGTATGAGAATCAACACTTTTGCAAATTCAAGAACAGCTTTTGCAAGCTTAAAAGGGAAACCTTTTCCTCTTTATGCAATACCTCTGCGTGCAGGTATGAGCATAGGAATGGTTTTAATAAGCATAGAACTTTTAATAATGCTTGTTATCCTTATTTTTATTCCTTCAAATTTTGCAGGTGCGTGCTTTATAGGATTTGCAATAGGGGAATCTTTGGGCGCATCGGTGCTTAGAATAGCAGGTGGAATTTTTACAAAAATTGCTGATATTGGTTCTGATTTAATGAAAATTGTATTCAATATCAAAGAGGATGATGCAAGAAATCCAGGAGTTATTGCAGATTGTACTGGAGATAATGCCGGAGATTCAGTAGGACCTACTGCAGACGGTTTTGAAACTTATGGCGTTACAGGAGTTGCTTTAGTAACATTTATAGTTCTTGCTGTAAGTGATCCTGTTTTACAAGTGAAACTTTTGGTGTGGATTTTTGTAATGCGTTTGATAATGCTTGTTTCAAGTGCCCTTTCTTATGGAATTAATTCAATAATTTCAAAAATCAGATATGCTGCTACAGATAGAATGAATTTTGAGACCCCTCTCACATCTCTTGTATGGATAACATCAATAGTGTCAATAATACTAACTTTTGTAATTTCTAACCTCGTAATCGGTGATTTGGGTGATGGTGATCTTTGGTGGAAGCTTTCTCTTATCATAAGCTGCGGAACAATAGCGGGGGCTGTTATTCCAGAAGTAGTAAAAATTTTTACTTCTGTGAAAAGTGCTTTTGTGCAAAATGTTGTGGCTTCTTCAAAACATGGAGGCGCATCCCTCAATGTTCTTGCAGGTCTTACGGCTGGCAATTTTAGTGCATACTGGATGGGCATTGCTATCATAGTTCTTATGGGTGTAGCTTATGCAATTAGTTTACTGGGACTTAGTGTAATCATGATAGCTCCAGCAGTATTTGCTTTTGGTCTTGTAGCATTCGGTTTTTTAGGTATGGGGCCTGTTACAATTGCAGTTGACTCCTATGGTCCTGTTACTGATAATGCACAGTCTGTATATGAGTTGTCATTAATTGAAAACATACCTAATATTGATAAAGATATTGAAAAAGAGTTTGGCTTTAAACCAGTTTTTGAAAAATCAAAATTATTGCTTGAAGAAAATGACGGAGCCGGAAATACATTCAAAGCTACAGCAAAGCCAGTACTTATAGGGACTGCAGTTGTTGGTGCAACAACAATGATTTTTTCAACAATTGTTATGCTTACTGATGGGCTTACAGCCGGCCTTGCAAATCTTTCTCTACTGCATGCACCTTTTTTATTAGGGTTAATTGCAGGAGGTTCAGTGATTTACTGGTTCACTGGCGCTTCCACTCATGCGGTAACAAGCGGAGCTTATAAGGCTGTTGAGTTTATTAAGGAAAATATAAAACTTGATGGTAGTTCTGATAGAGCTTCGACAGAAGATTCTAAAAAAGTTGTTGAAATATGTACAAGGTATGCGCAAAAAGGCATGATAAACCTATTTATGGTTGTTTTTTTTATGACGCTTGCATTTGCATTTATTGAACCTTATTTTTTCATAGGGTATCTCATTTCGATAGCTTTATTTGGCCTTTTTCAGGCAATATTTATGGCAAACGCCGGTGGTGCATGGGACAATGCAAAAAAATATATCGAAGTTGATTTGCATGAAAAGGGAACAGATTTACATAAAGCAACTGTTATTGGCGATACAGTGGGGGATCCATTTAAAGACACTTCTTCTGTTGCAATGAATCCCATAATTAAGTTCACAACGCTCTTTGGGCTTCTTGCGTTGGAACTTGCCTTGGCGCTTGCTGCAGAAGGATCATTGAATATAGTTTTTGCTGTGGTATTCTTTGTTATTGCCTCCATATTTGTTGTGAAATCATTTAGAGATATGAGGTGTAAATAATAAAATTTTTTATACACTAACCGTGTTGCGTCAGTATTTTTATTGTAGAAAATAAAAAATGAAATTTTTAAGAAATAGTTTCGCATTTTTATTAATACCTGCGGTTTGTGCTGCAGGGTATACTTTCGTTGAAAATTTTCTTTATTGTATGGCTTTTAGTGGCAGTAGGTACACTTGTTTTTGGATAGGAGTTTTGGGTTATGTTGTATTTCAAGTTGTTTTTTACAGACCCATAAAAATTTATGTGTTTGGGCATGAGCTTTCACATGCTATCACTGGAATTTTAAGTGGCGCTAAAATTAAAAAATTTAGTGTTGGTAAGCAATCTGGAAGTGTTGCTTTAACTAAAGATAACATATGGATAACGTTAGCGCCATATTTTTTTCCGATATATACGTTAGCATTGATAATAGTTTACATTTTTCTAGGTTGGTTCATAAACATAAAACAGTTTTACGAGTATTTTCTTTTTCTTATTGGTTTTTCAATAGCTTTTCATGTTGCTCTTACGGCATATATTCTTTCTATAGAACAGCCGGATCTAAAAGTTTATGGTGTGTTTTTTTCTTATATTGTAATTTTTGCAGTAAACATCATAACGTTTACTTTGCTTGTGTCTTTATCTTTTCCTGAGGGGATAAGTGTGAAGGGCATTCTAGTGCAATCGTATACTAATATAAGTTCTATTTATAAATTTATATTTCATGGAGTATTGGATATATGGTCAGCGTTTTTAAAGGCGAAATAATTAGAAAAACATTCCATTTTTTGTCACTTGTATATGTTTTTGGGTATTGGTATCTGCATAAAATTTTGGTTGTTTTTTGTCTTATTATTACGATTATCATTGTAATTTTATGGGAATATCTGAGATTTAAAATACCCGTCTTTAATAATTTTTTTACAAATAATTTTAAAAGTTTGTACAGACCGAGCGAAGTTAATAGGATTACGGGTTTGGTATGGACGTTGTCAGGAGCACTGATTACAATTTTGGTATTTACTAACAGATATATGGTTTTTGCAAGCTTTCTTTATCTTGTCTTTGGCGACGCTGTTGCAGCTTTGATTGGCACGTCTTTTGGGAAACACAAAATTTTTGCTGGAAAAAGTTTAGAAGGAAGTCTTG
Source organism: Endomicrobium sp. (assembly GCA_031286985.1). Taxonomy (GTDB): domain Bacteria; phylum Elusimicrobiota; class Endomicrobiia; order Endomicrobiales; family Endomicrobiaceae; genus Endomicrobiellum. Next base: position 25,382 of record JAITTL010000030.1, read on the forward strand.
CTTGCTGTTTAGTATGTTTTGCGGCTGGTCTTTTTCTTTTCAATTTGAAATTTGCAATAGTTGGCGCTATTGTGGCGATGTTGGTTGAAATGTTTGTAGAAGCGATTCCGCTGAAACTCAATGACAATTTTTATATGCAAATAATCAACGCTGGCATTTTGACCATGTTATCAAACATAATGATGTGGACGAAATGAAAAAATTTATAATACTTGTATTGTTTTTGTATGCAACTGTGTATTCCATAAAGATGGTTCCCACATTATTTCATACTGTTAGACCAAAACAAGCGAAGCAATGTGAAAAAATTAATGTGGTTTTTAACAATAATTCCGACCAATCCACAGGTGAAATTTTGAGAATTCAAAAAAAAAGAAGTAGTGAAATTATATTGTATTCTTGTGGATCCAATCACGATAAAAAAATTGCTTTAACTTTTGATGATGGTCCTGGCCAATCGACAAAAGAAATTTTGCAAATTTTAAAGAAAGTGAATGCTAAAGCTACATTTTTTATGCTTGGTGAGAGAATTCAAAAAAATCCTGAATTGGCAAAAGAAGTTTTTGCATTAGGTCATGAGATTGCAAACCACACTTATGAGCATAAAAATTTTTATGATTATAATGGTGAAGATAAAATGCATGAAATGGAAAAGGGACTTTTAAAATGTGAGAAAATAATAAAAAAAATGCTCAATGTTAAGCCTTTTTTTGTCCGTTTTCCGTACGGATATGCAAAACATGATGCCATAAAAGTTGCAAGAGACAATGGTTATTATGTTGTGAATTGGAGTTTTGGGATCGACTGGGCCAAAATCGGTGCCGAGGAAATGCATAGAAAATACAAGCATGCCATTAGAAACGGGGCAATATTTTTGATGCACGATTTACCTAAAAACAGTAAAGTGTTACTATTTTTAGAAGCTTTTGTAAATGAGATTAAAGAAGCTGGTTATGAAATAGTTACACTAAGCAATCTTTTGAACATAAAGCCTGATAACGAAAAGTAAAACAACAGATAAATTACTTAAGACCCTATAATATATTCGGCTACAATAATGACAATTACTCCGGCAAACAGCATGAGCGATGTAGCTTTGTTTTTAGATTTATGTGTTTCAGGAATTAAATCCGATGCTGATAAGAAGATAAAGGACCCTGCTGTTGTCCCAAGTAGAGCTCCTAACGATGGCATAGATATATTTTTAAATAAGATCATTCCCATAATTGTTCCTATTGGCGTACAACAGGTTGTAAGGAGTGAAAAATTAAAGATCTTCTTTTTAGAAGCACCAGTATGTAATAAAATGCCGGCAATTGTTATACCATCTGGAAGTTTATGAAGAAGAATTGCAAGTGTTGTAAGAATTCCCAAATTAGAATTGGCCTCAAATACTACAGCAATCATCAAACCGTCAATGAGAGAATGTAAAGATAATCCTATGATGGATGCTACATGCGTGTGATCAGAGCATTCGTTGTAATGACAGGGGTGAAAGAGAACAATAAATTGTAAAAAGAACATAACCAAAAAGCCTAAAAGAACATAAATTGATACGTTAGGGTTCAACTCAAAGCCATCTGGTATCAAATGAGCAAATGCGAGTGTAAGCATTACTCCTGCTGCAAAATTGATTATAAGAAAAGAATTTCTCTCCGACCACTTATGAAATGTTAATACAATTAACGCCCCAATCATTGCAGCGCTCGCAGCTACAAGTGAATAAATAATTCTCATTTGTTCTCTTTATTTTTTAGGTTTTTAAATGGTGATGCTCTAAAGTTTAGATTTATTTTTCTCAGTATATTTTATAATATTCCACATCATTGCCACAGCTTTTTGTGGATATTGGCCTACAGCTGACTCCGCTGAAAGCATGGTATAATCACTTCCATCTAAAACAGCATTTGCAACATCGCTGACTTCTGCTCTTGTAGGTATGGGATTATTTATCATGCTTTCAAGCATTTGAGTTGCAGTTATTACGAATTTTTTATGTATTTTACACTTTTTGATAATATACTTTTGCATTATAGGAACAGACCACAGCGGTATTGATACTCCCATATCACCTCTTGCAACCATTATACCATCAGAAACTTTGATAATTTTTTCAATATTATCAATCCCTGACATGTCTTCAATTTTGGCGACTAGTTTACACGTCTTATTTTTACCTGTCTTTAAAATATCTATCAATGGCTTCATGTCATCAGCACTTCTGACAAATGAATTCGCCACATAATCGACATTATGCTTCAAAGCAAAAAGCATTCCTTTACGATCTTTTTCTTCCAATGGCGTAAAATAAAGATCTGCATAGGGGATGTTTACACCTTTATGTGTTTTTAAGGTGTAGTCCATCTGAACCTCAGTGAGAACTTCATCTTTTTTTGAAGATAAAACTTTAAGAGTGAGATTTCCATCATCAATAAAAACAGTAAGTCCCTTTTGAATACCAGTGAGTGAGTTTTTATAATCTATGGGAATTTTTTTATTAGTGCCAATAATACCCTTATTTGTAAGAATAAGCCTTTGATTTTTTTTTAATTCTACTTGTCCACCTTCAAGTTCACCAACTCTTATTCTGTGGCCCTCAAGATCTATAAGTGTTTTTACAGTTTTTTTGTATTTTTTATTTAATGCCCTCACCAAATTAATGTCTTTCTCATGCTCATCAAACGTACCATGGGAAAAATTAAATCTTACTATTGCTAGACCATTATCGGACAATTCTTTTAAAATTTTGAGAGAACGTATTGACGGTCCCATTGTACAAACAATCCTCGCACCAGCCACCTGTAGCTCCTTTGTTATTTATTTTATGTACTTAACCATACGAAACGATCCACACTGCAAACATATACAATTTTGATAAATTCAAAAACACCAAGCCCCAACCACAAACACTAAATCCCGACCACGCTGTTACGCGTGACCGCGAAAGTTGTTAGGCTGAAGAAGAAAAAGGCGAAAAACAACGCCTCTACCAACCACTTCAGCAAATTCTGCGAGCTGCTACCTATTGTATATAAAACACACGATTGAAATCAATCTATATGATAAGAGTTAGAATAAATATGAACCTTGAAATTATGAATAAAAATATTAAGGTTATGTGTTAAACTCACACATATCAAGCACATATCTGACTCTACAATTGTATAATAGAGATTGTAAAGTAAGGCCGCGCTTTAGGTAAACACATTAACTGATACAAAATGAATGCAATTGCGCAGATGGAATTATGTAAACAATTTTTGTGAAATGCAAATGCTTTTTGAAAATGTCGCTTGTAGAGCTTTGGTCTGGATACAGAATGAATAAAATAAGTCTGAACATAGTCTTACCAATATTTTAAAAATTATAAAATCATGGATACACTGAATACTTTGATAAAAATTGCGTTGGAAGAAGATGGTGCGTATAATGACATCACTTCAAAAGAATTCGTTCAAGAAAATAAAACTGCAAAAGCTGTTCTTGTCACAAACAAAGATGGAATTCTTTCAGGTGTTGACGTCTTTGTAGAGGTTTTTAAAACTCTTGGTGATGAGTGTAGGTTCATAATAGAAAAGCAAGATGGTGCGGTGATTGAAAAAGGTGATGTTATTTTAACGATGAGTGGAAATGCAAGAACAATTTTATCGGGGGAAAGGACTGCTCTTAATCTTTTGCAGTATATGTCTGGAATAGCAACCTTAACAAATGATTTTGTAAAAGCTGCAAGTAACGGCAAAGCAAAAATTTACGATACAAGAAAAATTCTGCCTGGCTATAGGGAACTTGCCAAATACTCTGTGAAATGTGGTGGCGGTGTCAATCACAGAATGGGTCTTTTCGATATGGCATTAATAAAAGATAATCACCTGAAATTTATCAAAAACATAACTGCTGCAGTGGCGGATTTTAGAAAAAAATATAAAGATGCCAAAATTGAAATGGAGTGCGAAAATATGGATGAAGTTAAAAAGGCCTTGAGTGCTAGAGCAGACATTATAATGTTAGATAATACAACTCATACAACTGTTAGTGAAATGATAGATTTTATAAGAAAAAACTCTACACAAGATTACAGACCAGAAATAGAAATTTCTGGTGGAATAAACCTGGATACCGTAAAAGGATTTGCAAAACTTGATGTGGATAGAATATCTGTAGGCATGATTACACATTCTGCTTCGGCATTAGACGTGTCTTTGGAGATAACGATAAATTGATATGAATGTTCTTAAAATTCTCAAAACAAGGGAAACTGTTTCTGCCAGTACCGTATGCGAAGTTTTAGAAATTTCGAGAGCCTCCGTGCACAAGCAAATCAATGCGTTAAAGAAAATAGGATATAAAATAAAGTCTTCGACAAAAGGGTACTCCCTTGCTGAGAACAAAAGTTTTTTTAATGAGCACGAAATAGAGTCTGAGTTAGAGAAATCTCTCTCGGTATGCAAAACTTTAAAATATTATAATGAACTTCCATCAACTCAAACTACTGTGAAAACACTTGCTGTAAATGGTTTTAAGGAAGGAGTTGTAGTAGTAGCTGAAAAACAAACAAATGGATATGGACGCATAAAAAGAGCTTGGAGCTCAAATTCTGGTGGACTTTGGTTTTCTATTCTTTTAAATCCCTCTATGCGGCTTGATGAAGTTTCGAAAATGGCTTTGTTGATCAGCATTGCTTTTGATATGACCCTAAAGCAATATAATGTTATTTCTGAGATAAAATGGCCTAATGATATTTTGATAAATGGTAAAAAGCTGGCAGGAATAATTATAGAAATGTCTGCCGAGCAAAACAAAATAAATTGGGTGGTGGCTGGTGTAGGGATAAATATAAATAACAAGTTGCCTAAAAAACTTGAAGGCATTGCTGTTTCTTTGAAAAATGTTCTAGGTCAAAGTGTTGATAGATCAAAATTTCTGGTAAAATTTTTAACAATTTTTGATGATGTATACGTTAATTTTCAAGTTAACGGATTTAGGCAATTTGTTGAAGAATACAATAACAAAATGGCATATAAAGGAGAGCATGTGAGTATAGATGATGGGTATAGCATAATAACAGGTATTAACTTAGGCGTAGATGATTCTGGGAGACTGATAATTGACACAGGTCAAAAATTAGAAAAAATAATATCTGGAACTTTGCGTGTAAAAAAAGAAATGCATGATTGATTATTTAGAGAAAGACAAAATGGAAAAACGTAAAAATCATTGTGCAAAACACCTTCAAAAAAGCATCTAAAAACAGGATGGACTTTTCAACGAAGGAAGCATTGTTAAAATCCATGTCTTTCAGTATCTTAAGTAGTCTTAAAATCACATATTTTTCGTACGATTTACAATCGCAGCTTTTTTGGCTAGAGAGTCCGCCCTATCGTTTCCGATGTTTCCAGTATGCCCTTTTATATGTTTCCATTCAATTTCAGTTTTTGCTTTACAAATAAAATCTATATATTCTATTGAAAGAATATTTTTGGCCTTCCATTTACCTGTTGCAAATTTTTCTATACCTTGATAATCGTAATTGATTCTTATTTTTTTTACACTATTGGTATGGCACCATTTGAGTGTTTCAATAACAGATTTTAATTCTCCTCCAAATTGTCTGAATTGATTTTCTGGGATAGTTCCTGAGATTTCGGTCTTTATTTCGGTTCCTAAATAAATAACGGCTCCATACCCGATAACACCTGCAATATATGAACCGTCAACAAAGGCTTCATAAATACCTGTTTTTGCAGGATAAATTTCACAACCACTTAATCTGTTCCAGGCCAAATCAATAAGCGAACCTATTTCTGGATTTTTTATTTGTTTTTTTAAAGAATAAGCATTTTTTGTCGGGCTGTAATAAAGCAGCAAACTCCCTAAAAATATTCCCCTTGTGTTAATTGTAAATTTTACAAGATAATCTCTGAAAGAATCATCGTTAAAAAGAATATCTACATTTTGGTCTTTTAATGCAGCTTGCAGTTCTACGGCTTTGCTTTGCAGCTCTCTTTTGCACAATGTCATTATTATTATTGCCCTTCAGTTGATAGTTTTCAATATTTCTTCTGGCATTTCTTTTTTTGTTGACGCGCCCAACTCTTTTAATTTTTGCACTCTTTCTACAAGACTATCGCCCTTTTTATCAGAAGACGAAAGTCTACGTATAGCTTCTTGGGTTTTATTTTTTGCCTCAGATATTCTTTTATCTACTTCAATTAGTGTTTGTGCAAACGCTACAAATTTGTCATAAAGATTGCCACCCTGTCTTGCTATTTCGGCAACATTTTTTGTTTGGCTTTCTTGACGCCACATATACTCAATAGTTTTTAACGTAGCAAGCAAGGTTGACGGTGTAACGATTATAATATTCTTTTTAAGAGCGTAAGCAACGAGATGGGGTTTGTCTGCAAGAGCAAGAGAAACTGCTCCTTCTATAGGGACAAACATTAAAATATATTCTGGTTGATTAAGATTTTCAAGCTCTACATAACCTTTATCTATCAGCTCATCAATATGCTTTTTTACACTTGTAGAATGTTCCTTTAAGTAATTCTTTTTATCGATTTCGTTTTGTGCATTGTAATATTTTTCATAGGCTTCAAGCGATGTTTTTGCGTCTATTACAATATGTCTACCGTTTGGCAAATTTACTATATAATCAGGAATTTTTTTTCCATTTTCATCTTTAAACTGTTTTTGCGATATGTAGTTTACACCTTCAATCATGCCAACATATTCAAAAATTCGCTGGAGGCTTAATTCTCCCCACATTCCTTGAAGTTTATTGTCACCTTTTAGGGCCCCAGCTAAATTATTTGCTTCCTCGCTTACATGCCTATTAAGCTCCATCAATTTCTCTAGCTCTTTTTGCAGCCCGGACATTTTTTCAGCTTCGTAAATCTGGAGGCAGTCAACTTTATTTTTAAATTCATCGATTTTTGTTTTAAATGGAGTTATAACATTCTCCAAAGCAATCTTATTCAAATCTGCAATTCTTGCATTTTTTTCTTCTAATACTTTAGATGCAATATTTTCAAATTCAATTTTTAAATTGCTGTTAGTATGCAGGTGATTTTTAATAGTGTCCGTCAGATCATTTATTTTTTGCTCTTTTGCAGCATTATCTTTTAATGCGTTTACATATTTATTAAAAATAAACAGACAGATACCAGTGATAATTATTAGCAAAGATGCCAAAACTAAAATTACCAAGACCACATCAACACTTCCTTATGATCATGAAAATATATACGACTCTAGAAAGAATTAACAATTGAAATTCTACATAAAAAACAACAACTTCGCCAATATCGTGGTATGGTTAACTGGGGTATGGTTCTCATTTAGTATGACAAATCTCTTTCCAAACCGCCAATACAAAGCCTCTGATATAAGATGAGAAAAGAAAAAAGATAAGGATTAGCTTTTAAAATTTATAATCTGAACAAATTTCTTTGTAGTTACAATATTTACAGAAAAAGGAATTGTCTGTGAGTGGAAATGTTTTTTTATCTTTTGGGATATTTTTATCTATATCTATAAGATATTCATACATATTTTTTGTTTCTTCTACAACAATATTTGCAAACTCTGCAATCGAGAAATCACTAATTTTTACGTGTTTTTCATAATATTGAGGATAAAGGTAAACTATTGTTGGGTTAATGTCAATTGATTTTTTCTCAAAGTGATAGCATACCCAAAGTGCATAGCCGGTTAATTGTTTTGAATGTTTTGTTTCATCGGCCTTACCTGTTTTCCAATCTAGTATATAGATTTTGTCAGCTATAGGAAATAGAAAATCTACTTTGCAAAAGGCCTTATAGTCATTTATTCTTGTTTCTCCAAAACCCTCAGGTTCTATAATCCATTCGGAGCTTTGTTGAACGGCATTTTTTTCAATCCATCGAAACCTTGAGCTATTGATAAAATTTTCTAATATGCTTTTCACTTTTGCATAAATTTCAGTTGTGGAGACAAGTTCATTGTTGTAGTAATGTTCAAAAAATGTTTTTGAGTTACAATATTTTTCAGTTATGTCGAAAGAGTATTTAAAAAATTTTTCTCTATTTATGGGTTTAGCACTTATCTGATATCTTTTCAACATATCTCTTATAATGTCATGTACTATGTTGCCAACTTCCAAAGCTTTTGATGTTAAGTTTTTTAAAAATTGTGTTTTTTCAATAGGTGTATCTTTATCAAATTTTGCATAATAGTCATAAAAATACTGTCTTTTGCAATTTGAAAATTTGCCATATCTTGATGCCGACCAACCTAAAATGCAGGTATACTTGAATTTTTTTATGTCATTTGTATTTATCATGGCTCCTCTGTATCAATTCAAAAATCATAAACTAATAAATCAGTTTAACCGTATGGAGTTAATAAACGGTATGCGTTGTTTCTAATACGTTTTAAAAATGTGAGATTTTCACATTCATATGCCGTAGTAAGCTTTGCATTTATTTTTTTTGATTCTGCAATAAGGGTAAGTTTTTCAGCCAATTCTCTGCTAAAAATTTCTATGTTAGATTCAAAGTTGAGTTTGAAGCTTCTTACATCCCAATTTGCCGAACCTACAAAAACCCATTCGTTGTCAACTACGAAAATTTTACTGTGATCAAAAGGTCGAGAAGTACGATAAATCTTTATCCCGCAATTAATTAAACGTAAAAAATTAGGTTCGATGGCCCAATCTATAAAATTATAATTGCTTTTGGCAGGAATTATTATTTCGACGTTTACACCTCTCATGGCAGCCATTTCAAGAGATGTTAAAATATTGTTTTCAGGTAAAAAATAAGGTGTAACTATAAGAATTTTTTTTGTTGCAGTATTTATTGCACCATTAACAATAAGTTCAATTATCCCGCTTTTATTATCTGGTCCATCAGGAATTATTCTTGCTGGAATGATCCCTTCGTTAATATTTGATACATCTTTGGATAAAGATTGAAATTTTTCGCCGGTTGTAAATTCCCAATCATTTTCAAATACCTCTGACATTTGATCTATAACGGGACCTTTAATTTTAAATGTGAGATCTAAAACCCCTTTTTCCAAATCGTTGATTAAAACATTCTTTTCTGAAAGATTCATCCCTCCAAAAAAAGCTATTGTTCCATCAATTATCATAATTTTTCGGTGATTCCTTAAGTTTACAAAAGGAAGTGTTACAGGGACATGAGGTGGAAGAAATATATCGTGCTGAAGACCCTTAATTGTATCAAGTTTTTTTTCTATTGAACGATGAAAAAATTTTAATGTTCCTATTCCATCAATTAAAATCTTTACAGTGGCCCCGTTTTTAATGGCACTTCTAAAGGCATCTAAAAATCTATCTGTTTCGCTATCATAATCAAAAATATAACTTGAAATCAATACTTCTTTTTTTGCATTTTGTATAGCTTTAACCATTTCAGGGTATGCTTCTGTGCCGTTTTGTAAAGGTTCAACCGAATTTCCAAAAACAAAATTTTGTTGGTACACATTGTACCCCAAGGTTATGAACTGTTTGTAATTTAGTGGAAGATTTTTCAAAATATTTTTAATCACACCACGTGGATATTTCCACGACATGTTTGTATTTTTTCTTAAGCGAATACCCTTTCTTTTTACCCTATTGATGCCCAAAAAAATATACAACACAGTACCAATCAACGGTGACAAAAAAACAAGGGATATCCATCCGATGGAGCTTTTGTTATCGTCTTTGTGTAGCAGTATGTGTACGCTGGTACCAACAGACAAAGTAAGATAAACACTTGCTGTAACGAGGACTCGCAAAAATAATGAACTGATAAAGCTTGAAAGGATTATTATGTCCATCTTCGTGTATATGCTACTAAAGTTGATCCGTTTTATCAAGGAAATAAAAAATATAGTTATTATCTTTGTGTGAGTGTAAATTTATGTAAAATTGAGAACATATCTGCAACAAAGTTAAACCACACAGAGGTAAAAATATACAAATATAATCTATCGATAGTATTTCAAATCTCTTTTCAGCGGCATATAATATTTTCTTCCACTGCCTTTATTGTAAAGATTTCTCTGTTCCTTCTTTCCTCATTTTTTGTAAGAGGTTTTATTCTTGCAGTTTGGAAAGAGATTTGATGTAAAATATGATACCTGTGAAACGTTTGTGAAATTTAAATCGTTGGCATATGATGTTTGGTGGCGCTGCGTACGCAAGAGAGTTTATATTATAGCTTGGTTTTTTTCATTTTAAGGATAATGTAAGTGACGAGTATTCAAACAGTCAAATGGTATCGTAAATTTTAAATAATAACAAACAATATTTGTTGGTATTTGTTATTATTTAAAATGTCTGAAAGAGAACAAATAACAATATGTAATGATAGATAGCAAAAGATATTGTATTATAACGGTTTTTAATATTAAAAAATAATACTTGACAAAATATACTAAAAACAATATAATCCCGGGAGTGTAGCAAAAAATTTGGCATGAATACAGAGAAAAAATGGAAAACTCGCAAAACGCATCAAATAAGCAAATAATGGACATTAAACAACTTTCAGAGTATTTAGGAATAGGCAAGTCTAAAATATATAGCCTAATAAGGATGAAAAAAATTCCAGCCTCAAAAATAGGAAGACAGTACAGATTTTCTAAAGATGTCATTGACTGTTGGCTAAAAGATAAAATAATTACAGGTAAAGAAAGTATGTTGCAGCAAAATAATAGTTCAAAGAAAGGTTAGCTAGATCAAAAAAGAGTATAACCACATGGGGGGAACAATGGCAGAAAAAGTACAAGCGGTTGGTGTAAAAAGAGAATCAGGTTATCTCTATTTTATCGACAAGCAAGGTGATGTATCAAGAGCTTTGATGGCAAGGGGCGGAAAAAAGGGTGGCAAATCTTCGAAAGTAGCAAAAATTGGGATAAAAAAAGAAAAGGGTTATCTCTATTTTATCGACAAGCAAGGTGACATATCTAGATCAATTATGAGCAGAGGAGGGAAAAAGAAAGTGAAAAAGACTGTCAAAAAAGCTGCAAAAGTTGCCAAAACTGCCAAAACTGTCAAAAAAGTTAAAAAGACTGTAAAAGCTGTAAAAAAAGTGGCAAAAAAAAGTAAAAAGAAATAAAACTAAAATATGGTTTTAGAAGGGCTTTAGCTACTGATACTGATTTTTGCTAAAGCCCTTTTTGCAATCAAGGATCAATTACCTTTCAATTATCATCTCTGGCCGCTCAAATTCAGGTTTCGTGCAATACATTTAAAAACATTCGTGCTATATCAAATTAAACGAGAATAAATAGACAACGGACTCAAAGATTCTAACGTTTTCATAAGTACCAAAAAAATCCCAAAAGCAAGCTTTGGCCAGTACTCAGAAAGCAGATAAAGCCTTAATTTTGCTGTACCGTCACTTTATGCTATAATCCGGGCCAGATTGTTTCGCTTGAGAGCCGAATGTGTTGTCGACCTTCCCGTGGCTAAAATAAAAAAAATCGGGTCAATGGGAAAACGGTTAAGTTCATTTTTCAGTTCTATTGGTAAGTTCGTATGGTGTAAGTTATTTTGAAAACTTTAACTATTTTTGAGTTCTTTTAACAAATCTTTTCAACTAATAAAAAAGACTGTATAGAAAACAAGCGAATTAAATGGAAATAATATTAGGTAGGTACAGAAGCGGAAGAAGGCGTTTTAGAGTTAAGATCAAATTTAGTAGCATAGGTGTATGATTTTGAACTTTAAGTTTGATTTGAAAAGAACCCTTAAATTAAAAAAAAGGATATGTAGATGCCTTACAAAGGGATAATTGAGAAATACAGAAAATATTTGCCAGTAAGCGATGAAACGCCGATTATATCGCTTCATGAAGGAAACACACCGCTGATACAAGCAAAAAATATATCCAAAAAACTAAACTTTAATGGCGAAGTGTATTTGAAATTTGAAGGGATGAATCCTACAGGTTCCTTTAAGGATAGAGGGATGACAATGGCAATTTCAAAAGCTATTGAATCGGGAAGTAAGGCTGTTATTTGTGCTTCTACGGGAAACACTTCAGCTTCGGCAGCTGCTTATGCAGCAAAAGCTAAGATAAAATGTGTAGTGCTAATTCCAGAAGGTAAAATATCGTTTGGAAAGCTTTCCCAGGCTGTTATCCATGGAGCTGAAGTTTTAGAAATTGATGGAAATTTTGATGAGGCATTGGATCTTGCAAAAGATTTAAGCAGTAGGTATCCTATCACTTTGGTCAATTCAATTAATCCGTTCAGGATAGAAGGACAAAAAACAGCAGCTTATGAAGTGTGCGAAAGTTTAGAAGAGTCTCCTGATTATCAGTTTATGCCAGTTGGCAACGCTGGAAATATTGCTGCATATTGGAAGGGATATAAAGATTATAATAAGGCAGAACCCGAAAAATATACTCTTCCTAAAATGATGGGGTTTCAAGCAGCAGGTTCAGCACCAATAGTAGAAGGCCACCCAATAGCAAACCCAGAGACGGTGGCAACAGCTATAAGAATAGGTAATCCTGCTTCATGGAAAATCGCCGAGGAGGCAAGGGATGAATCTTGCGGTGTGATAGATAAAATTACAGATGAAGAAATACTTGAGGCTTACAGGATTGTCGCTGCAACAGAAGGGATTTTTTGTGAGCCTGCTTCTGCTGCGTCTGTGGCAGGGTTTATAAAATATACCAGACAAAACTACTTTAAAGACATAGGTCCTGTGAAAGTTGTTTGTGTTCTTACAGGACACGGTTTAAAAGATCCTAATACAGCAGTGACAAACGCTGCTAAATCTAAGAAGGTTAGAGTAAATATTGAAGATATTGTAAGCGTTATAGGGCTTTGAACTTGTGAAAATTGAACTTATATGTACGGGAAGTGAACTCCTTACAGGTAGAGTTAATACAAATGCTGCATATATAGGTTCGAGGCTCTTGGCTTTGGGTTTTGAGTTATATTCTGTAACCGATGTTTGGGATAGGGAACATGATTTATTATGTGCGTTTAAAAGAGCTTTTAAAAGAAGCGAGGCTATTATTGTTACGGGTGGACTTGGCCCCACGTTTGATGATATAACAGTCGAAATTGCTGCAAAATGTTTAAGACTAAAACTATATACAAATAAAAAAGTTTTAAAATCTATAAAAGATTATTTCTTAAGTCGTAAAGTTGATTTAATTCCTAAAATCAATGCAAAGCAAGCAAACATTATTGATGGGGCCAAAGTTTTGGAAAATCGTTTAGGAACAGCTCCTGGCCAAATGTTACGTTTTGAGTTTAAAGATGGCAAAACAAAACATAAGAAAACTTTATTCTTGCTGCCAGGCCCTCCAAAGGAAATGAGTTCAATATTTGAATCTGAAGTTGTACCATTTTTTAAAAATTGTGTTGTTGGTATAAAAAAAGTTGTTGGTATAAGAAAAAATGAAGTTTTACATATTTTTGGTATCTCCGAATCTGCTGTTGCAGAAATGATAAGACCCGTTTTAGAAGAAGCCAAGTTTGGTGTTTGTAAATCTGTAGAATTTGGCATTATTGCAAACGCATCGATTGTAGATTTAAAATTTTCAGTATCTGGGACAAATGAAAATCTTGTTAGTGAAACGATAAAAAGTCTGAGGTCTAGGTTTGATGATATTTTGAAAGATTATATTTTTGGAGCCAATAATGATACCCTTGCTTCTGTTGTGGGTCGTCTTTTGCTTGAAAATAGAAAAACAATTTCCTTGGCAGAATCGTGTACAGGTGGAAAAATAGCGGCGATGGTAACGGATATTCAAGGAAGTTCGTTATACTTTAAAAATTCTATTGTTGCGTATTCAAATGAGTCAAAAATTAAATTTCTTGAAGTAAAAAAGGAAACTTTGATGAAGTTTGGGGCCGTGAGTCCGGAGACTGCTGAAGAAATGGCCAAAGGAGTTTTAAAACTTTCAGGCAGTGATTACGCTTTTTCAGTAACTGGAATAGCGGGGCCTGATGGTGGAACAAAAGAAAAACCGGTAGGGCTTGTGTATGTTGGATTTTCCGATCAAACTAAAACAAAAAGTTTTAAATTTAATTTTACCGGTGAAAGAAATGATATCAGAGAAAGATCTGCAAATACAGTTTTAGATTTGTTAAGAAAAAAATTGATATCACTAAAAGCAAATGATCATTAATTTAGATGCGGTTAACGCTGTGATTAGAAAAAATTTTGAGCATGTTGTCCAAATTCAGGGAAAATATAACGAAAAGCCTATGGAGATAGATGCTAATTTACTTGAAGTGGTGCGTATGCAAAAGATCTACCATTGACATAAATTAATGTTTAGTGCTAAAATGCTAGCGCTCCATGACTAAGAGCGCTAATATTTGTTGATTGTTAACTTTAAGAGGACAAAATGCGACGTGTGGTGCTGGATGTTTTAAAAGAAAGAAAAGCTAAAATATTAAGTGCTGTTATACATCATTATATTAAGACAGGAAAGCCTGTTGGTTCAGATGTTTTGATAGGGCAGTACAATATTTCTCTTTCTGCGGCAACAGTTAGAAATTTGATGGCAGATCTTGAAAGAGAAGGATATCTTACCCATCCACATACTTCTGCAGGAAGAGTTCCTACAGATAAAGGTTATAGATCTTATGTTGATAAACTTGTAAAATTGCAAAATTTTGCTGTGGAAGAGGAAAATAGAATAAGGAAAGAGTATGAGCAAAAACATAGTGAAATAGAAACACTGCTTTCTGAAACTTCGCGTATTTTGTCAGGTCTTTCTCAGTATATGGGGTTTGTTATGGCTCCAAAGCCTCAATGTGATGAAATAAAAAATATTGAACTTGTACAGATTACGCGTGAAGAGCTTTTAGTTATACTACTTACTCAAAGTGGGATGATAAAACATAAAAAAATAGAAGCTTTTGTTAGACAGGAACAAATCAATAGGTTAAGAAGTTTTTTGAATGAAAAATTAAGAGGAACATCAGTCGCACAAGCGAATAAAATAATTGTTTCTGAGATAAAAGATTTTAAACAAAATGAGATGGAGATTTTCAAAGTGGCTGAAAAGATAGGAGACGTTTTTTACAATATACAAGATGATATTTATATAGATGGTGCATCTAATGTTAATATGATTTCCATTCCAGACTTTAATGATTTTGAGCCTGTAAAATCTATGATAAAATTTAATGAAGACAAGAAAAGATTTATGGATATAATAAATAGGGATTTTAATCATAGAGGAATAAATGTGAAAATAGGTTCAGAAAATGCGTTAGAAAAGCTCAAACATTTAAGTATTGTAACAACAGTTTACAAAAACGGGGAACGAGCTGTAGGTATTCTTGGGATTATAGGTCCAAAACGTATGGAATATCAAAAAATGATGTCACTTGTGAGCTATGTTTCGAAAGTATTGAATGAGTTTTTTAAAGCCAATGGATATAGGGGGAGATGTCTTGGAAAATAAAAAAAGTGAAATTATAGGCGAAAAGGAACCAAAAAGTTGTGCTTGCGATAAAACAAAAGAGGCAAAAGATAAAAAAATATCTGAACTTGAGATTTTAAAGCAGTCAGTTGAAGAGCAAAAAAATTTGGCTCAAAATTATTACGATCAACTTATAAGACTTAAAGCTGATTTTGAAAATTACAGAAGACGTTCTGAGAAGGAAAAAAATGATTATTTGGACTGGGGAAAAGAAAAAATTCTTATCAAACAAATATACATTAACGATGTTTTACAACAGGCTTTAAAAAGTGCAACCACGGCAAGTAATGTAGAAAGTTTGGTAGTTGGTCTTGAAATGATAAGTAAAGAATTTGTGAAAATGTTGAAAGAGGAGGGGGTTGATGAAGTACAATGTGAAAAATTCGATCCTAGTGTATGTGAGGCGTTGGATTACGTTGAGAGCAGCGAAGAAGATGGGACAATTTTGGAAGTTTATCAAAATGGGTATAAAATGAATGGAAAACTTGTAAGACCAGCAAAAGTGAAAGTGGCAAAAAACAACAAAGGTGTAACTGGTTGATTATAGAAAAGCTTAAGATTAAGAATATCGAATTATTAACATAGGAGGAAGTAAATGGCAAAGATTATAGGCATAGATTTAGGAACATCAAATTCAGCAGCAGCTGTTATGGAGGGTGGAAAAACTACTCTTATTCCTTCGGCTGAAGGGACAACATTGGGAGGCAAAGCTTTTCCTTCTTATGTTGCGTTTACAAAAGATGGTCAGCTTTTAGTTGGAGAGCCCGCTAGGAGGCAGGCTGTAACAAACCCTGAAGGAACCATAAGTGCTTTTAAGAGGAAGATGGGGACGGATTATAAATACAATGTAAATGGAAAAGAATTTACTCCACAGCAACTTTCTGGTTTTATTCTTCAAAAAATTAAGAAAGATGCGGAAAATTATTTAGGTGAGACGATAACAAAAGCTGTAATTACAGTGCCTGCGTACTTTAATGATGATCAAAGGCAAGCCACAAAGGACGCTGGTGCAATTGCTGGTCTGGAAGTTGTAAGACTTGTAAATGAGCCAACAGCGGCTTCACTTGCCTATGGTATAGATAAGGTCGGTAAGGAGCAAAAAATATTGGTTTTTGATCTTGGAGGTGGAACGCTTGATGTAACAATAATGGAAATGGGAGCAGAAGGTACATTTGAGGTCCTTTCTACTTCTGGTGATACACAGCTTGGTGGAACCGATATGGATAATGCTTTGATAGATTATATTGCTGACGATTTTAAGAAGATAAACGGTATAGATTTAAGAAAAGATAAGATGGCAGTGCAGCGCTTAAAAGAAGCTGCTGAAAAGGCAAAAATAGAACTTTCAAATGTCTTAGAAACGGATATTAATCTTCCGTTTATCACAGCTGATGCGGCAGGGCCAAAACATTTGACTATGAAATTTACAAGAGCAACGCTTGAAAATCTTGTAAGGCCTATTGTTGAAAGATGTAAAATATCGATAGATCAAGCAGTAAATGATGCAAAACTTACGTCTGAAATTGTTACAAAAATAATTTTGGTTGGTGGTCCTACAAGAATGCCAATCGTTCAAAAATTCGTTGAAGATCATGTTGGTAAAAAAGTTGAACGTGGAATCGACCCTATGGAATGCGTGTGTTTTGGAGCAGCTGTCCAGGCAGCTGTGTTAACAGGAGATGTTAAAGATATTCTACTTTTGGATGTTACACCGCTTACATTAGGACTTGAAACTATGGGTGGTGTGAGAACTGCCCTGATAGATAGAAATACCACTGTTCCCGTAAAGCGTTCTCAGATATTTTCGACAGCTGCAGATAATCAACCCAGTGTTGAGATCAATGTTCTTCAGGGTGAAAGATCTATGGCAAAAGATAATTTATCACTTGGTAGATTTGTACTTGATGGAATACCGTCTGCACCAAGAGGTGTTCCTCAAATTGAAGTCACTTTTGATATAGATGCCAACGGTATTTTACATGTTTCTGCAAAAGACAAAGGAACTGGCAAGGAGCAATCTATAAAAATATCATCCTCAACTAAACTTTCCAAAGAAGATATAGATAAATATGTAAAAGAGGCACAGCAGTACGCTTCTGAAGATGTGAAATATAAAGAAGAGGTTCAACTAAAAAACGAAGCTGATAATCTTGTTTATTCTGTTGAGAAGAGTTTGAAAGAGCATGGCGACAAAGTTTCTTCAGATGACAGGCTTGCAATAGAACAAGCGTTAACTGCGGTAAAAGATGCCTTAAAAGGTAGTGATGTTGCGGCAATTAAATCAACAAAAGAGGCATTGACAACAGTTTCGCATAAGCTTGCGGAAGCAGTGTATAAGGCTTCATCGCAGGCTCAAAGTGGTACCACAACAGCACAAGGAGAACCTCAACGGACAGACAATAATGAGGAAAATGTTGTTGAAGCGGAAGTTGTAAACGATAATAAAAGTAAATAATTAAATGCATATTTCCAAGAATGAATTTGAACTATTTATTGTTAAATTATTGTATAATCTCCACCAATTATGGGATGCGGTTTGGTACTTTTAATGAAGAAAAGAGAGGAGGTGGTTTCTTGTAGGGTATGGAGCTTGTGTCAAGGATTTTAGGCTTTATTTCAGACCTAGAGTACGAAAAGGTTTGAAGGGGGGTGGTTCTGTGATACTAAAGAACGTGATGTCATTGTCTTTTGTCCGCAGTTTTAAGAATTGTTCGAACAGTAAAAAAGAAAATGAAAATGCGGTTCTTCAGGAGCATTCCCCTGGTGGGAGTAAAGTTAATGGTGTTGACAAAGTTGTAAGGCATACTACTACAAGATGTGGAGTTATTGTGTGTTTATCTGGTGAATGCAATTTTATTAGCTATTACAGGTTTGAATTATGTGGTGCAGCTGGTGAGGACTGTAAGTCTTGTCATTTGGTTGAATAGTATGTTGATTTTTTGTGTATATGAAATGAGGATTATAGAGCAAAATGAAACGTGATTATTATGAAGTACTTGGTGTTGTTAAAGCTGCTTCTGCAGATGAGATTAAATCAGCTTACAGAAGATTGGCTTTAAAGTATCATCCGGATAAAAATCCTGGCAATAAGGAAGCTGAAGAAAAGTTTAAGGAAATAAATGAGGCTTACGAAGTGTTGTCTGATTCCTCAAAGAAGCAGCAGTATGACACTTTTGGTCATGATTCAATGGGGGCCGGTGGAAATCCCTTCGGTGGACAGAGTAGATATACGCAGTACAGCAGTGGAGATTTTTCAAATGTTGGAGATATTTTCGGGGATATTTTTGGAGATATTTTTGGCGGAGGTAGTTCGTCAAGTGGGCGTGCAAGAGGGAGAACTTCGCAAAGGCGTGGGAATGATTTACGTTATGACATAGATGTTTCTTATCTTGACGCAATGAAGGGTGTGGAAGTTTCTATTGATATACCTAAAAGAGAAGCTTGTTTGGTTTGCAATAGTACAGGAAGCAAGGATGGATCAGCCCCCAAACAGTGTCCTAAATGTAAGGGTGTGGGGCAAGTTAGATATTCTCAAGGATTTTTGTCGTTTAGTCAGGAATGTCCGCACTGTAGGGGAAATAGGACTATCGTAACTAATCCGTGTCCGGAGTGTAAAGGTGAAGGAACTGTAAGAAAAAGAAAAAATGTTCGAGTAAGAGTTCCAGCAGGTGTTGATGAGGGTACTTCTTTAAAAGTCACAGGTTCAGGAGATGCTGGTGCTGTTGGTGCCCCGGCAGGGGATCTGTATGTAATAATACACATAAAACAGGATGCTGCTTTCAAAAGAAATGGTAGTGATTTGTATACTGAAATAGTTGTTTCTTTTTCACAGGCTGCAATGGGAATGGAATATGAGGTTCCTGTTGTGGATGGGAATGTTAAAATAAAAATTCCGTCTGGAACACAGCCTGGAACAACTTTGAGGATACATGAGCAAGGGTTCCCTGTACTTGGTAGAAAAAGCAGAGGGGATCTTTATGTTAAAATAAACGTGTTGGTACCCAAATCTATGAGTGATACGCAAAAGCGCGCTCTTTTTGAATATGCAAAGACTATGGGTGAAATTCCCAAAAATATTCAGTATCAAAGTGATAATTTTTTTAAGAAGATTTTTAGATGATTGTGTTTTGAGTTACCAACATATATGGTGAGTGATTTCTTATCTTTGACTGTGAAGATCATTTGCTGGACAATGGGTACAATTGGATAGTGATTTTATAATATCTTTCAAAGATAGGTTTTTTAGTGTTTTTAGTTTTAAAATCGAGATTTATAAGGAGGAACACTATGGCGATTAAAGTTGGTATTAATGGATTTGGACGCATCGGACGATTAGTGTTTCGTGCTGCTGAGAATATAAAAGATGTTCGTGTGGTCGCTATTAATGATTTGATTAGTGTTGAATATATGGCGTATATGTTGAAATATGACACGGTGCATGGACTTTTCAAAGGAACCATAGAGGTAAAAAATGGGAACTTGGTTGTCAATGGAAATACCATACGTGTGACTGCGGAAAAAAATCCAGCAGATTTAAAGTGGAATGAAGTAGAAGTCGAATATGTTGTAGAATCGACAGGGTTATTTCTTTCTAAAGAAAAAGCTCAAGCTCATATTGATGCGGGTGCAAAATATGTTGTTCTTTCTGCTCCATCGAAGGATGATACGCCTATGTTTGTTTGTGGGGTAAATTTGGATGCTTATAAAAAAGGAACAAGGATAGTGTCTAACGCTTCTTGTACGACAAACTGTTTGGCTCCAATAGCCAAGGTTTTAAACGATAAGTTTGGCATAGTTGATGGTTTAATGACCACAGTTCACTCCACAACAGCTACACAAAAGACCGTTGATAGTCCATCTGTTAAAGATTGGAGAGGCGGAAGAGCATCCTTGGGAAATATTATACCTTCCTCCACAGGAGCAGCTAAAGCTGTAGGAAAGGTAATTCCGCAATTAAATGGTAAATTGACAGGGATGTCTCTTCGTGTGCCAACGCTTGATGTTTCTGTTGTTGATCTGACTGTCAATTTGGCCAAACCAGCCACTTACGATGGAATAAAAATTGCCATGAAATTAGCCTCTGAAAGTGAGCTAAAGGGCATTTTGGGTTATACTGAAGAAGATGTTGTATCGTCGGATTTTATCGGAGATGCACGCACTTCAATATTTGATGCAAAAGCAGGAATTCCTTTGACAGATAAGTTCGTTAAAGTTGTTTCATGGTACGATAATGAGTGGGGATATTCCAATAAACTTTTAGATTTGATTATGTATATGAAAAAGGTGAACGGTTGAAAATATAACAAAAATTGATGCAGAAGGAAGAATGATAAAATTGAATCAAAAATAACTGATAGGTTGCTTATGTACGCTGCTCGTCAGTTTTAAGAGGTGTTGGATGAAAAAAACTCTTGAAGATATTGACGTAAATGGGAAAAAAGTCTTGCTGCGTGTCGACTATAATGTTCCTCTCGATGAAGATCTTGAAATAACAGATGACAAAAGAATAGAAGCAACATTTCCAACAATAGAGTATCTTTTTAAGAAAAAAGCTGCGATAATTCTTATGTCGCATTTAGGAAGACCAAAAGGAAAAGTTGTCCCTGAAATGAGTTTAAAGCCGGTTTTTGCGCGTTTAAGTGAATTTTTTGGTAAACGCATAAAATTTATCGGTGGTGATTGTGTAAGTAGCGAATCAAAAAAAATGGCAAAAAATCTAAAGCCAGGAGAGATACTTTTGCTGGAAAATCTCAGGTTTCATCCGGAAGAAGAGGGAAAGAATTTTGCAGGCGAGAGAGATAATGCCGCAAAGGATATGTTCGCGAAAGAACTTGCTTCAATGGGTGAAATTTTCGTTCAAGATGCATTTGGTGTGGTTCATAGAGCACATGCTTCGACCACAGGTATTGTTAAGTTTGTTAAAGATGCTGCTGTGGGATTTCTTTGCGAAAAAGAACTAAAGTTTTTAGGAAAAGCTATTGAAAAACCTATGAGACCTTTTTTGGCGATTATAGGTGGGGCAAAGGTTTCAGATAAAATAAATGTTATAGAAAATCTCTTGGGAAAGGTCGATACGATTATAATAGGTGGAGCAATGGCGTATACTTTTCTAAAATCGTTTGGGTTAAGTATAGGTACTTCCTTGATTGAGGATAGTAAGCTTGATTTGGCTGCAGAACTTTTCAAAAAAGCTAAAGAAATGAAAATTGATTTTCTGCTTCCGCAAGACCATGTGGTTACAGACAAGATAGATTTTGTAAACAAGAATGTTCCTTCTGATGCACAAATAGATACCACTATTGATGAAGCGATTCCAGAGGGATTTACAGGTGTTGATATAGGGCAACGTTCAATAGAAAAATTTTCCAAGGTAATTAAATCATCAAAGACTATAATTTGGAATGGTCCTTTGGGAGTTTTTGAGATAGACGAGTTTTCAAAAGGAACTGTTCAGATCGCAAGACTTGTAGCAGAAGCTACTGATGATGGGGCCATATCTGTAATAGGTGGTGGAGATTCTGTTTCAGCTGTAACGAAAGCAGGTGTTGATGATAAAATAAGCCATATTTCTACAGGTGGTGGTGCATCTTTGGAATTCCTTGAAGGGAAAGAACTTCCTGGACTTGCGGCTCTCCCAGACAAAATATGATTCTATTGATTAACAAAAAACACACAATCGGTGCATGAAATGGAAAAAGGAATATTTATGCGTTTAGCAAAAGAATGTGGTGGTGCGGGAGTGTATTTAACTAACATAAAAAAATGTGTAATTGTTGCTGTGATTATGATGTTGATGGTCTTGGTTGAAGTAGTTGCTGTTGGCGAAATTTCAGAAAATCCAGTTAAAGCAAGAGAGCAAGTTGAGGCAATAAAAAGGGAAGCGCGAGTTGCAGCAGATGAGGCGAGTCGACTTGCAGCAAATACAATTGCCGCTGAAAAAGCATTAATAGAGAGGGGGCATGTTCAAATCCAAGGTTGGGTGGAAAATTTAAGAACAACAGAGGATAGAGAGGGTATGGTTGCTATCCGCAAAGATCTTGAAGATCTTTGTAAAAATCTGAAAAATAAAGAAGCAGTATTGGTATCGGAACAAACAGAATCTCCAGGAACAGCAAAATCAGATGCAGGAGAGAGAAAAAGAAAGAAAGAAATGGTAAAGGACATGCTAGGGGCTGTATGCTATTTGGCAGCACAATCCGAAATTTCAGATTTGAAAAAAGAATTAGAAAAATTTAAAAGAGGCCCAAATGAGAAGATAAAAGATTTAATAAATGCGAATCGAAGGGTATATGTTAAATTAGGAAGTGAATGTGATGACTTAATAAAAAAAATGAAAGAGACTCAATTTTTCAACGATGTTGCAAATGAAAAATATAAAAGAATGGATGCTGCAAAAGAGCGTCCGAACTTGAAGTTGAGCAACGAAGAAGTTATAGAAAAAGTGGAGCAAACCATAGCAATGTTCGATATTGACGATGACGAGTTGAAAAAAAATTTGAAAGAAAAATTCGGTTCTATAGAATCAGTATTAGAAAAAAAAGATGTGGATATGATGGAAAAATTAGAAGAACTCTCAAAAATAGTAGCGAAGATAGATGACGCTAAACAATTTTTAAATCGTTTCCCGAAAGCAGAAAATTTGAGTTTTATAGCGAATATGATAATGAGTGGAGCTAGAAGAAACTCAAATGATAATAGGGATGTGTATAGTAAGCTGACAAAGAGAGAAGATGAATTGTTAAATAGCGGTTTATGGGGACAGTATGTATCAAATTACTCAGAATATGATGGCGGGCAATGTTCATCTGGAAAATATATAGATAGGGAACATGGGTGTATGATAGGTATAAGAGGATACGTGAGTGATAACGTTGTGTTAGGTGGGTATTTGAAGGGCAGTAGACGCATCGCAGTTCAGAATGGTAATAGTGGAAATATAACAAGTGTAATAATTGGGCTTTGTGGAGGATATATAGAGGAGAAATGGGAAATAAAAGGAATAATAAGAGGATGTTTTGATGGTTATAGTATAAAATTGGAAAATGAGAAAAAAAGGTTTAAGAACGAAGAAGATTTTCAAGGATATGGGTTTGGATTTGATATTGAGGGAATGTGGAAGATAAAAATAAGTGAGGTTATGAAGCTAAATCCGTATTTGGGATTGGATTTATCAGAAAAAAAATATTATGACGTGAAAGAATGGGCAATTAAAAGTGGAAGATATGGTGAGTTGTTGGCAAAGGTTGGGATGGAGTTCAACGTAAAGTTAAATAAGAATGATTTTAGAATTGGAGTTGCATATGAACGATTATTGAGCTGTGAAACTCCTAAAATAAAGTTAATTTTAAAAAGAGGAACGAATAAGTACATAGAAGGTATAGATTCAGGCAAAAATATAGGGTCAGTGCGAATAGGATGGAGTTGTGATATAATTGAGAACGTAGAATTGTATGTAAATATTGGGTACTCAGTAGCAAAAAAATTTAGAAATTTAAACGGTAACTCAGGAATAAGTTATAGGTTTTAAGGAATATATGGTGTGTTTTTCGTCTCGATTATGCATTTTCAATGTTCATTTTTTTGTTTAATGTTTTGATTAATCTTAAACGCTAAAAACAGATTTTTAATAACGTTTTCTAGTTGTAAAAATCGTCACGTTGTTGGTTGCTCTTTTCGCATATAAGATCTTGTCTTCACTTTGAGAATATTTTATACAACATTCTCATAATCCCCTAAAAAAAGAGCAATGCCGGTTGTTTACTAAAATTCATGTAATATTTTAAGTTTTTTTTGAAAAATTTTTAATAATTTATTTGCAATGGCCTTCCATGGATGAAAAAAATTTATCTCTATTCAAACTCATTTCAGCTGCAGATATAGGTGCTTTGAAGTTTTTTAGATTGCTTGAAAGATTTGGTAGTGCTGAATTGGTTCTTAAGGCACATAAGAAAGACCTTATGTCGATTGAAGGGATAAGCCCTGCGCTTGCAGAAACAATTTTGAGTTCTTTAAATGTAGATAAAGCTGAAAAAGAACTTGAGACAGCGATAAAAAATGGCATAACAATTGTTCTTTATACTGACGATGCTTATCCTGTAACATTAAGGGATTTTACTGACAAACCACTTGTTCTTTATATAAAGGGCAATATATTAGAAAAAGATTTTAATTCGATATCAATAGTAGGGTCAAGAAAAATAAGTAACTATGGAAAAACAGTAACGTCTGAATTTGCGTCATATTTTGCAAAAAAAGGTGTGACAATAGTTTCAGGTTTGGCAAGAGGAGTTGATACTTTGGCACACGTTACAGCTTTAAAACACAAATCCAGAACAGTTGCAGTTTTAGGTAATGGACTTCTTGTAAACTATCCTCAGGAAAACGCCAAATTACAAGAAATAATTTCACAAAACGGTGCTATCATAAGTGAATTCCCTCTTAAACAGCCCCCAGATAGATCTTCTTTTCCAAGGAGGAATAGAATAATCGCGGGATTTTCGATGGCTACGTTGGTTACAGAAGCTGCACTTGGAAGTGGAGCTTTTATAACAGCAAGGTTTTGTGCCGAATACGGAAAAGATGTTTTTGCAGTTCCTGGTAGTATATATTCAAATGTGTCAAAAGGAACGAATAAACTCATACAAGACGGAGCTTTTATTGCTCTGAGCCCACCGGATATGGCAGATAATTTTAAATGGATTCCTAAAGATAAAATTAATACAATCAATGGTCCTTCAAATATTGATAAACTTGGGCTTGCCGTTCTTAATTTAATAGAAAGTGATAGTGCTGGGCTACCACCTGATTTAATTGCTCAGAAATTAAATATCAATATTTCAAAAATAGCGCAAACACTTTTAAGGCTTGAAGTAGATGGATTTATAAAAACAACTCCAGGACAAGTATATGTAAGGGTATATTAGTGTTTGTTTGATGAAAAGGAGTAAGATAATGCCAAGATATTTAGTAATAGTGGAGTCTCCGGCAAAAGAAAAAACTATATCAAAGATTTTAGGTAAAGATTTTACCGTAAAAAGTTCTTATGGGCACATAAGGGATTTACCTAAAAGTAAGCTTGGAATTGATATTGATAATAATTTTGAACCTACATATGTAAACGTGCCAAAAGCTAAAAAACTTATAGCAGAATTAAAAAAAACAACCGCAAGTGCAGATAAAGTTTATCTTGCTACAGACTTCGATCGCGAAGGAGAAGCTATTGCATGGCACTTAAAAGAAGCTCTCGATATCCCGGATGCAAAAACCTCAAGAATAACATTTCATGAGATCACATCTGAAGCAATCCTTGAATCTGTAAAACATCCAAGAGAATTAGATATGGGACTTGTAAATAGCCAACAGGCGCGCAGGCTTTTAGATAGGCTAGTTGGATATAAACTTTCTCCTCTGTTATGGAAAAAAATAAAAATAGGGCTATCTGCGGGAAGGGTGCAATCTGTGGCTGTAATGATCGTATGTAATAGAGAAGAAGAAATTAAAAGTTTTGTACCGGTAGAGTACTGGAGTATAGAGGCAGAATTATCAAAACTTGAACCCTCCTCAATGCCTTTTAAAACGCAGCTTTTTTCAAAAAATGATGTTAAGCTAGATAAACTCGCAATTCAAAACAAAGAGCAAGCTGATGCAATACTAAAAGATCTTATGGACGCAAAATATGTTGTCCAATCGGTTTATTCAAAAGAACGTAAACGTTCTCCTTATGCTCCTTATACTACTTCAACAATGCAGCAAGATGCTTCAAGAAGATTAGGATTTTCACCCTCAAAAACAATGTCTGTAGCGCAAAAGTTATATGAAGGTGTGCATATGGGAAAGGGTGCTGCTGTAGGTCTTATAACTTATATGCGAACCGATTCTTTAAACGTTGCAAAAAGTGCCCAAAATGAGACATTAAAATTTATTGAATCTTCATATGGAGAAAAATTCCTTCCAAAACATCCAAGAATTTATAA
Organism: Endomicrobium sp.; assembly: GCA_031286985.1. Classification (GTDB taxonomy): domain Bacteria; phylum Elusimicrobiota; class Endomicrobiia; order Endomicrobiales; family Endomicrobiaceae; genus Endomicrobiellum. The sequence goes on from JAITTL010000030.1 coordinate 51,807, forward strand.
AACAAAATCCAAAGGAGCACAGGAGGCACATGAAGCCATAAGACCTACTTCTCCTAAAAGAGTACTGTCGCAAATGAAACAGTATTTATCTCCTGATGAGTTTAAGCTTTATGATTTGATATGGAAAAGATTTTTAGCAAGTCAAATGGCAGATGTTGTATATAATACTACTACGGCTGAAATTTCGGCAAAAAATTATTTATTTAAAATAACTGGAAGTACTTTGATTTTTGACGGATTCTTAAAAATTTACAATACAGATGATGATGAAAAAGAAATAAAACTTCCTCCACTTAAAAACGGTGAAATATTGAATTTAATGCAAATTATCCATCAACAGCATTTTACTGAACCTCCTGCACGCTACAATGAAGCAAGTTTGATTAAAGCTCTTGAAGAACATGGTATAGGAAGACCATCAACTTATGCGCCTACAATTAAAACTGTTTTAGATAGATTATACGTGCGTCTTGATGGGAAAAAATTTATTCCCACAAATCTTGGGGTTGTAGTAAACAACGTTTTGAAAAATCACTTTGGAAACATAATAAATATTAAATTTACAGCTGATGTTGAAGAAAAATTAGATGAAATTGCAGAAGATAAAGCTGTGTGGCAAAACATTTTAAAAGATTTTTATAAACCATTTGAAGAAAATTTAAACAAAGCAGAGAAAAATCTGCAAAGGCAAAAAATTCAGATGCAAGAAACTTCAGAAAAATGTCCTAATTGTGGAAAAGTTATGATTATAAGGGATTCAAGGGGTGGACAATTTTTGGGCTGTTCTGGGTATCCTGAATGTAAAACAACAATGTCGTTGGATAAGGATGGAAAAGTTGTAGAAGGGCCACAAGAAACTGACATAAAGTGCGATAAATGTGGTAGTCCTTTGATTAAAAAAATAGGGTTTAGGGGTAAACAATATCTATCATGCAAGAATTATCCAATATGTAAAACAACGTACAATATTGATAAAGACGGTAATAAAGTTATCAAACCAGAACCTGAACGTACAGATATGAAATGTGAAAAATGTGGTTCGGAAATGCTTAAAAGAGTTGGTAAAAAAAGATCTTTTTTTACGTGTTCGGCATTTCCTAAATGTAGAAATTTACAATGGATCAAAGAATCATAAATATAGCTGAAAAAGGATATAGAATTAAAAATTTAATAGAAGAAACCGGAATGCAAATAAATTCTTTTGAAAAGTATCTTAAAGCTGAAAGAAATTTTTCTTCGCATACTATAAGAGCTTATTTAAGAGATTTGTTTGTTTTCTTGGATTTTTTGCAAAACAAACAAACAAGCTTGGTTAGCACCAACAAATATATCATTAGAGAATTTTTTGAAAAACTAGGCAAAGAGAAATTAAGTAAGGCGACTATAGCAAGAAAGTTTGCATCCCTTCGCACTTTTTATAAATTTTTGGTAATCAATAATGTTGTTGAAAGAAATCCTTTAGAAAGTATGTTCAGTCCAAAAAAAGCTAAAACAATTCCATCTTTTTTGACTGAAAACGAAATGCAAACATTATTTGATTTGCCTGGTATAAAATTAAGAGACAAATCAATGATCGAGCTTCTTTATTCATGTGGATTACGAATTGAAGAGTTAATGAGCTTAGATTTGAAAAATATAGATTTTATTTCTAATACAGTTGCCGTAGTTGGTAAAGGAAATAAAGAACGAATTGCACCAATAGGTGACCAATGCCTTAATGTTATAAGGGAATATCTAAACGAGCGGCGTGTACTTGGTCTTCCATGCGATGCAAAATCTCCTGTGATTTTAAGCGATCGAGCAAAAAGAATGGAACAAAGAACAGCTAGAAGAATTTTACATAGATGGTTTGTAAAAGTAGGTTTTACAAAAAGAGTAAGTCCTCATACCATAAGGCATACATTTGCAACGCATATTCTTGACAGAGGTTGCGATTTAAGAAGTGTGCAGGAGATGTTAGGGCACAAAAATCTTTCTACAACGCAAATGTATACGCATGTTACAATAGAGAGCTTAAAAAAAGTTTACCAAAAAAACCACCCAAGAAAATAAAAAACAGTTTAGTTGTATTTTTTAAAAAAATTTATTCCAATCACATTTTCTCAGGTGCTGAAATCCCCAAAAGATGTAGTCCGTTTTGAACTGTTATCATGACGCCTTCAATGAGTTTAAGCCTAGCGGAGGTAAGGTTTGCATCATCTGATAAAACACGGCATTTTTCATAAAAATTGTGATATAAATCTGCAAGCCTTATCAAGTAGGCTGTAAAGTGATGTCCACCCATTGTTTTTTCAGATAAAGCAAGAGTATCGCAAAATGCAGAAAGCTGTTTTATTAGATCTCTCTCTTCTTTGGTGCTAAGTAAATTGAAATTTATTTTCTCAATGTCTGAAATGATGTCATTTCTGTTTTTGCTTTCTCTAATGATAGAACTGCATCGAGCATTAACATATTGAACGTAAAACACAGGATTTGCGCTGGACTGTTTTTTTGCAAGTTCTAAATCAAATTCAAATTGCGAATCTGGAGCACGCAGTAAAAAGAAAAATCTACATGCATCTTTTCCGACTTCATCTATAACCTCTTTTAAAGTTACAAATTCCCCTGTACGCGTTGACATTGCTACAGGTTGTCCATTTCGCACAAGAGAAACAAGCTGGTAGAGAATCACGTTCAGTACTTCTTTGTTGAAACCCAATGCTTGAACGCATGCTCTTATTCTGGCAACATATCCGTGATGATCAGTACCCCAAAGATTTATCAATTTCGTAAAACATCTCTCAAATTTATTCTTATGGTATGCTACATCTGAAGCAAGATACGTATATCTTCCATCACTCCTTCTTAAAACTCTATCTTTATCATCTCCAAATTTTGTTGAAGCAAACCATAATGCGTTATCTTTCATATAGGCATCACTTTTTGAAAGAAGATACGCGCACGCCTTATCGACGTCAGTTTGTCCATCTTGATCCTTGTCAACGGCTATTTTGCTTTCCGAAAACCAGTTGTCAAATTCCACGGCAAAATTTTTTAAATCTACTTCTATTGTTTTTAAAATATCTTTCACAGTTTCGTACTTAAAATCTATATGATCTATGTTTTGCTTTTGGGAAATCAAACGTTTTGCAATATCAGTTATGTAATCACCACAATAGTAATTTTTAGGAAAATCAATTTGTTCACCTTTAAGTTGTCTGTAGCGAAGTTCCGTGGATTTAGCTAAAATGAGCATTTGATTGCCAACATCATTTAGATAATATTCTTTTGTCACATTATATCCTAAATGCTTTAATATTCTTGACAGAGAATCTCCTATTGCTGCTCCTCTACCGTGTCCCACATGCAAAGGCCCTGTTGGATTTGCAGAAACAAATTCGACCACAATTTTTTCTTTATTATTTTTAGGCAAGCTACCATATTTATCTTTTTCTGTAATAATCGCACAAAGTTCTTTGTAAAGAACTTTATTCTTAATACGTAAATTAATAAAACCGTAAGCAGCCACTTCAGCTTTTTCTATAAATTCTGGTAATTCTTTTATTATTGTATTTACAATTTCTTCAGCGACAATTATAGGATTCATTTTTAATTTTTTTGCCACAAACATTGCAGCATTAGTCGCAAAATCTGCATCGATCTCTTTTGGAGGAACTTCTACGCTGAATTTTAAACTGTCCGATATGTCTTTGCTCCTTAAATATTTTCCAATTACATTATTTAAACCTACAGTTATGCTCTGTTTTATCATTTCCAAACCTCATACTTAATCTTTTCAGGGTCCCAACCATTCTTTGGATGAGAATTATCAGCTGATTTTCCAATAACAACAATGGAAAAAGCTTTTATATTTTTTGGCAGGTCAAAAAGTTTTTCTATTGCTTTTGACCTTTCCTCGTCTGAATAAACACCGCACCAGACTGATCCGTACCCTCTTGAAGTGGCTGCAATGAGGATATTTTGCGTTGCTGCTGCACAGTCCTGAGGCAAGTAGTTCTTATAGGCTTTCTCTTGATCGCCAACAACTAAAATTGCAAGCGGTGCCTGTAAAATCATTTGCGAGAATTGATGTGCTGCTGCAATTTTTTTGTGTGTTTCTTTATCTTTAATTACCAAAAATGAGTAACATCTTGTATTTTTTGCGGTAGGTGCAGACATGGCGGCACGTAAAATATATTCTAAATCACATTGTTTAATATCTTCATTAGTATATTTTCGAACACTTTTTCTTTCAAGTAAAATATCCATCATATCACCCCTTATGGTTTTTGGTGTCGTCTTGGGATTATATCAAAATTTTCTCAAGATGTGGTATAATCGGCAAATGGAAAATCCGTTAACTAAAAATCTAAATTCTTCTCAGTTGGAAGCTGTTCTTTGTACCGAAGGCCCTTTGATAATTTTTGCAGGAGCAGGAACAGGAAAAACTAGAGTAATAACGCATAGAATTGCATATTTGCTTTCTTTGGGTATCGCACCTTGGTCCATTTTAGCTGTTACTTTCACAAATAAAGCTGCCATGGAAATGAAGCAAAGGGTAAATGCTCTTGTTCCTCAAACAGGTGCAAATGTGTGGATATCGACATTTCACTCGTTTTGTGCATATTTTTTACGATTGGAAACTTCAAAAATTGATCTAAATCATGATTTTTTAATATATGATTTTTCCGATCAAAAAAACGTAATTAAAGATTGTTTTAAAGAACTTAACATTGATGAAAAAAAATTTAAAATTTCAAACATAGTTGATAAAATAAGCCGCGCAAAAGATAATCTACAGTCTCCATCAGACATGGCTAATGAGGCTATCAATGCTGGAGATCTTGTGGGGACCACAACAGCAACTATATATCAGCTTTATCAAAAAAAATTGGAGAAAACTGGAGCTTTGGATTTTGGCGATCTTATAATGCGAACGGTTTTAGCTTTACAACATTACCCATCATTGCTAGAACATTATCAAAGAAAATATAAATACATTATGGTTGATGAATACCAAGATACAAATTGTGCTCAATATACCCTTGTGAAGCTGCTTGTTCAAAAACATTTTAATATTTGCGTCTGTGGTGATGATGACCAATCGGTGTACTCTTGGCGAGGGGCTGATATAAACAACATATTGGACTTTGAAAAAGATTATCCTAATGCGAAATCAGTGAAATTAGAACAAAATTATAGATCTACTCCAAAAATACTAAAAACAGCCAATAATGTTGTAAAACATAACGACAACAGAATAAGCAAGCAATTATGGACACAGAACCCTGATGATGGGTCTGTATCCATCATAAGCGCTGCAAACGAAAATGATGAAGCAATTAGAGTTGTTGACTTAATTTCTCTTAAAACATCTAACTGTGAGTATAATTTTTCTGATTTCGCTGTTTTTTATAGAACAAATTCACAATCGCGCACATTTGAGGATGCATTTAGAAGAATTGGAATACCATATGTTATTATAGGGACATTACGGTTCTATGATCGCGCAGAAATTAAAGATATTATGGCATACTTAAAATTCATACATAATACGAACGATAATGTAAGCTTTAAAAGAATTGTGAATGTTCCAAAAAGAGGTATAGGAAAAATATCTTTAGATTTGCTAGAAAATTTTGCAGTTTCTAAAGGCATATCCATCTGGCAGGCTATTCCTTTTTCACAAGAAGCAGGGTTACCAAAAGGAGCAATAAATGCCTTGAATTCCTTTGCTCAAATTATAAAAAAATTTATCAATTTAAAAAATGCTGCTTCTGTTAAAGAAATAGCTCAAAAAATTATAACGCACTCTGGGTATCTAAAAGAACTTGAAAACGAAAACACCACTGAGGCAAAAATAAAGATAGAAAATATACAAGAATTGATTTCTGCTATCAGTGATTTTGAAAAACGTTCTCCTGATAAATCTCTTTCAGGGTACTTAACACAAATTGCTTTAGTAAGTGATTTAGATTCTCTTGACGAATCAAAAGGTAGAATTACTTTGATGACCTTGCATTTAGCCAAAGGTTTAGAATTTAACAATGTGTTTTTATGTGGACTTGAAGAAGGATTATTCCCAATAGGCGAATCTGCTTTTGAGCCTGAAGAATTGGCAGAAGAAAGAAGGCTTATGTATGTTGGGATGACAAGGGCTAAAAAACATTTGTATATGTGCTGGGCAACAGAAAGAACGGTTTTCGGTAAAACTAAATGGAACATGCCATCTCGCTTTATTACAGAGGCCGGATTTACAGCTGAAATCTCACCAATAGAATTAATTAAAAAACAAAATTTTAACAATAGATTCAACACATACCAAGAAAATAATTATTACAAAAAGTCTAAAGCAAAGTATCCCAACAACAACCAATTTTATGTTCCATCAAACGATAATACAGTTTATACTTCAACGAAAGATACTAGCCCTTACAAGATAGGCATCTTTGTTAGTCATCCTGTTTTTGGTAAAGGTAAAATTATTGAAAAAAACGGTGTTGGAAACGATCTAAAACTAGTAGTTCTATTTGAAACTGGGCAATGGAAAAAACTGCTTGCAAGGGTGGCAAATCTAACTCTCATTTAGAAAAAATTATAAAGCCTTGATTTTCCTTTTTTTGTTTTGCTAGAACCAACCTGTTTTAAAAACAAAAGATTCAGTCAAGCAGGTGAAGAATTTGAAGAGCTAGTTAATACAATAAATAGTGAGAAAATAAAAAGCAAAGTAAAGAAAATTGTTATAAGTTGGTTCGCCAGTAACTACTGTGATGTATAGAGTTAAAAGGAAGATACATTGATGTATGCAGGTGATATAGATGTTTCTTATACAGTTAATGATAAGAAGGTTGAAATAAAGGTAAAGGATAATGGATGTGGAATGCCAAAGGAAATAATAGATAAAATTATGAGTGACAATGAAGAAGTAGGTACAACAAAAGAGGGAGGACATGGAATAGGGACGCAACAAATAAGGGATATAGTAAAAGAAATGAAAGGAAAGATGAAGATAAAGAGTTACAAGAGAGGATAAGAGGTAAAAGAAAATGGAATAGAGGTGCATTTGCGGCCAGTGCGAGATTGAATTCGGCAGAACGATTGTTGGAATTATGGAACGAATATGTCAGGAATAATAGATATTTGTGAGAGGTTCACTGAATTTAGGATAAAAGTAATGAGATTTTCTCAAAGTACATGATAAAAGATTTGAATTTTGTTGAGAGTGTACGTATATACAAAAACAGGAGGCAGTTGGTCTTAAAGTC
>JAITTL010000015.1 GCA_031286985.1 Endomicrobium sp.
CAGCTAACAAAAATTTGTCCAAACTTTACCCGTTCATCAAATTTTTGCTTAAATAAATCAACAATGATATCCACTGCTTCAGCGTCATCAGAGGAAAGATCTACTTTTCCACCGTTTAATTTTATAATTACCCTATCATAAAAACTTCTTGTATCACTTTCTGTGACCTTTTTCATCCTACTATCCACCAGCCGATCTATAAGCTTTTTCCTCACAATTGAATTGCCCAACTCTTCTTTAAATCTTACAACAGTCATGCCTGTCCTCTTTTCAAGCATAGACTCAGTTCCAAATTGCTTCAAAATTTCGACAAATTTGACCTGTATCTCCTTTGGTTTAGCCGTATAGCCTTGCCGTTTCGCCTCGCACACCAACGTACACTCAATGATTTTATGACGGAGATATTGTAAAAATATTTCTCGCCTACCCTGTTCATCCGAGGTAGGACCCCTGCTTATCATGGCATTAACGAATGGGAGCAACTCTTGCGCGAAAATCGGAACATTATCTACCTTAGCAACAACCACAGCTCCTGCATCGTGGCCAGCTTTTAGTAATTCTAAAATAGACTTTTTCTCTGAATCTGCAACCGCTTCTTCTTTAACATCTAGCAAGGCTTTTGGCTCTTTGAAAACTCCTGCACACGGTACCGTAGCAAGCAACGGAACCATTACAAATCCGACTAAAAAACTTCCAACTTGGATAAACTTTTTTTTCATCATAATAAAACTACCTCTTTTTTTTTTGAACTCAGGTGTGATAATTATTTTTCTAAAATCTCAGTTTTAATGCTGTCGACATCTTTTTCCACGATAGAAACAGCAAGTTCCCGCTGTAAAATCCGCTTTATTTCGTTTTTCGATGTTTCAGTAATGACGTTTTTGGGAAGCGTCTCCTTCGATACAAGACGCGCTATGGAATAGAGTACGGTTCCATTTTCATCTAAAGTCTCGAAAATCTTTGATATTTGTCCAGGACTAAGATTTGCAATTTCTTTTTCAATTACAGGATAAGTTCCACTTTCAAACTGCTTACTTCCTCCTTTGACGGCGGACTCCTTATCTAAAGAAACTGCTTTTGCAACTTCTGCAAAATTTTCATTTTTTTGCAATCTTGCAAGAACGTTCTGAGCAGCTTGCAAATTAGAAACAATAATGAGCTGTATATTGTATGCCATGCGTTTTTCAAATTTTGCTTTGTTTGCATCATAATATTTTTGAATATCAGCATCAGTTGGTTCTATACTCTCCCGGATTTTGCTAACATACAGGTTCACAAGTAGAGCACTTTCCCAAATATTGAACTGTTTTTGCATATCTTTATATCTTTGATCTTTATCGGTACCTGCCTTTTTTGCAGCCTCTATGTATCTAACCTCTTTAACAATTTTATCTATGAATATCTTTCTCCCAGAAGGGGTTCTCGCACGTTTCTGATCTTCGATAGGCAGATCCAACAATTTTTCATTTAAAGTGCTTTCCGTAATTTTCACAGAGCCAACCCTGGCAATAACTTTTTCACCTTTTTTACAAGAACCAAACAACACGCACATCGCCAATACCGTGCCAACAAACAGCACAGACATCCTTTTCACCATGACATCTCCCCTTTTGTATATTCGTAATGACACACTGCACACATCCCGCAGACCCGCTGCTGTGAATTCTACAAATTTAAATCATATTAGTCAAACTGGAGGTTCCATATGGCGTTTTATGCCCCTTCCAGATGATAATACACGTTTGCGCTTTTACAACAAAACGCTTATTCTTTCAACCAAATGTCGAAGTTTCGTTCGAATACTTCCGGAAACATTATCATCTTTAAAAATATCCTATCTCCTATCTTTTTGGCTCCACATACTGATCAACGAATTTTTCACAATCATCGCTGTCTCTTAATTTCCTAAAAACCAAAACCCATGCGCAATCTTTTGTATGATCCACTTCGCATTTTCCATCAACAAAACTACCGCAGGGCCCGTTAACAAAACCTTTTGCACATCCCAGTTCTGGAAGAATCTTTTTTAGAACTTTTTTTTGGTGTTTTGTTTCCATCATTATCACTTTTTATTTAAGATTTTCGAGACCACTTCATCAAATATCTCGTATCTCGGCGTTTTTATTTTATCAAAATCGATTTACTTCTTTGCTGTAGATGTTGCTGGCGCAGAAGCTACAACATCTTCACCCTCTTTATCCTTTTTCCCTTTGCTGATTACTTCTGGTTGCGCTGCTTCACTTCCACCTACCTCTGAAGGTTTTTCTTCTTCAACAACAACAGCTATAACATTAACTATCAGTGTTGATGGATCCTGAACGTACTCCACTCCTTCCATTTTTGGCAAATCAGCAATGGTCATTCCTTGCCCTATGCCCAGTGCGCTGACATCAACGCTAATTTTTTGAGGAATATTCTTAGGCAACGATTTTACCCTAACTTCTCTAAGTATAAACTCCATAACTCCACCGAAATTCTTAACTCCATCAGCAATACCATCAATGTGTATAGGAACTAAAACCTCTACAACATCCTTAAGCGAAATTGCCTGAAAGTCTATATGTATAGGATTTTGCGTCAAAACATTTCTTTGCAACGATTTTACTATTGCTGATTTTTTTCCATCTTTAAAATTTAAATCTATGATTACATTTGCTCCGTTTTCTCCTATTATTGAAATAAAAGATTTTGAATTAACAGATATATATTCAGGCTTAATATCTTTCCCATAAAATACTGCCGGGATCTTTCCACTGTTTCTCAAAGCGGCGAGCCCACCTTTTGAGCTCAATACTCTTGCTTCAACATCTAAAATTACCTCTTTCATTTAGGTCCTCCATCGTTGATCTAGTTTTTTATCTCTATAAAAAAAGGGCACTGATCGATTCGTCATTTGAAATTCTCATAATTGCTTCAGATAATATCGGAGCAATACTTAAAACAACTATTTTTTCCATCGGTCCATCATTTGAGGAAGGAATAGAATCTGTTATTACAAGTTCCTCTATAGATGAATCTTTAATTTTCTGTTTTGCGTTCCCAGAAAGAACCCCATGTGTTGCAGCTGCAAAAACTTTCACAGCTCCTTTCGCTTTTATGGCATCTGCAACTTTTGTTAAAGTCCCAGCTGTATCAACTAAATCATCTAAAATTATACAGATTTTATTTTTTACCTCACCAATAATATTCATAACAGAAGCTTCATTAGGACTAGATCTTCTTTTGTCAACAATTGCTAAATCAGCATTAAAATGTTTTGCAAAAGCTCTTGCTCTTTCAACACCGCCCGCATCTGGAGAGACTATTACGACATTGCTTAAATCTTTCTCATTAAAGTAGCTTAGAAGTACAGGCGTACTATAGAGATGGTCAACAGGAATGTCAAAAAAACCCTGAATTTGTCCAGCATGCAAATCCATTGTTAAGACTCTTGTAATCCCAGCGCTGGCAAAAAGGTTTGCAACAAGTCTTGCTGTTATTGGAACTCTAGGCTCAGCTTTCCTATCTTGCCTAGCGTATCCGTAATATGGGACAACTGCTGTTATTTTCCTTGCAGAAGCTCTCTTTAGTGCATCTGCAATGATTAATAGTTCCATTAAACTTTCATTTACTGGTGAGCTCATAGGCTGGATCACATAACAATCCGAACCCCTTACATTGTCAACAATCTTAACCTGTATTTCACCATCACTAAAGCGTCCAACTTTCGTTTCACTTAACTCAACTCCGAGTTTTTTTGCAATTTGTTTCGCAAGCGTAATGTTAGCATTGCCAGAAATAATCTTAAGTTTCATGACACCTCTTCAATATCGGTTGAAAAATTCATTCATTATTTTTTTATGCGTTTCAATTCTTGCCTTGCCCTAGCTATCACAAGGTTCCCTGACGGAACATCACGTGTCACAGTCGAACCTGCAGCAACCAAAACACCACAGCCTATTTTAACAGGAGCTACAAAATTAACATTGGAACCAATAAATGATTTTGAACCTATAAATGTCTGGTGTTTTTTTACCCCATCGTAATTGCAAGTTATTGTTCCGGCTCCAACATTCACGCTTTCTCCAACACGCGCATCGCCTATGTAAGAAAGGTGATTAATTTTTGAATTTTTCGCTATCACAGCTTTTTTCGTTTCTGAAAAATTACCTATTTTAACACCATCTTTCAAAACAGATCCATGCCTTATATGAGAAAATGGACCAATCCTAACTTTCTTGTTTACAACAGCCCCATCTATGTATGAGTACGATACTACACTCCCCTCACCAATTTTAGAATTTGCTATATAACTTGTTCCCTTTATTATGCAATTTTTGCCTATAGAAACACCCGCATCTATAAAAACACCCGGATAAACGATAGTGTCTCTTCCAATTTTTGCATCATAAGATATGTATACATTCCCTATATCCAAGATACTGACACCATTACACAAAAGTCCTTCTATTTTCTTGTTTTTTAACATAACTTCTGCTTCAGCAAGTTCCGATCTGTCGTTTATTCCCCTAATTTCATATCCATCTTTTACCGTATGCAGAGAAATTTTTTTACCAAACTTCCTAAGTGTACCGACAGCATCAGTTATATAATACTCTTTTTTTGCATTATTTGATTTGATTTTTGGAAGAATTCTCCACAAATTTCTATCAAAACAATATACACCAGAATTCACTTCCTTTATACTTCTTTCAGTTGAACTTGCATCCCTTTCTTCAACTATCTTTTCCAAAAAACCATTTTTTCTTATAATTCTTCCATAGCCGAAAGAATTTTCAAATTCAGCTGATAAAACCGTAACAGAAGAATTGGTCTGACTATTTTTCTTAACTAAGGCTGATAATGTAGAAGGTTTTACAAAAGGAGCATCTCCATTTAAAACTAAAATATCGCCACCGTAGTTCTCTAATTTTTTTCCAGCCTCCATCACTGCATGCGCTGTGCCCAGCTGCTCTCTTTGGTAAACAAACTTCACGCCACTATCATACAAATATTTTTCAACTACTTCAGACCCGTGTCCAAGAACAACAATTATATCATCGGGCTTTACAGCAGAAACAGCCTCAATCACCCATTTTATCAACGGCTTTCCTGCCAGCCTATGCATAACTTTTGGTAAAGAGGACCTCATTCTCGTCCCTGAACCAGCCGCAAGTATTACAGCTGAAAAATTCTTCATCAATATACCCAAAATCCCTAACAAGCGTATGTATTAATCTAAAACCATAAGCTAGACGGACGGTATTGTAACAAAAATGTTATGAAATAACAAAAGCAATCATTAAGATCAAAATAAATATAACCTTTTTTGGTACAATAGAAAGTGATTTAAAATGATAGCGTACAAATAGTACAGACTAGAATCAAAAAATTTTAGAACAAGCTAAAAAAATGACAAATTTCGGCTCTTTCAAAACCCTCAACTTCTTGACTTGCCGTGTATGATATATGCTTTCAACATGATAATTAATTATAATCTTGTAATGAAAAAACAATTTGTCGTGATATTTGCTCTAACATTTTTTTTGTGTGGTACTTTTTGTTTTGGAGATTTTATCGAACAAAAAGACTACCGCATAGTGTACCAAGGGAAACCTCAAGGAATGCTTGACGTTTTACATATAATTATGAACACTATTCCAAAACCCCGTGAAGCTGAAGAAATATTAATACGACAATTGATAAAATATGGAACCATGTTGACAATAAATAGTGGTGATGAGGCAAGATATAAAAATATTATCGGTTCGGTGTGGTTTTATAATGAAAACCTATCAAAATTTGAAAAAATAAAATTCCACAAATATTTAGCAGCCTATGTGTGGATTGGAAAGATAAGGAATGTTGTGCCGTTTCCAAAATATATACTTTTTCTGAAAAAGAGTGGGAACACGAACGCAAAAAAACAACAAACACACAACGAAACAACAATCAATAATAGCATGATTTAAAAGAACTAAAACCAACTAAAGTCTTTGGAGGGATTTGTTTCATGTAAAAGTTGAAAAAACCCTACCATAATTGTTTTCTTGTTAACTAAAAACCTATAATCTAGAACCGCATAAACGGGCATCATATTAACAAAAATCCAGCATGTTACGGGGCTTGTGCGCATGTGTATAATATCTGAAAAAATTGTATAATGCACCGGTTTGAAGATATTGTTAATAACCTCATTGTCTTATCAACATATTTATAGTTGTCACCTTTTTAGAATTTTTGTCTGATAAATATACTGTCTTTTATCAGTTAAGACTTATCAACAATATACAGTGCGTTACAATTATATAGCTTTTTGTTTAGCGAAACTGGAGGAACTAAATGAAAGTAATTTGTGGAAAAGAGGAATTACTGAAAGGGTTACAAATCATATGCCCTGTAGTATCATCCAAAAGCACGCTTCCAGTGCTGTCAAATTTTTTATTTGAAACAAATGAAGGTAAAGTAAAACTTTCTTCTACGGATCTGGAAATAGCAGCACAGTGCCATATAAGGTGTGAAATCCTAGAAGATGGAAGTATTACGATACCTGCTAAAAGATTTGCAGATATCATCAAGGAATTGTCTGATGAAAGTGAAATAGAGATTAAAGCAGATGAAACAAATCAGATAAGCATAAAATCTGGAAAATCGAAATTTAATCTTATGGGAATTTCAAAGATCGAATATCCTGTCGTACCTGAATTTTCAAAAGAGAACAATTTTACTGTTGAAAAAGGTCTTTTTACTGCAATGCTTAGGAAGACTATTTTTGCAGCATCTAGAGATTCTCAGAGATATATATTAAATGGTGCATGTTTTGTTGTGGATAATGGTAAATTTACAGTGGTAGCTACAGATGGGAGAAGGCTCACGTATGTTAGTGTGAATGCAATAAAAATACCAATACAAGGAAAAGCTATAGTCCCAACAAAAGCTATACTTGACATATTAAGACTTTTATCTACAGATGTGAAGGATGAAATTGTAAAAATAGGTATTACGGATAATCAAATAGCCGTACAAATCGACGAAATAACGTTTCTTTCAACGCTTATAGAAGGTAATTTTCCAAATTATGAGCAAGTGATACCAAAAATATCAGAATTTAAAATAAAGTTAAATGTAAAAGATACGCTTGTGGCAGTAAAGCAAATGTCTCTTTTAACTGGCGACAAGATCTCGTCTGACAGATCGATGTCGGTTAAATTTTGTTTTGAAAAAGATCTTTTGAAAATTTCAGCTTCAACAGCTGGTCTCGGTTCTGGAGAAGTTGAACTTGATGTAGATTATAAAAATGAATCAGTAGAAATTAACTTTAATCCTAGCTTTATAAAAGAGGTTTTGCAGAATATAGATGAACCATTCGCTTTATTTGAGTTCAATAATTCTTTAAATCCCACATTGATAGTTCCTGAGAAAGATAAGAGTTATCTTTGTGTTGTGATGCCGATGAGAATTTAACCATGGGTTGGACTCAAGCTTGTCAAGTAATAGATTTATTAAGAAAACGATTGGGATTAGAAGAGTTTTTTACAATAGAAAAAGTTTTTGAAAGAGAAGTTGGGATAGAAGGCGTTGAGATAATAGGGTATGAAGATGGTACCGTTTTCACAAAAACTGTAAGTTCTGTAGTAAAGTGTGAACTTGTGATTCGTAAAAAAGAAATAATAAGAAAATTAAATCAGTACATTGGTGCGTCAAAGATAAAAAATATAAAAATAAAAATAGAATGAATTGATATATTTTTTAAGCTATTTTGAAAAGAGGAGTTGTCAATGTCGAACGAAGAAATAAAACGAGAAAAAAAAGATAATTATGATGCTTCTAATATTCAAATTCTTGAAGGGCTAGAGGCTGTTCGTAAAAGACCTGCTATGTACATTGGGTCTACTGGAAGTCAGGGGCTTCATCATTTAGTTTACGAGGTTGTTGATAATTCAATAGATGAAGTTCTGGCAGGATATTGTAAAAATATTGACGTGACGATTCATACAGATAATTCTATAACGGTGCTAGATGATGGGAGGGGAATACCTGTAGACTCTCATCCAGATCCAAAATTTAAAGGCGTGTCGGCTTTGGAAATAGTGCTCACAAGACTACATGCTGGCGGAAAATTCGATAAGGACTCATATAAGGTCTCTGGTGGACTTCATGGGGTGGGCGTATCATGTGTAAATGCGTTAAGCATTTCTCTTGAAGTTGAAGTTTATCGTAATGGAAAAATTTACAAACAAAGTTACTCTAAAGGAAAACCTTTGGGTTCTGTGGAGATAGAGGGGGCTACGGATCAAATAGGGACAAAAATTACATTTCACCCAGATGTGGAAATATTTACGGAAACAACGTATTCTTTTGATATTTTAGCCAACAGGTTAAGAGAATTAGCGTTTTTGAACGCTGGGACACATATAAGAATTTCGGATGAAAGAAATGATAAAGAACATATTTTTGATTATGATGGAGGAATAAAAACTTTTGTTCAGTACTTGAACGCAAACAAGAACGTCATAAACAAAGATCCTATTTATTTTAAAAAAGAAAGAGATAGCGTGGAAGTGGAAATTGCAATGCAGTATAACGACTCTTTCAATGAGCAAATTTTTACTTTTGTAAACAATATAAACACTATAGAAGGTGGGACGCATTTGTCAGGATTTCGTTCGTCGTTAACGCGTTCTGTAAACGAGTATATTAAAAAGAACGAAATATCTAAGATAAAGGATTTAAAACTTTCAGGTGAAGACGTTCGTGAGGGCCTTGCGGCGGTTATTTCAATAAAAGTTCCCAACCCTCAGTTTGAAGGGCAAACGAAGACAAAATTGGGGACCTCTGAAGTGGAAGGAATAACACAATCTGTAGTTGGCGATGCTCTCACCTCATTCTTAGAAGAAAACCCAGGTATTGCAAATCAAATTTTGGAAAAAGCCATCAACGCAGCAGAAGCTAGAGAGGCTGCAAGAAAAGCTAGGGAACTTACAAGAAGAAAGGGAGCTTTAGATTCTGCGGCACTTCCTGGAAAGCTTGCTGATTGTTCCGAAAGAGATCCTCAGAAAACGGAATTATTTATCGTTGAGGGAAATTCTGCAGGCGGTTCTGCAAAACAGGGTAGAGACAGATCTTTTCAAGCTATACTTCCATTAAGAGGGAAAGTTCTTAATGTGGAAAAATCCCGTTTAACAAAGGTTTTGGCAAATGAAGAAATAAGAACGCTAATTACAGCTATAGGTGCCGGGATTGGCAAAAATGAGCAAGATTTTAACATAGATAGGGTGCGTTACCATAAAATTATTATTATGACAGATGCTGATGTTGATGGGGCTCACATAAGGACACTTTTGTTAACTTTCTTTTATAGACAAATGCCACAGCTTTTAGAGAAGGGGTATGTTTATATAGCCCAACCTCCACTCTATAAAGTAAAGAAAAACAAAAAAGAAATGTATTTGGATTCTGAGGAAGAGTTGGATAAATTTTTGTTTTCCGCAGCTATTGACGGACTTTCAATGTCTTTATTGAAAAACGGCAAAGAAGTGATAAAAGAGATCGATGATAAAACTTTACGCAAAATCGTTTCAAGTATCAACGAGTTGGATTCACTGATGAAGAAGATTAATAAAAAAGGTGTAACGTGGAAAGATTATCTTACTTTTAAAACATTGGGGAATCTTCCGCTTTATAGGGTGATGGTTGAAAGGAATACCAAATATATTTACTCCGACAAAGAATGGAAAGAGTTTAAAGAGCAATTGCTATTGAAACGCAGAGATTTGATTGCTGCACATGGAGAGCTTTCAGGGATTACTGAGGATTTTCAACTTGACGATGTAGTGCCAGAATATAAAGATTTGTGGGAACTTCCACGTATAGACAAACTTGCAAAGCAAATTGAAGAAGAAGGTTTGCATCTTGAACACTATGGAGAATCTCACATGCAGCCGGTGTATAGACTTCAAGATGCAGAAAAAAAAATGCAAGGTGATTTTTATGAACTCAGGTCTACAACTGAGCTTGTAGAGACAATCAAAGAGCTTGGGAATAAAGGTGCTACGATACAGAGGTATAAAGGACTCGGAGAAATGAATCCCGAACAACTTTGGGAAACCACAATGGAAGTAAAAAACAGAAGGCTTTTGCAGGTAAAGCTTGAAGATGCAATAGAAACAGATAGAATATTTACGACTTTGATGGGTGATCAGGTGGAACCAAGAAGAGCATTTATTCAAACCCACGCTTTGGATGTTACAAATTTAGATATTTAATAAAGCTGGAATGAAAATCATATTACGAAAATGCCGTAGCAGGTCTGATTGCGTAATATAGATGGGTGAAAATGAAAAAAGATTGCTCTTTTTGCTAGTAAAAAGAAGTTTAAACAGTTGATACAAGGAGTGAAGATTTAAGAAATGAGAAAAAAATTTTTGTTATACTCTTGTGCGATACTAGCAGCGTCGTCGTTGGTCGCATATGGAGGTAAGCCAAGGCGTGCATATTGCCCACAAAAGGGATTGTCAAGCGGGTATTCACATGTATCCCTTATCCTGAGAATGTGTTTCGGGTTATTTTTTCCGGAAAATCTGGAATGTCTAAAGAACAGGTTTACGATTTCTGTCTTTTAAGATGCTCAGAGCTAGTAAAAGAAAAAGGATATAGTTATTTTATTATGCTTAGTGGTGAAATCAATGCTTCTATTGAAATCAACAGATGCAGTTATCCTGTTACTATCTGTTGTCTTGCTCAAACTCATGCTTACTCTGCCTCGGTCTATGTGGGTGGCAGACGGCAGCTACGACAACGATAGCCAACAGGTACGGAGATAACAACAAGGCATGATGGAATGTGTGTTATTATAGCTTTTAAAAGTTAAAGATGAAGCTCATGATAAGCTGATAAAATATAAAGCAGATTTCATTATTAAAAGCGCATGGAGAGGTGACTTCCATAAGAAAATAGCAAAGAAAGTTAAGTATTTTGATGGATTATTGGAGCTTGAAGCGGATTTTATCTCAAAGAATATAAAAGATAAATATCTTATGGGAAATAGGGATAAATAAAAATAGAGAAAGTTTAATTGTGGATAAAAAGAGCAATATAACTTCAAAAGGCAAAAAGGCTTTTTTCGATAAAATAGTTGATTTGTTACGCAAATCACGTTGTGAAGTAGTAAGAAGCGTAAATAAAGCTATGGTTTACACTTATTATGAGATTGGGCGCGTAATTGTAGAAGATGAACAGAAAGGTGAACATAGAGCTGAGTATGGCAAGAAAGTTTTAGGTGAGTTGTCCAAGCGCTTGACACAAGAATTTGGAAAAGGTTTTTCCGTTGAAAATTTAGATAGGATGAGGTATTTTTATAAAATATATTCACAGCAGATTTCGTCAACACTGTTGACGAAATCACAAGAGTGTAAATCGTCGATGAGGCTTCTTGACGTCGCGTCGTATGAATTTAAATTAAGCTGGTCGCATTATCTAAAATTGATGAGAATTGATGATTTACAAGCTCGAAAATTTTATGAAATAGAAGCATTTGAAAATAATTGGAGTTTGAGAGAACTAGATAGACAATATGACAGCGCGTTGTATGAAAGATTAGGTTTAAGTAAAGACAAAAAAAAGGTAAAAGAGCTTTCCGAAAGGGGACAAATAATAGAAACTCCTCAAGATGTCATTAAAGATCCATATATTTTGGAGTTTATAGGATTGACTGAAAATGCAAAATATTCAGAAAGTAATTTAGAACAAAAGCTGATAAATAAGTTAGAACATTTTCTGCTTGAGCTTGGTAAGGGATTTGTATTTGTTGGGAGGCAGGAGCGTTTTACCTTTGACGAGCAACATTTTAGAGTAGATTTGGTTTTCTATAATAGAATTTTAAAATGTTTTGTGCTTATTGATTTAAAAATTGGCAAATTAAAACATCAAGATATTGGACAGATGCAGATGTACGTAAATTATTATGACCGAAAAATACGATTAAAAGATGAAAATAAGACCATAGGCATTGTTTTATGTCAACAAAAGAATGATGCAATTATACAGTATACCTTGCCTAAAGATAACAAGCAAATCTTTGCAAGCAAATATCAGACAGTCTTGCCAAGCAAAGAAGATTTTAAAAAATTAATATCAGATCAAAAATGACAAATATTTTAAGATAAATAAGAGGGTCTATAATGGGAAAAAGCAGGGGAATTAATAAACAACAAGAAGTAATGTCATCGGAAGTTGTTGCTGTAACCATTGCTCCTCGCAATATTGAAGATGAAATGAAAACCTCTTACATAGATTACGCTATGAGTGTAATTGTCGGAAGGGCGTTGCCTGACGTTCGCGATGGGTTAAAACCTGTGCATAGAAGAATACTTTTTGCCATGAAGGAAATGGGCTTAAAGCATAATACAGCATACAAGAAATCTGCTAGAGTTGTTGGAGATGTGCTTGGTAAGTATCATCCTCATGGAGATTCTGCAGTTTATGGGGCAGTCGTTAGAATGGCTCAAAATTTTTCTTTGAGATACCCTATGATTGATGGGCAAGGAAACTTCGGGAGTATAGATGGCGATTTTGCAGCCGCTATGCGTTATACAGAAGTAAGAATGGATGCTATTACTGATGAAATGCTTGCTGACTTGGATAAGAATACAGTTGATTTTATGCCAAACTATGATGGTTCGTTGAAAGAACCTTTGGTATTGCCGACGAAGTTGCCAAGTCTTTTAATCAATGGATCTTCCGGTATAGCTGTCGGTATGGCAACGAATATACCTACGCATAATTTGAGTGAAGTTTGCGATGCATTGATTGCCTTGGTGGATGATGAAGAACTCCCGGTATCCGAACTTACAAAATATATTAATGGCCCAGATTTCCCTACTGCTGGCATAATTCTTGGCAAGAGCGGAATTAGGGATTATATGGAAAAAGGTAGAGGCTCGGTAAAAATGAGAGCCAAAGCTGAAATAGAGGAAACCAAAAATGGCAGAGAATCAATAATAATAAATGAAATACCATATCAAGTAAATAAAGCAAATCTTGTAATGTCTATAGCGAATTTAGTAAAAGACAAAAAAATTGATGGTATCTCTGATTTACGTGATGAATCGTCCGATCGTGATGGTATTAGAATTGTTGTAGAGCTTAAGAGGGACGCAAATGCTCAGGTTGTGCTTAATCAGCTTTATAAGCATACGCAAATGCAGTCGTCTTTTGGTGTTATAATGCTTGCTATTGTAAATAATAGGCCAAAAGTGATGAATATTAAAGAAATTTTAATTCATCATATAGAGCATAGAAAAATTGTTATCGTAAGGAGAACAAAATTTGATTTGCAAAAAGCTGAAGCTAGAGCTCACATATTAGAAGGTTTAAAAATAGCGATAGATAATATTGATACTATCATTAAAATTATTAAGGAATCACCAGATGATGAAACAGCTCGCGTGGGATTGATGACAAAGTTTCATTTAAGCAAAATCCAAGCTGAAGCCATTTTGGAAATGAAAATTCGTCAACTTACGGGGCTAAAGAGAAAAGAGATAGATGACGAATATTTAGAGACAATACAGATGATAGAAAAGCTTCGCTCCATTTTGGCCGATCCAAAAAAAGTTCTTTCTATAATTAAAGAGGAAGTTGTTGAAATAAAGAAAAAGTACGGTGATAAGAGAAGGACACAAATACAAGCTGCAGAAGCTGATTTCAATATTGAAGACTTAATTCAAAAAGAAGATGTTGCTGTAACCATGTCACACGATGGTTATATTAAACGAATATCCCTTGATACTTACAAAGCTCAACACAGAGGTGGTCGTGGGATAACAGCAATGAACACAAAAGAAGAAGATTTTGTTGAAAATTTATTTATTACTAGTTCTCATGCTTATATGTTATTTTTTACAACTAGAGGAAGGTTATACTGGACAAGAGTTTACGAAATACCGGAAGCCGTAAGAACATCTAAAGGTAAAGCCATAGTAAATATCTTGCAGCTGCAAGGTACGGAAGAAAAGATTACGGCAGCGATTCCTATAAAGTCGCTTAATCCTAAAGAAATAAAAGACGAATATCTGTTGATGTGCACAAGAAATGGAACGATAAAAAAAATAGCTTTAGCCGAGTTCACCAACCCTAGAAAAGGAGGAATAATAGCCATAAAGTTGGAAGACGGTAATATTTTAACTGCAGTAAAAGCTATAGATAAAAATCCTGAGGTTGTAATAGCTACAAAAAAAGGTATTGCTATAAGATTTAAAGAAACCGATGTGCGTGCTATAGGCCGCAATGGTATTGGCGTAAATGGGATTTCTCTCCAAAAAGACGATGAAGTTATAGGTATGGAAGTTTTCTCGCCCAACGATGTGTTTCTTTCAATATCAGAAAATGGCTATGGTAAGAGGACAGAGGTAGGCAAATACCGTCTGCAAAAAAGGGCAGGACAAGGTGTTATCAACATGCAGGCAACAGAAAGAAATGGAAATGTTGTCGGAATTAAAAAAGCAAATCCTGGTGAAGAAGTAATGATAATGACGCAAAATGGAATAACAATAAGACTCAGAGTGGACAGCATTTCTGTAATAGGAAGAAATACTCAAGGTGTAAGACTTGTGCGTCTTGGTGACGGTGATAAAGTAGCCGCAATTGCTTCTGTTGTAAAAGACGAAAGCGATGAAGAAGCACAAGATGTCGTAGAAGTTGAGAAGAAAGAGGACATAAGGTATGATACGTAAAAAAATTGCGAAATTGAAGCTCAAATATAAATTCTTAGCAATATAAAATAGCTCACAAAAACCCACACACGCACGGCTCCGCAATATATCACCGATGCTAATTTTTGATTACGATGCGCATCACGCTGTCGATGTCGATAACTTTTCAACGCAAAAACAAAAAGACCCCAAAGAAAACATCCTCTAAGGTCTTTTAAGTTTTAGGAAACAGTTCAAATCTTTCTTATGTTTACAGCCTTAGGACCTTTATCTGAACTTACAACTTCAAATTCAACACTGTCCCCTTCAGCTAATGACTTAAACCCCTCGGACTGAATGGCCGAATAATGCGCAAAAACATCACCTGACCCATCGTCATTAGAAATGAACCCATACCCTTTTTGGTCGTTAAACCACTTCACTTTTCCCTGTGCCATTACTACAACTCCTTGTTTTTTCTACCCATCGTGCAACGGGTAACTAAATTACGACCATCTCCTACGATCGCATTGCCATTGTAACAAAATAATTCTATAATTGTCAAGAGCACTAGTTTTAGACGATAAAGATAAAGTATAGAGGTGGTTGATATGGAAGAAAAAATTTCACAAATATTTCACAATTGTAAAATGGATTGCATTCTTTTTACCAATGCAAAAGAGATTTTTTATTTAACTGGGGCAAAATTTGACGGTTTTTGGATTTTGTTTGTAAAAGACAAAATATACACAATATGTTCCAAAATGATAGAAAATCAAATAAAAGAATTTTTTTGCAACCAAAACATACACATATGCATTGGGACTTCGTTTACTAAAACGGTTGCTAAAACTTTAAAATTTAATGGTATTGAAAATTTACTAATCGATCCAAAGTACATGAACGCAAAAGATTTTATTTCGATGAGTGAGGAATTAAATAATGAAGGAATTAAGATTACAAAAAAAATAGGCATTCTAGACCAGATACGACTTGTAAAAAACCAAAATGAAATTGGGAATATAAAAAAAGCTTGTCAAATAGCATCTGAAGTGTGTAACATAATCAAACATGAATTAAGAGAAGGTCTTAGCGAACTTGATATTCATTACAGAATAATGGAACTGTTTGCTAAAAACCATGTGACAGAAAGCTTTGACCCTATAGTTGCCTCAGGGAAAAATTCAGCAAATCCTCACCATAAAAGTTCAATAAAAAAAATAGCTGCAAACGATATGGTGATGATAGATCTGGGATGCATCTACAACGGATACTGTTCCGATTTGACACGTACCTATTTTTTGGGTAGAATCGGCACCGAATGTAGGGAAGTTTGGGATGTAGTAAAAAGTGCTCAAGATTTTGTTTTAAAGGGAATAAAAGCAGGGCTACCTGTATCTTGGGTTGATAAAGCGGCGGTAGGTGTTATAGAAAAAGCAGGGTACAGGGATGGGTTTATTCATACTACTGGGCATGGTGTAGGGATAGAGATACATGAAATGCCTTCATTAACATCAGAAGCTGAGGGTGTTCTTTTGGCGGGTATGGCAGTTACAGTTGAACCTGGTATATATATCAAACAGAAATTTGGTGTAAGAATTGAAGATACAATATTGATAAAAGAAAATGACAGCGAAGTATTAACTTTTGCGGCATATTGAGGATAAGGAGAAAAAAATGATTTCAACTTCAGATTTTAAAAATGGATATAACATTTTAGTTGATGGAGAACCTTATCAGATCACATGGTTTCAAAACCATAAGCCGGGAAAAGGTGGCGCTGTAATGCGTGTAAAGCTCAAACATCTTAAGAAGGGTGGGACCATAGAGCGTACTTTTAAATCTGGAGAAAAATTCGAAGCGTTAAGTGTTTCTAGACGCAAAAAACAGTTCCTGTATAAAGAAGGTATAAATTATAATTTTATGGATGTAAATACTTATGAACAGATGACAGTTTCTCCCGGACTCTTAGGAGAAATGGCAAAATTTCTTAAAGAAAATCTTGAGGTTGAAGCAGTGTATTTAGAAAATGAACTAATCGGGATAGATCTTCCAATAATTATAGAAATGACAATAGCTGAGGCAGAAGCTGGGATCAAGGGAGACTCTGTTTCCAATCTCACAAAAATGGCAAAACTTGAAACAGGAGCGGATATACGCGTACCTCTTTTCATAAAGGAAGGCGATAAGATAAAAGTTGACACAAGGACCGGGGAATATGTGGAGAGAGCGTAACACCAGAAAATTTTAAATAAAATTTTAATGAAAAGATACTATTTGTTTTGTCGACTATTAAGTGGTTATGTGAAATTTCAGCTGAATCAATGGGGTACAAATGAATCCACAAGAAATTAGGGATTTTTTAAAATCAATAAAACATACCGACATTGAAGAGATGCAGTATCAAAGCGAAGGAAATTCCATATATTTTAGAAAAACTGACGTAAAGCCAATGGTACATGTTAAAAATAATGCTGTTGAAGACAAAAACAAAAAAGAGGAAAAACAAACCGTTGTTGCAATTAAGTCATCCATGGTTGGAACTTTTGCTAACTCACAAATCAATTGTGAAACACCATTTGTAAAAGAAGGTGATATGGTGGTTGTTGGTCAAAAAATTGGACAAATAGAAGCGATGAAAATTATTAAGGACATTTTCTCAGATATAAAAGGCAAAGTTGTGAAAGTCCTTATTTCAGATGGCCAACCTGTTGAGTATGGGCAAAAATTATTTTTAGTGGACACAAGTAAGGAATAATTCGCTACGTACTGTATAATGTCTTAATAGTATGGTACGAGTTGAAGATCTTTTTGAATTTCGTTTTCGGATTTGGAGCGAACTGGAGATATTGGATGTTTAAGAAAGTTTTGATTGCAAACAGAGGTGAGATTGCTTGCAGAATTATAAGAGCCTGTAGGGAACTCGATATTAAAACCGTAGCTATTCATTCAGAAATAGATAAAGAAAGCATGCATGTAAAGCTTGCAGACCAGGCCATATGCGTAGGTCCCGCAAGTGCTTTAGAAAGTTATTTAAATATACCGAGTATTATAGCTGCTGCTGAAATTTCGGGCGCTGATGCAATTCACCCTGGATATGGATTTTTGTCTGAAAATACATATTTTGCAGAGGTTTGCCAGACTTGTGGAATTAAATTTATTGGACCTTCAAAAGAATCAATAGAACAAATGGGAGACAAAATTTCAGCCATAGCTCTTATGAAAAAAGCGGGTATCCCTACAGTATCTGGATCAAATGGACCTGTAAATGCAGACGACTCAAATATTTTTGATATAGCAAAAAAAATAGGTTACCCCATTATTATTAAAGCAACCGCTGGTGGAGGCGGAAAAGGTATGAGAGTAGTTGTTTCCAAAGAAACTCTTCAAAATGCGATAATTACAGCACAAACAGAAGCTAAAGCCTCATTTGGAAATCCTAGTGTGTATATGGAAAAATATATTGAGGAACCCCATCACGTAGAGTTTCAAATTCTTGGTGATAGGTATGGTAAAATTGCGTATTTGCCAGAAAGAGATTGTTCTATACAGAGAAGACATCAGAAACTTGTTGAAGAAAGTCCTTCTCCTTTGATCAATGAGGCGTTGAGAAAAAAAATGGGCAAAGCTGCAAAAAATGCTGCAGCTGCTGTTAAATATGTCACAGTAGGTACCGTGGAATTTTTAGTAGATAAAAAAGGTAATTTTTATTTTATGGAGATGAATACAAGAATTCAGGTAGAGCATCCTGTTACAGAGGTTGTTACAGGGTTGGATTTAGTTAAAGAACAATTAAAACTCGCAGCAGGTGAAAAACTTTCTATAGTTTCTGAAAAAGTTAAAATATTAGGGCACGCTATAGAATGCAGAATAAATGCGGAAGATCCGGACAAGGATTTTATACCTTCCCCTGGAACGATTGGGAGACTGTTTTTACCTGGAGGGCCAGGAATTAGGTTGGATACACATGTTTATTCTGGATATATGATATCATCTTTTTATGACAATTTAATTGCAAAAATTATTGCTTTTGGCTGTGATAGGGATGAAGCCATTAAAAAAATGCAAAGAGCTTTAAGGGAAGTTGAAATAGAAGGTATTAAAAACACTTCGTCCTTACATAGTAGGGTTATGTCCAACGAAAATTTTTGCAAAGGAAGCGTGTGTACAAATTTTCTCTCAAAATATATATATGGAAAATAATTTATAATTGGACAGCCCTTTATGTGGTTTATACGAATGAGGTTTTATAGTGTCAACAAAAGAACTTATTAAAGATCTTATAAATGAGAGTCTTCAAGCAAAAAAAACAATGCTTGAAGATAGTCAGGTTGAGAGCATCTATAATATTGCAAATAAAATTGTTGATGTGTACAAAAATAAGAAAAAAACAATTATCTGCGGTAACGGAGGATCTGCTTCGGATGCTTTACATTTTGCTGCTGAAATGGTTGTTCGATTTGAGAAAAACAGAGATGCTCTTCCTTCAGTTGCCTTATCTGAAAATGTATCGACAATAACTGCTATCGGAAATGATTTCGATTATGATCACATTTTTAGCCGCCAGCTTGAAGCTTATGCGCATAAAGGTGATATTTTTATTGCTATATCTACAAGCGGAAATTCAAGAAATATCCTAGAGGCTTTGAAGTCTGCAAAAAAGATGGGTATATTTACAATAGGCATGACAAACTCAGATGGCGGAAAGATGAAAAGCATGTGCAATTTGTGCTACTGCGCTCCGTCAAAAATCACAGCAAGAACACAGGAATGTCATATACTTCTAATACATATCATTGCAAAACTCGTAGAACAACAAATTTTTTCACTTTCTGCAAAGTTTAATTCCTTAAAAATTTAATCGCTGTGTCAAGTGTTTCTGTCGCAAATACATCAATTTTGCCTTTATATGACAATTTTTTTAAATTGCTTTTAGGTATTATTGCTTTCCTAAACCCAAGTTTTTCAGCTTCGGTAAGTCGCTCTGCAACAAGGGCTACAGAACGAACTTCTCCTGCAAGACCAACTTCACCAAAAATTACAATGTCTTTAGGACATAAAAAACCCAAATTAGCAGATACTATGGCACAGGCTGCGGCTAAATCAATCGAAGTTTCTTTAACTTTAACACCACCTGCTATATTTACAAAAATATCCTGCATTCCAAGTGACAGATTTAATCTTTTTTCCAAAACAGCTATAAGAATTATAATTCGATTTATATCATAGCCAGAAACCATTCTACGCGGTATACCAAAAGCTGTTCTTGTAGATAAAGCTTGAACCTCTAAAAGAAGAGGTCTTGTTCCCTCCATCGATACAGTTACAATGTTTCCTGCTGCATTTACAGCACGTTCTCCCAAAAAAATGAGAGACGGATTTGAAACCTCAGAAAGTCCTGAGGAATTCATTTCAAAAATTCCAATTTCGCTTGTGGGGCCAAATCGATTTTTGTAGGCTCTTAATATTCTATATGCGTGTTGTCGTTCATTTTCAAAATATAACACAGTATCAACTATGTGTTCCAAAACTCTAGGGCCTGCTAAATCACCTTCCTTTGTAATATGTCCTAAAAGAAATACTGTAATATTTTTCGATTTTGCGATTCTCAAAAATTCTGCGGCCGTTTCTCTTACTTGGGCGACTGTTCCTGGAGCACTTGTAAGTTCAGGGTGATACGTTGTTTGTATAGAGTCTATAACTAAAATTTTAGGATCTATTTTGTCTACCGCATCTATAATATTTTGAAGATTTGTTTCAGAAGCTAAAAAAATATTATCTTTTTTTATATTTAAACGTTCTGCACGGGCTTTAACTTGCGAAAGAGATTCCTCTCCCGATATGTAAAGAACTGTTCCTTGTTCACTCAAAGCATCCGATATATGCAAAATTAATGTAGATTTGCCAATTCCAGGAGCCCCCCCTAGCAGTATCAAGGACCCCGGGACAACTCCACCGCCAATCATGGTATCAAACTCTTTTATTTTGGTTTTATAACTTACAAAATCTTTCACTGAAATTTCGTTTAACCTTAACACTTGAGATGAAAACCCAGTAAGTTGTCTTGAAGGAGAGCGTAATTTTAGAGGTGTTGAAAATTTTTCTTCGGAAAAGCTATTCCACGTTCCGCATGATGAGCATCTACCAAGCCACTTAGCAGATTCATAGCCACATTGTTGACATAAGAATTTTGTTTTCTGTTTTTTCATGGTTGATATGATAACGATAAACTTATAACATTACTTTGATGCAGTTGCAGCTATACCTATGATCCCCAATAATGATACCAAATCCCTATCATCAAGTGAAATATTTAAATATGGTGTAACAGCAGGCGTATACGTTGTATCTTCAACCGCAACTCCTACGTAAAGCCATTTTGTTATTCCAAATTTTATACCAGCATTGACTACAGGCCCTCTAGTCTTTCTTGTAAAATCATACACGTCTAAATTAGCTTTCAAAGTTTTATAGGAAGCACACATAGGTTGTAAAAAAGAATATCCAAACCCAATACCACCTTTTCCTCTCATAGCACCTAGGTAAACTTCAGATTGCTTTGATCTAAATCCAATTAAGGCTTCTAATTTATTTATACTTTTCTTTTCATCTTTATTTCTTTCAGAATCACTGTTATCTGAAATATTTGAAACCCCTATATGATAAAATTTGCTGTCATTTGGCATTAAAGTTATGCCAACATCAGTGCTAAATTTTTCTGTTCTACTGTTATATCTTCCTGTACAATTCCAACTGAATTTTAATTTATTAGCTTTTCCTATTGTATCATTGAGGCTCTTAAAAGCTCCTTTTGCAGATGCTACTGTTTCTTTTAAGTCTTGACTCATTTGTTTATCATTTGCAAGAGTTGAGATTGTTCCATCACCGTCGCACATACGATCAACCAATGTATTTAACTTTGAAGCAACATTTTTAATCATCAGTATCGTATCTTGTAAATTTTGTCTATTGTTTGCAGAAATACTTGCAATATTTGCAGAAAATTTATTAAGGTTGCTGATCATTTCTGAAATTTGCCCACCTTGCGATGCAAAGCCTTCTAAAAAAGACCTCAGAGAACATACAGCTTCAGCAAGATTTTCCATCATATTGCCATTCTTTTGACTGTCTAATGCACCATTAATTTTATCAACAATATTGGTTAAAGTATTTTCTAATGATGAACTCTCAATTGATGGGATAGAGTCTCCACTCTTTAGTATCTGGGCTAAAGGATTTCCGGGAACAATTTCAATATATTTTGTCCCAATGATACCTATGGAAACAATGCGTGCTTGAGAACCTTCATACAAAACAATTTTTTTATCTATTGAAAGTTTTAATTTTGCTTTAGAATTTTCTAAAGAGACATCTTTCAAAATTCCAATATTTACTCCAGCCATTTTGACTTTGGCTTTTCTTGAAAGGCCAGCAATGTTGTTGAAACTTACATAAATGCAATAAGTTTTTTGCAAAGAAAAAGATCCAACCGCAAAAATCGAAGCAATTATCGCAAGAACTCCTACCACTGCAAAAATTCCTAATTTAAGTTGATTGTTCATTATATTCCACTTTCTCCTTAACTATTGGCCCACATTTCGACCGTTCAACAAATTGTTTCATATATTCATTTTTGGTATTATCCATTTCTGATGGTGTGCCACTAAAAGCTATATTCCCATTGCAGAGCATTAATACTTTATTTGCAACTTTATACACATATTTCATATCGTGTGTTACCACTATTGATGTAATACCCCAACAGTTTTTTAAATTCACTATCAAATTTCCTATTACATTTGACATTATAGGGTCAAGTCCTGTAGTAGGTTCATCGCAAAAAATATAGCGAGGCTTATACGCGATAGCCCTTGCGAGGCCAACTCTTTTTTTCATTCCACCAGATAGTTCTGATGGTTTTAAATTTTCAATATTTTCCAAACCCACCATCGAAAGACACTGTAAAGTTCTCTGCCTTATTTCATTTGTTGTAAGAGATGTAAGCATTTTTAACCCAAATGCTACATTTTCAAAAACATTAAGCGAATCAAAAAGAGCTGCTTCTTGGAACACATAGCCTATTTTTTTTTGCGTCGCGCGTAAATCCAACGAAGAACATTTTCTTATATCAACCTCATCAATCTTAACTGATCCACTATCTAGCTTGATAAGTCCTACCATGGTTTTCAGTAAGACACTTTTTCCAGTTCCAGAACCACCTATAATGGCAACACTTTCTCCTTCGGAAACTTCAAAATTTACACCACAAAGTACTTGTTTACCACCAAACTGTTTGTGAACATTTTCTACTTTTATCATCTTGTCTCGCCATTATATAAGTGTCTATTAACGTTAAAATATAAATTTTCTTCAAACTAATACAACAACTTATTTCTAAATATCCCAATCATACAAACTTTACTTTATCCCAAAGAAAATCAACAGTGTTGTCAAAAAACAATCCATAATCAAAATTGCAATCATTGAAAACATTACTGAACTTGTAGTAGCTTTCCCAACGCCTTCTGCACCACCTTTTGTATTAAAACCTTGATAACATGCAATTATTACAATATTTAA
Organism: Endomicrobium sp.; assembly: GCA_031286985.1. Classification (GTDB taxonomy): domain Bacteria; phylum Elusimicrobiota; class Endomicrobiia; order Endomicrobiales; family Endomicrobiaceae; genus Endomicrobiellum. Next base: position 23,250 of record JAITTL010000015.1, read on the forward strand.
CGCAAAAAAAAATGATTTTATAAACCCATGCAGAAAAGTCTTAATCGTCATAAAATCCAAAGCCTCTGCCCAATATGTAGCAGGAGAAATATCCCACATATTCGTAGCAGCAATCATTCCGGAATATACTCCAATTATATTTGAAATAACAGTAAGTATCGGCAACATGCAAAAGCAGGCTAAAAATCTAGGAACTGCAAGAAATTTTATGGGATTTGCTCCAAGTGTATACAACGCATCAATTTGCTCAGTAACTTTCATTGCTCCAAGCTCTGCCGTAATTGCAGCTCCAACTCTTCCTGCTATAACTATCGCTGTTAAAACAGGGGCCAACTCCATTACCAAAGAGAAACTAGTTATTGTTCCAACGTAGACAGGTTCATTAAAAAGATTTTCAGTTGCTGAACCTGCTTGAATGACCAAAACCATACCTGTAAAAAAAGATGACAAAATTATTATAGGAACAGAACGCCAGCCAATTTCAACCATTTGGGCAACGGTATCTTTAAAAGATATTTCGCCTCCAAATATCCCTTTCATTGTCTCTACCGTCATTGTGGCAGCATTTTTTGAGGCTTCTAGTAACTGAAACAATAATTTACTCGACACATTTTACCCACTTTTTTGTAAAACGTTTTATATTTACGCACTATTTTTCACGTTTTTTTACATATTAAACCACAATTCTTGGGATATTTGAAGATATTAAACAAGTTATCTCATAATTTATAGTCTCTTGGATTTTTGCAAGTTCATCAGCTGTTATTTGATCATTCCCCTGCGCTCCTATTAAAACAACCTCATCACCGATAGAAACACCTTTGACACCTGTCACATCTATCATTGTCCCGCTCATCGTGATCTTTCCGGCAATAGGACAACGTTTCCCTCTAACCAAAACATCTCCCTTATTAGACAGTAACCGATTATATCCATCAGCATAGCCAACTGGAATTGTAGCAATAACAGAAGCTCTATTTGTAACAAGGGTTCTTCCGTAACTTACACAAAAACCTGAAGGAACTCTCTTTAAAAACGTTATTCTGGTTTTCCATGATAAAACTGGTTTAACTTTTAAAAATCTATCTGAATTTTTGAAAGGGCTAAGCCCATAAAGATTCAGTCCCTGACGAACACCGTCAAGATGTGTACGTTTGTTCTTTAATAGCGCTGCAGAATTTGCAGAATGTGCCATAAATTTCAACTTTAAACTTGTGCGTGCAAATTTTACGATTTTTGTAAAGGTATTCAACTGTAATTGTGTAAAAACAGGGTCAGTCCCAGCTACAGCGTAATGTGTATACATACCTGTCATACTTACCCCTGGGACATTTGCGATTTTTTGTAATATCCCATATGATGCTTCAGGTTGTGCACCGATACGCCCAAGACCTGTATCTATTTTTAAATGAAAATTTATTTTTTTATTCAGTCTTATTGCTAAATTTTCTAAAGCCATAAGACCTGATAATGTAGAAATCGTTGGGACCAAAGAATGTGCAACTACCGCTTGAAAATTTTCAAAAGGAAAAATATTTCCCAAAACTAAAATGTTAGTTTTTATCCCAGCTTCTCTTAATACAATCCCTTCCTCAAGAGAAGAAACAGCCATCCAATGTGCCCCAGCTTTCTGAGCTTCTCTTGCAAGCGCACCCACGCTGTGTCCATAAGCATCGGCCTTCATAACTGCTATGATTTTGGTATCTTTTGCGATGTATTCTTTGATCTTTTTAAAATTGAAATGGAAATTACTTTTATCAATTTCAACCCATGTTTGTCTAAAAAAAATTTTAGATCTTTTACTTTTTGTAGGTACTGACACCGGAGCAGCTAATTGTTGATTTTTCATTGATAATCATCCCGTATTTTAGATTCATCGGAGAATTTTACATACTCACCTTCAAAAACTAAATTCACATCGCCTGTGGGACCATTTCTTTGCTTACCTATTATAAGCGTAGCTTTCTTTTGTAGTTCGGAATCTTCCCTGTTGTAATATCCCTCTCTGTAAAGCATAGCAACTACATCCGCATCTTGTTCAATTGCACCTGAATCTCTCAAATCAGAAAGCTGTGGTTTGTTATCTTTTCTACCCCTATCCTCTGTTCTTCTTGAAAGTTGCGATAAAACAACAACCGGAACATCTAAATCTTTAGCCAAAGCTTTAAGAGATCTTGAAATATCTGAAACTTCTTGCTGGCGAGATTCAAATTTTCTTCCAGAACCACGTATAAACTGAATATAATCTATTATTACCAAAGCAAGAGGATTACCTTTCGCTTGAAGTTCGGTTGCAAGTTTTCTCACTCTTGCCCTCAATTCTACAACACTTATATCAGAATCATCATCAATAAAAATAGGAGCTTCCGCAATTTTTCCTGCGGCACTTGTAAGCTTAGGCCAATCCGTACTACTGTATTGCCCATTTCTTAATTTTCCAGCGTTTACCCTTGCCAACGAAGCCAAAAATCTAGACATCAACGCTTCTTGCTTCATTTCGAGAGAAAAAATAGCGACGGCTTTTTTTTCTACAATAGCTACATGTTCGGCAATATTTAATGCAAAAGCTGTCTTCCCCATGGATGGACGTGCCGCTAAAATTACAAGTTCTGCCGGATGAAGCCCGGTCGTTTTAGCGTCAAAATCAGAAAATCCCGTTGAAAGCCCTGAAATATCTCTTGGGTTAGAATGCAACCTCTCAAGTTTTTGAAGCATAGGTAACACAAGCTTAGAAACACTTGCAAAATCTTTTCTTCCTTTCTGCTGTGAAATAGCAAATAAAGCCGCCTGCGATTTATCCAATATCTCCTCAGGTGATATTTGTTCATTAAATGCGTAGCTAACCATCGTAGATCCTACATTAATCAGCTGTCTCAAAATAGATTTATTACGGATAATTGACGCATAGTGTTCTACATTTGCAGCAGTTTGGACGTAATCAATTAGATTTGTAAGATAAGCAACACCACCTATCTCTGAAAATATTTTATTTTTTTTAAGAGCTTCTGAAACCGTAAGCAAGTCAACAGGTTCATTTTCAATGTATAAGTCGTGAATTGCTAAAAAGATTTGTTTGTGTATTTCTTTGTAAAAATCAACTTCATTTATTATATCTACAATCTTTAAAATTGCTTCTTTCTCTATGAGCATCGCACCTAAAATAGCCATTTCTACATCTATAGCCTGTGGTGGAATTTTTTCCATTATATTTGTCATCTATTTTTGCCAACTCATTTTCCATATACTCTTTTCTTCTAAAAATTAAAAGGAACCATCAACACATGTTCATAAGTTGATCTTATACCATAACGCCTACGATACCAATATGATAACTGTTTTCATTTTTCAAGTCACGACAGAAAATTTCACCTTTGCAGTAACCTCAGGATGAAGCCTTACGTTGATCTCATAATCGCCAAGCCCTTTTATATTTTCAGCCAGAAGAACATTACGTTTGTTTACTTTAAAACCGTTATCTTCAAAAATTTTAGAAATATTTGCCGCAGTTATTGATCCAAAAATTTTGCCATTTTCGCCAATTTTAACTTTAGCATGAAACTCTACTTTTTCCATTTTAGAAGCAACTTCTTTCATCGCACTAATTATATCTTCTCTCTGCTTTTCTAGCTTTGCCCTCTCTCTTTCCCAAACTTTAAGATTTTCAGAAGTAGCCTCCATAGCAAAATTTTGCGGGATGAGGTAATTCCTCGCATACCCAGGTGAAACCTCCTTTACCTCACCTTGTCTCCCAACATTTGTAATATCGGATCTCAATATGATTCTCATTTTTTCCTCCGGACAACATCCGCTTAATCTATTTTGAAAAATACAATTATTCAAGCTACTGTAAAAGGCAAAAGCGCGAGCATCCTTGCTCTCTTAACTGCTCCATCAAGTCTTCTCTGATGCTTTACACACGTCCCTGTTATACGTCCTGAAAGTATTTTCCCTTTTTCAGTTAAAAACGCACGAAGCAAACCTGCATTTTTATAATCTATTTCAATTTTATCAGCACAAAAGCGGCAGATTTTTTTCCTTATCGGTCCACCCTTTTTAAATTTTCCACCAGGTCTTCCATGCCCTTCAGCCGCAGATCCTTGAAATCTCGCTTTTTGTCCCATCGATTTTTTTACATACGCCATTATTCCTCCCTCCAATTACTCAAAACGGTATATCATCATCATTATCAATCGTATTAGTATTATCAATTTGTTCATGCGCCTCGTTTTCACTTGCACTTTCTTCAACAAATTTTGCACCAACTACCATGTCATCCTGCTTGACTACAGAAAGAAACTGTACTCTTGAAGCGATAACTTCCAAACGACTTCTTTTTACCCCATCAGTTCCTTCCCACTTATTCGTCTGTAATCTTCCTTCTACATGTACTGGGAATCCTTTTTTAAGACGTTCACCACACCTCTCTGCCTGATCGCCCCAAACAACAATCGGAACAAACGTCGGATCAGCATCCCTCCACTCGCCAGTGACAGGATCTTTCGTTCTCCTGCTAATGGCCACATCAAAAGAGCAAACCGCTTTCCCTGTGCTGGTACGTCTTAACTCTGGATCTCTTGTCAATCTACCAACTAAAACAACACTGTTTTGTTCAGGTAAGCGAAGATTGCTCTGTTTCTGATTCATTTTGCTTTACCTCCAACGATTGTTCGATATCAAGATCTTGTGATTTTTCCTGTAAATCTGGTTTTGGTGCGGATGTAGCAGCAACTTCTTTCTTTTTCTTTTTAATTTTAACAGTCAAAAATCTCATAACTGAATCGTTAAATTTCAAAAAGTTTTCCAGGGCATAAACTGTTTCGCCACCACCGGCAAACTCCACATAAACATAGCTTCCTTCACGAAATTTATCAATGGCATATGCAAGTTTTTTCTTACCAAGCTGCTGAACTACTTTGATGGTCCCTTCAGATGTTTCGATGATTTTAATTGCTTTCGCGGTGAGCTCTTCAATTTTTTCCTGCGATAATTCTGGAGAAACAACAAGCGTGCTTTCATAGTCCATATTTTAATGTCTCCTTTTTGGAATTTCCTAAAAACTCAATCTCTAAAAGAGACTAAATCTCTTAAGATTCAGCCTTATGTGTAAACACACTTAAAGCAAAAGATTATAAAAAAGTCCTGTTATTATACAAAATAAATGATATTTTTCAATTCGTTTATAGCTCCATTCTTCATCTGACAGCAATGCCACTATGATTGGTATATTGAATAAAAAATAGATAAGGTAGCGGATTATCAAATTAGTAATAAAATTCAAATTTATATTATAATATCGACGAACATGAAGAACATAGCTATACCAAAAAATCATGAATCAATAATTTATAAAATTTCCACTACCGCAAAAGAGAATAATTTTGAAGCGTATATTGTTGGCGGATTTGTAAGGGATTTATTGCTTGATAGAGAACCTAAAGATTTGGACGTCATGGTTTGTGCAAAAAAAGATACATTGTATGAGCATCTGGCAGGAATAAATTTTTCCAAAATAGTTGCAAATAAGTATAAACTGCTCGAACCTGTTGTTTTTGAAAAATTTGGAACATCTAAATTATTTATAGATTGCCAAGAAGTAGAATTTATAATGCCCCGAAAAGAATATTATGACTCAAATTCAAGAAATCCAGAAACGCAACCTGCTTCTCTTAAACAAGATGCGTTAAGGCGAGATTTTACTATAAACGCACTGTTTTTGAGACTTGATGACATGAAAATTTTAGATCTTACTTCTAAGGGACTTATTGACTTAAAAAATAAAATCATAAGGGTAACAGATCCTCCAAATGCTGAAATAATATTTAGGCAAGATCCTTTAAGAATATTGCGTGCTATAAGACAAAGTTTACAACTAGGATTTAGCATTGAAAACGAAACTTACGATGCGATGAAAATCTCAGTACCACGAATTAAAATTATCTCACACGAACGAGTGAGAGACGAAATAAATAAAATATTGGTTGAGATCAATCCATCAAAAGCATTTATGTCCATGGATGAAATTGATTTGCTGGATGAAATTTTGCCGGAAATTACAAGATTGAAAAATTTAGAACAACCTTCAAAATATCATATTGACGATGTTTTCGCACATAGTTTAAAAGTTTTAGATAGAACAAGTAACGATGTTGTTTTAAGAATGGCTGCTTTACTTCATGACATAGGTAAATATTCAACACATGAAAAAACTGCCAAAGGAATTTCTTTCCATAAGCATGATACCGAAGGAGCCAAAGAGGCTGAATCCATTTTAAAAAGACTTAAGTATTCAAGGGAGTTTATAAAAAAAACTGTAACTGTTATACAAAATCATATGTACCCTAAGATGTATTCAGATAACTGGACAGACAGTGCGGTACGCAGATTTGTTAAAAAATGTGGTAATGAACTTAATTTAATAATGCAACTTTCAAAAGCAGACTATGGCAGATATAGCTACACCCATAAACTTACTGAACTAAATAGGAGAATTGAAGATTTAAAATCAAAAAATATGTTGTCGCCAAAATCTGAATTGATTTCTGGGGAAGAACTTATGGAGATATTTAATAAGCCAGCCGGAAAATGGATACAGACAACAAAAAATACAATAGAAGAAATGCTATTAGAAAATCCTATTCTTACAAAAGAAGAAGTTATTGAAGTAATTAAAAAATTGAAAAATGAAAAGAGACGGTATACTTGAAAAAACTACAAATCAGTATGAAAATAACATCAAAGATCGAAGAATTAAGCAAGAAGATTAAATGTCAAAAAATCAAAGCAGATGAAAAAATGAAGCACGCTTGTAACGCTGAAGGTCTATTTGTAGGTGGGATAATTGGGTTAAGCATAGGTGTGATGTTTTTTTTCGATATTCTTTTTTCAATGGAATTAGGAATGTTTTTGGGACTAATTGTTGAAAGTAGGCAAAAGAAGAAGAAAGATAACAGCGTGTAAAAACATATGTACTTCTCTAAAATTTAATACATTATGTAGTCCTTACGACTGATTGAAATAAGAGTATATTTTGTATATAATCGAACCTGTTTTGCGTGCTGCCATCGTCTAGCGGTTTAGGACACCGCCCTCTCAAGGCGGAGATCACGGGTTCAAATCCCGTTGGCAGCGTTTCGTGTTTTAGCAGAATCGTTCAAAGTGATGCGCCCATAGCTTAATTGGATAGAGCATTTGACTACGAATCAAAAGGTTAGAGGTTCAATTCCTCTTGGGCGCGTTTGGGTTTTATTAAGCTTTTTTTCCGCGCAATTCTAAAAAGCCATGGAGTGTGGTTTGATGATTAGATAAAATTGCTTAAAATTTAAATAACAGAGGAAAATCATGGCCTTAAGAGAGGAAGTAGAAAAAGCTTTGGAGTCTGTAAGACCTCGTTTACAGGCAGATGGTGGGGATGTTGAATTGGTAGATGTAAGTGAAGATGGAATTGTAAAGGTAAAACTTAAAGGAGCTTGTGGCGGATGTCCTATGGCTGCTATGACTTTGCAAAATAGTATTACAAATACAATTAAGCAAGCTGTTCCAAAAATAAAAGAAGTTCAGGCCATCTAGTTTTTAAAGTCTTGGCGTTAAAGAGGATGGTATGCAAGTTGTTAAATGGAAATTGGAATGAATGTGAAAATACGAGTGCCAGCAACTATTGCAAATTTAGGACCTGGTTTTGATGTTTTTGGGGCGGCTTTGTCACTGTATAACGAATTTGAAGCAGAGTATGTTACTGATGCTAAAGAGACGCACTTTATACTAAATGGAGAAGGGAAAGAGTTGCTTGAGAAGAAAGACAAAAATCTGGTTTGGCAAGCAATGCAAAAAACTTTTGAGCTTTTATCTGAGGACAAGTACAATTTAAAAAATTTAAATATAACGATTAATACAAACATTCCTCTTAGCAGGGGCCTTGGGTCGAGTGCTTCAGCTATAGTTGGTGGCATTTGTTTAGCAAATGCTTTATGCAAAAACAAGCTTAATAGACGCCAAATTGCCGATTTAGCGATCAAAATTGAAGGCCATCCAGATAATGTTGTCCCTGCAGTTTATGGTGGCCTGTGTATCTGTGGTAAAAATGAGTACGGAGACACAGGAATTTTAACACAACTTCCCATTCCTAAACTTAAAGTTGTTTTATGTATTCCATTTTTTGAATTAAGAACGAAATATTTAAGAGAAATTTTACCTACAACGGTAAGTTTAGATGATGCTGTTTTTAACATTTCAAGAGTTGCCATTCTTACAACCGCTTTTTGTTGCGGAGATTATGCTCTTTTAAGACAAGCTATGCAAGACAAAATTCACCAACCATACAGAAAAAAGATGATTCCAGCTATGGACAAGGTTTTAGAAAAAACATTATCTGCTGGGGCTTACGGAGCATTTCTTTCAGGTTCAGGACCTACTCTTGCTGCTTTGTGTGATAAAAAAAACGTGGTAAATATTCAAAAATCTATGATATCTACATGGAAGGAAGAAAATGTTTTTGCTAGATCATGTATATTGGATTTTGATAGCGAAGGAGTTTTAGAAATATAAGAAAGTTTTCTTGCAATGATACAGGCATAATGAATGGGGGGAGCCAAGATGTCTCTTGTGATAATGAAGTTTGGCGGATCTTCTTTGGAAGATGATGGAAAAATGAAACTTGTCGCAAGAAAAATAATCGCAAAAAAAAATACTTACGATAATGTTGTTGTTGTGGTTTCGGCTCCAGGGGATACAACTGATAATTTACTTAAAATGGCTGACAAAATTACATCCAGTCCTCCTGGGAGAGAAATGGATATGTTACTTGCAACTGGAGAAATGGTTTCTGCTTCTCTTCTTGCGATGGCACTTGGGTCTATGTGTGAAAAGGTAGTCGCTATGACAGGGCCACAGGCAGGTATTTTAGCAAACTCCAATTATACATGCGCTAAAATTAAGAAAGTTAATCCTAAAAAAATTAAAATTCAACTTGCAAAAAGAAATATCGTCATAGTTGCAGGGTTTCAGGCTTTAAATCCCAGAGGAGATATAACAACACTGGGAAGGGGTGGATCAGACCTGACTGCTGTCGCTTTAGCAGCTGCGTTAAAAGCCAACTTTTGTGAAATATATTCTGATGTAGAAGGTGTGTATACAACTGACCCAAGAGTTGTAAAAAATGCAAAAAAAATTGACTATATATCTTACGATGAAATGCTCGAAATGGCAGGATCCGGTGCTCGGGTGTTACAGTCAAGAAGTGTTGAAGTTGCAAAAAAATTTAACATTGAAATACACTCAAGAAGTACTTTCAGTGAAAATCAAGGGACTATAATAACAAGTGAAGAAAAAATCAGGAGGAAAAAGATGGAGGCGCTACTCATTTCAGGAATAACTTTTGATGAAAATCAAGTAAAATTTACAATTGTAGATTTGCCAGATGTTCCTGGAGTTGCTGCAAAAATTTTCAGCAGGCTTGCAAAAATTGGTATTAACGTGGATATGATTATTCAATCTGCAGCTGTTGGTAAAAAGAATGATATTTCATTTACTGTTAGTAAACGAGATATTAAAAAGACCCAAATGGAATTAGACAAAACAGCTGCTGAACTTAAAGATGTTGTTATTGTTTGCGATGAACATGTTGCAAAAGTTTCAATTATTGGAATAGGGATGAAAAGCAATGCTGGTGTTGCAGCACAAATGTTTGAAATACTTCACAAAAAGGGTATAAATATTGAAATGATTTCTACAAGTGAAATTAAAATATCGTGCATTGTCGATGAACTTGATATGGAAAAAGCCGTCAAAGAACTACATAAAGGCTTTGGCCTTTCAAAGGAATAGAAAGAAATTTTATGAAAGACTTAAAAGGTTTTATCTTGATAAAATTTGTGATGGTAATTGCCATAATAGCAATATTAGGAATTGTAGCTGTTCGCGTCTACAAGAATTATATTAAAAAACCAAAAATAGCACCTATCAATATTGTTATTGAAGAATCTGTATCTGAAAATGATTCATGTGGACGAAAAATCTTGGCTGTATAACCATTTGTATAATTTTGGAGCACAAGTGAAAAAAATTCTTATATTTGATACGACCCTGAGAGATGGTTCTCAAAGGGTTGGCATATCTTTTACCGTTGAAGATAAAGTAAAGATAGCTAAAGCTTTAGACGCTTTTGGTGTTTCATACATTGAGGGTGGTTGGCCCGGGACCAATCCAAAAGATGATTTGTTTTTTGCTCAAATGAAAAAAATTAAGTTAAAAAATGCAAAACTCACAGCTTTTGGTTCTACCAGACGAAAAAATAGTAAAACTTCCGAAGATAAAAATTTAAATGCAATAATAAAATCTGATGTTAAAACAGCCTGTATATTTGGCAAATCTTGGGATTTGCATGTAAAACGTGTACTTCAAACAACAAATGAAGAAAATATAAAAATGATTTCTGAAAGTATAAATTATTTAAAATCTAAAAAACTTGAAGTGATATTTGATGCAGAACATTATTTTGATGGTTTTAAAAGCAACGAAAAATATGCCCTTGCAACCATACAATCTGCCACCAAGGCAGGTGCAGATATAATCTGTCTCTGTGAAACTAATGGAGGGATGCTTCCATCTGATGTGGAAAAGATCGTTAAAAAAACACTGGCTTTTTTTCAAAAAATTAAATTTGGGATACATGCTCATAATGATTCTGGGTGTGCAGTTGCAAACTCTATAACTGCTATTGAAAAAGGGTGCATATTAATCCAAGGCACAATTAATGGGATCGGAGAACGGTGTGGTAATGCAAATTTATGTTCCATAATACCAGCTCTTGAATTGAATAAAAATTGCAATTGTATTTCTAAAAAAAATATAAAGACTCTTACGCAACTTTCAAGATATATTGATGAAATAGCAAATCTTGTACCAGATGACTCAAGTCCATATGTCGGGAGAAACGCATTTGTGCATAAAGCAGGAATGCATGTTTCTGCTGTGGGGAAAAAACCTGAAACTTATGAACATATAGATCCTGCTTTTGTTGGAAATGTCAGAAAAATTTCAATAAGTGATTTGTCTGGTAAGACTAATGTTATATCTAAAGCCAACGAAATGGCAATAAATATTAAAAATATCGCTGAGAAGAATGTTAAAAAAATTATAGATATTGTCAAAAAAAAGGAAAATAACGGATATCAGTATGAAGGAGCTGACGCTTCTTTTTTCTTAATTATTAAAAAGACTTTAGGAATTTTTAAACCGTTGTTTTCTTTAAAGGGGTATAGAGTTTCTGTTGAAAAAGATGTTAATGGGAATATAATTTCAGAGGCAACGGTTAAGCTTGATATAAAAGGCAAGGAAGAACATACAGTTGCAGAAGGAGACGGCCCTGTTAACGCTTTAGATAATTGTCTACGTAAAGCATTAATAAAATATTACCCTACTATAAAAGACGTATTTTTGAGAGATTTTAAAGTAAGGGTTGTAGATGGCGATGCCAATACAGCTGCAAAGGTAAGAGTATTGATTGAATCTTCAGATTCTTCAAAGTGGTGGGGAGCAATCGGAGTCAGCAGGAATATAATAGATGCATCTTGGCAGGCTCTATCGGATTCGTTTGAATATAAATTGATAAAAGATAAAAAAAGACGATAACCGTAATTAATAAAACAAACATGCAGCAGATTTTTAAGTATGCTCTAACAACTATAGAGCCCATAAGTCTTTAAGATATTTTTTACTTTTACTGCAAAAATTAGATTGACACTGACCATTAAAAAGCATTGAGCAATTTTTGATAACTTGTCATTGGCCAATATTCATCTGCCACTAAGTCTTCAGCAGCATCAGTTTTTTCTCTTAACTGTTTCAAAATTTCCACGCCTTCATTTGCAAATTCATCAGCTGTTGTAACAACATCTCCGTGATCTACTGAAAGAAATTTTTCTAAAGCAGAACTATATTTTCTTATATCATCGTAGAGATTGGTTAAAATTTCGAGTTCATTTAAAAACATATTTGATTTTATATTGATTTTCTCTAAATTTTTACTTGTTTCTGCCAAAATATTTATTTGCTTAAGAATTGCCGGTAACAACAATGTATTTACGATTTTTACTGCATATCTATATTCAATTTCTTTTGTTTTTATATAACTTTCAAGTTTAATTTCAACTTTTGATTTTAATTCTCTTTCGGTTAATATGTGATAATGCGAAAATATTTTTATCACATTACTGTCAAAAAAAACCTTCAAGGCCTCTGGAGTATTCTTGGTATTGGGCAATCCTCTTTTGGCTGCTTCATTATGCCAATCCTGCGAATATCCATTTTTTTCAAATCTTATATCTTTTGTTTCAATAATAATTTCTTTGACGACTTTTAATGCCTCTTTTTTTACATCGTAGCTACCTTTTTTGATCGCAATTCTTTTATATATTTCATCAAACCCATAAGCCGCAATAAGGTTTAATACTGTTCCTACTTCAGAAGGATTTGCTGAAGAGCCCAATGCTCTGAATTCAAATTTGTTGCCTGTGAAAGCGACTGGGGAAGTTCTATTTCTATCAGAATAATCTTTGCTAACCTTAGGAAGATTTTGCACTCCTAGTGTGATTTCGTTTACTTCTTTTTCATTAATTGAACTTGCTCTCTCTATTGAATCTAAAAGATTACTGACATATTCTCCTAAATAAACTGACATAATTGCAGGTGGTGCTTCATTAGCGCCAAGTCTGTGATCGTTACCAGCACTCGCAACACTAGCTCTTAAAACTTCACCAAATTTTTTTACTCCAAACAACACCGCACTTATGGCTAAAAGAAACGATATATTTTTAAGAGGTGATTTCGAAGGCTCGAAATAATTTGTTCCACTATTATCTCCAATAGACCAATTAAAATGCTTCCCAGAACCATTTACACCAGCAAACGGTTTTTCATGTAAAACAGCAATCATATTATGTTTATCTGCAATTTTTTTAAGAATTTCCATTACCTGTAAATTGTTATCTATTGCCAAATTTACTTCCTGATAAAGCGGTGCCAACTCAAACTGATTAGGTGCTACTTCATTATGTCTTGTCTTTATAGGAATACCTTTACGGTAGAGTTCGTGATCAACATCCTCCATAAATTCTAAAATATTTTCTTTAATGTTTCCAAAATAATGGTCCTCCATCTGTTGCCCTTTCGCTGGGGTGTTGCCAAATAATGTTCTTCCTGTAACGGTTATATCAGATCTGGATTTTCCCAATTCTTTTGAGAGAAGAAAATACTCTTGCTCAATACCTGCAAAAACTTTTATTTGCTTGGCGTTTTTATTTCCTAGAAGTTTTTGTAAACTGATCACTTTTTCATTTAAAACAGCAAGGGATCTGAGCAAAGGTGTTTTTAAATCCAGAACTTCCCCGGTCCAAGAAAGGAAAACTGAAGGAATGACCAAAGTTTTTGTTTTTCCTGCTTCAAGAAGGAATACTGGGGATGTGGGGTCCCAAGCCGTATATCCTCTTGCCTCAAAGGTCGATCTTATTCCACCTGAAGGAAAAGAAGATGCGTCAGGTTCAGACTGTACAAGTTGCGAAGCTGAAAATCTTTCTAAAATTTCTCCATTTTTCCCATAATCTATAAATGAGTCATGTTTTTGAGCAGTACCACCCCTTTGAGGTTGAAACCAGTGCGTAAAATGAGTTGCACCGTTTTCAAGTGCCCATTCCTTCATTGCATGGGCAACTTCACCTGCTATTGTTTGATCTAAAGGTTCCAAATTGTCAATTGATGCCATAAGTTTTTCATAAATACTTTTACTTAATTTTTGTTCCATTATTTTTTTTGTAAACACCAACTCACCATAATAGTCATGAATTGACTGCACCATATTCCCCCTCCTATTTGCCACCCCTATTCTATAAAATAAACCCAACATAACATAACTGCCAAATTTTTTTAAACAACACACAGACACCGTGCATACCAACCACTTGTGCGCAGTATAACATTTTCAATATTCTAATATCAAACTATATATATACATAAAATGGATAAAAACATTAAAAACACTTTAGGTTTTATTATTTTTAAAAAAATATTAACAAAAATATAGTAAAAATCAGATTTTTTTCAAGTTTTTCTTTTACACTGTTTTGCTATTAAAACTACTGCAAATACGGAACAATACTACAGATTTATGAATTTTTGATAGATTTTTCATGTCTAAAATAAGATGAATTGAAAACTATCGTTATGCAATTTTGTATAATGCCACTAGAAAATTTAGTAAACTCCCGATCTTGTGACTTAGAATGTAAAGCGTGATTATTGAAATAGTGTGGGGTTTGAATGGTAAAATTTAAGAGAAAGGAATTACCGAATAATTTAAGTGCATCCCTTGAAAATTATCTTGAGACTATTGCAGTGTTGAAAAAGGAAAAGAGATATGCAAGAATTGGAGATATTGCTAAATCTTTAGATGTTAAGAGCTCAAGTGTTAACGGTGCAATTAATTTTTTGATCAAAAATGATCTTGTAACACATGAAAAATACGGATATGTAGATCTGACCGATAGAGGAGAAAAAATAGCTTCAGAAGTTCAAAAAAAGCATGATGTATTGTATAGGTTTTTGCATAATTTGCTGTTTATAAATAATGAAACTGCTAATAAAGAGGCTTGTAAAATAGAACACCTGATCAGCGTTGAAACTACACGCAAGCTTGAAATGTTACACTCTGTTTTGGAGGAGCATTTTTTAGAAAAAGATGGAGAAAGAGTCAATTTGAAAGAATGTTTAAATAAATGTGATAAACAAAGGTAGGAAAATATTATTGTTTCCATTGTTTTTGTCACGCTAAAAAGTTAGGTTAAACTAAAATAATTATATACAACTATTGAGAGAGATGAAGAAATGGCGATATCAAAAAGAGTCATAAGATGTTTTTGTGAGAATTTGCGCAAGCGATGGATTAAAACTCATTTAAAAAAATTTAAAAATTTTGACAATCGGCATGAACGCCATAAGCTCAATAATTGTCAAGAGTGTCATAATATGGTCAAATTGAGCAATGCTGTTGCTGGTACTTATAGATTTGTTACAGCACACTGTGATGCAAAATTACGCCATAGACTTCTTGAAATAGGTTTTGTTCCTAGCGAAAAATTAATAGTCATCGAAAAAACAGGCAATAAAAGTAATGTTGTTATTAGGATAAAAGGTTCAAAAATCGCCTTGAGTAATAAAGTTGCAGACAGGGTACTGCTGGAGAGGAAATGATATATGACAGAGAACAAAGGATGTATTACGGTTGCCCTCATTGGAAATCCAAATAGCGGCAAGTCTACGATTTTTAACAGTTTGACTGGTTCCAATCAACACGTTGGCAATTACCCAGGTGTTACAGTAGAAAAGAAAGAAGGATACAAAAAGTATAACGACTGTAATATAAACTTTATCGATTTGCCAGGTACGTATAGTTTATCTGCATATTCTGATGATGAAGCGATTGCAAGAGATTTTTTGCTTCTTAAAGAAAAGCCAGACATTACACTCAACGTGATCAATGTTGTTTCTCTTGAACGTAATCTCTATTTGTTTACACAGATTACGGAACTGGATACGCCAATTATAATAGCTTTGAATATGATTGACATTTTAGAATCTCAAGGAAAAATTGTAGATAAAAAAACGATGTCGGACAAATTAGGTGTTCCTGTATTTCCCACAGTTGCGAGTAAAGGGATAGGGATAAGTGATATTTTAGACTCCATAGTATTTCTTTTTGAGGAGAAAAGAAAAAAAAATCAATTAAGAGCACAAATTGATTATGGAGATGTTATAAAAGATGAAAAAGATAAACTAAAAAAACTTATTTTAAAAAATTCAAAGTTGTCAAAATTTCCGATAAATTGGATTTCAATAGAACTTTTGGATAAGAATCCTTTTGCATTAGGATTGATTTCAAAAACAGATAATGAATCTGAAATTTTAAGACAAATTAAAAAAAGTACAGATCATATCAAAGAACATTTTGGAGCAAAAGCAGAAACAGAAATAGCAAACAGACGTTATGGTTTTGCAAAATCTATTGAGAAAAATGTGATTGAAAAAACAGGCAAGGGGAAAATAGACATAACAGAAATTATAGATGATTTTGCAATTAATAGGTATCTTGGCATTCCTATTTTTGCCTTAGTGATGTACATAATTTTTAAATTTACATTTACTTTTTCAGGGCCTGCTGTGAATCTGGTAGGGTTATTCTTTGATTGGGTTGGAGTGGTTGCTAAGTCGCTTATTCCATATGGTCCTGTGCAATCTTTGATTGTTGATGGAATAATTAGCGGAGTTGGAGGGGTGTTAGGATTTTTTCCTTTGATATTATTTATGTTTTTTGCGATAGCGTTTTTTGAAGAATCAGGGTATATGGCGAGAGCCTCTTTTGTAATGGATAAAACTATGCATAGATTTGGAGTTCATGGAAAATCGTTTTTACCTTTGATGCTTTCAACTACCGGATGCGCAGTTCCTGGAATCCTCGCCACAAGGACGCTGGATTCAAAGCGAGATAGGCTCATAACCATGTTTATTGTATCATTTATGATATGCGGAGCAAAACTTCCTGTATTTGCTTTGATTATAGGCGCTTTCTTTGCGATTAAATATCAAGTTATCATAATGTTTTTTATGTATGTTTTGAGCCTTATTATTGCCTTAAGTGTTGCAAAGTTGTTGAGTGTTACAATATTAAAAGGAGAACCATCATATCTTGTGATGGAGCTTCCTCCGTATCATTTACCAACAATTAAGGGGTTATTTTTGAAGATGTGGGAAAGAGGCTGGTTATACGTACGCAAAGTTGGGCCGATAGTAGTTTTTATATCAGTTTTAATATGGGTTATGTTTTCTTACCCTAAGTATCCTGTAAATGAAAAGCTTGATAAGGTTCAACAATCTGTTTTGCAGATAAAACATAGCTTAGCAGGAAGAGTAGGGAAAATAGTTGAACCGTTGTTCAAACCTATAGGAATGGATGGCAATAGAGCGATTGCTTTGATAGTTGGGGTTATGGCAAAAGAAATGATTGTAAGTTCTTTGGCTACAATCTATGCTATAGAGGATGGTGCTGAAAAAACATGTTCTTTAAAAGAAAAAATTGCTGTTGATAAGGACTGGTCGCCGCTTATAGGTATAGTTTTTCTTGTTTTTTGTATGATATATCTACCTTGTGTTGTTGCTGTATCAGTCTTTTTTAAAGAAACAGGTTCAAGTTATAAATGGCTTGCGCTACTTGTTATAGGAAATACAGTTTTTGCATGGATATTTTCGTTTATCGTTTTTCAGTTAGGGACACTGTTGGAAATAGGATTACATTGAAGATCGAATAACAGTAATGACGAGCCGTTATCAATAACATATTTCAAAAATTATACTGTTTATGAGGTGAAAAAATGGTTCAAAACATAACGATAACGGTAGTTTCAGTGATTGCCGTTATATTTATAGTGAGACGCCTAATAAAAGGCAGTTGTGGCGGCTGTAAAAAGTGCGAGAAAAAGAGCAGTAACTGCTATGGGGATGATTGCCTAAACTAATAATATATAGAGAACAATTTTCACATGGAGCCAGCGGGAATTGAACCCGCATCCTATCGTTGCGAACGATATATTCTCCCGTTTAACTATGGCCCCTCTATACTTAATAAGGTTGAAACTATTTAAGGGACCCGCATTGTAGCAATATTTGGAATTTTTTACACGATCATTGTAAATGTTGTGGAATAGATATAACTCTTTTTTAAGCATATTAAAAATGGCTGTAAAAATGTGAAAATAGTAAAAAAGAAGAAAGGATGTGTTTAAAAAAAGCAGAGAAGTTAAATGAAAAAGGATTATTAACTCTGTAATAAAATTTATATATTTGCTAGACTCGGGCTAAGTAATATTAAAGGATGGGTTTTTATGTCATATCTTTGTCTTGCAAGAAAATATAGACCTCAAAATTTTGATGAGGTTATAGGGCAAGAACATATCTCTCAAACACTTAAAAATGCAATTTGTGAAAACCGAGTTGCACACGCGTATCTGTTTAGTGGCCCGAGAGGTTGTGGTAAAACTACTATGGCAAGAATTTTAGCGAAGGCTCTAAATTGTAAAAATGGCCCCACGATTCTTCCGTGCGGAGTATGTGAAAATTGTTTAGATATTTCAAAAAGTGCAAATGTTGATGTTTTGGAAATTGATGGAGCGTCAAATAACGGTATAGATGAAATAAGAGCTTTAAGAGAAAATGTAAAATTTTCAAGCGCTAATTCAAAATATAAAATTTATATTATAGATGAAGCACATCAAATAACCACGCAAGCCTTTAATGCGTTGCTCAAAACCCTTGAAGAACCGCCATCTCATGTAGTTTTTATTATGGCAACAACGGAGCAGCATAAAATTCCTGCCACCATTCTCTCAAGATGCCAAAGGTATAGGTTTAAACTCATACCAAGTGATGAAATGTTGATAGCAATAAAAAATATAGGACAAAAAGAAGGATTTAAAATAGATGATGAAGCCTTAAACATAATCACTAAAGATTCCGGAGGTTCTATGAGAGACGCTTTGAGCCTTCTAGATCAATCGGTTTCTTCAACTATTGAGGAGATAACAGGAGAACGCATAAGAGGGTTGCTTGGACTTCTTCCAAAAGAGATTATAGCTTCAGTCACAGAAAATATAGCAAAAGGTGATGTGCAGGCGATTTTAATAGCCGTCAAAGAAATCACGGAACAGGGGTATAATATTTTGCAATTTACAAGAGATTTGAGAGATCATTTGAGACAAGTTATGATTTATTCAATAGATCGCTCGATTTCAAAAATTCCTCCTGAAGATGAAAAACTTTTCGATTCTCAAAAGAATTTGTTTACGATTTCACGTCATATACGCATGAATAATCTTTTATCAAAAGCTCTCGAAGAAATGCGCTGGCATGATTTACCGAGAACTCTTCTTGAAATGTATCTTCTTAAAATATCAGAGCCGTACTACAATGTAGGCGAGCTTATTAAAATGGTTAATGGTTTAGGGGAAAACGTTAAGGTCGAAAATATTTTGCAATCTTCTCTTGAAAAATGCCAGCCAAAACAAGTGACAAAAAATATCGTTAATGATCATTGTGTTTCGGTTGATTTGATGAGTGTGTGGAATGAAATTGTTGATGAAACAATAAAAAAACACCCTTTAACTGCACAGTCGTTGAGAAAAGTATTGATTAAAACGTTGGATGATTCATCCGTACAATTGGCGGCGGCTGGGCAATTTGATTATGAAAGTGTCATGGAATTTAAAGGGCAAATATCTGAACTTTTCAAAAAAAAGACAGGTTTCAATATATTGGTTAAAGTCGGTATCGATAAAAACGTTATTGCAAATGAGATAAAACAAGATGAGGAAGTAGTTGTAAAAGAAGAGGTTCCCCCGACTTCTATCGAATATATCGTTGAGGAAGATTTTAAAGAAACAGCAAAAACAGCAGTACCAAAAAAGATAGAAGAGATAGCAAAAAAATTTGGCTCTGTTGCTAAAAAACTTTAATGGTACGTAACCAATATTTATACTTAAGATCGTGATGATCATATCAGGAATTTTAAAAAATGAATAGACCGCAACCTATAGAAAAAATGATTGAAGTCATAAAGAAGTTTCCAGGTGTAGGTCATAAAATGGCTGAACGCCTCAGTTACTACATTTTAAAAATGTCAAATAGTGATGTTGATAGGTTTTTAGATTCCATACGAAAAGCAAGACAGATAATGAAGAGTTGTAGTACATGTTATAATTTGAGCGAACATGATCCATGTCAAATTTGTTCTGATTCTACGAGAGATCATGATGTCATATGTGTTGTGGAGACTCCGCAAGATTTAATAGCGGTAAGCAAGGTGAAAGAGTATAGAGGGCTTTATTTTGTACTTGGAGGTGCGTTGTCGCCCCTTGATGCAATTGGCCCTGCTGAGATAAAAATCGACAATTTGATAAAAAGATTAAAAAATGATAGCATCACCGAGGTAATAATTGCTACAGATGCGGATTCTAATGGTGAAGTGACTGCTATCTATATAGCTGAGATCATAAAGAAATTGAATATTAAAGTTACAAGGTTGGGTTATGGCCTACCAGTTGGTGGTGATATCGAATATGCTGACGAGGTAACCATTTCGCGTGCTATTGCAGGGCGAAAAGAGATGTAGTTCTTTTGTCAAGATTCAATGGTGTTTTTGTATAAATGGAAGCGGTGTGATTTGCATTTTGGAAAAGGGGTAAAAAGACATGTCGGCAAAAATGATTGAGGTTCGTTGGCACGGACGTGGAGGACAAGGTGCGAAAACAGCTGCGCTTTTATTTGCAGAGGCCGTTTTAGCAACAGGTAAGTACGTTCAAGCATTTCCTGAATATGGCCCAGAAAGAATGGGAGCTCCTGTTCAATCTTTCAACAGAGTAAGCGAAAATCCAATAACGGTCCATTCAGGTGTTACAAATCCAAATTATGTGGTTATTTTGGATCCGTCTCTTATGGAATCTGTTTTGGTCACGGATGGTGTAGGTAAAGTTGGAAAAGTTATAGTAAATACCTCATTTAGTGCTAAAGAAATTGCAAACAAATTGGGTATCGATGGAAGTCAGGTATACGTAGTGAATGCAAGTAAAATAGCTTTAGAAACAATAGGTAAGAATATACCAAATACTCCCATGCTTGGAGCTTTGGTTAAAGTTGTAGGGACACTTGACATAAACGGTGTTTTGGAGGATACAAAGGATAAATTGACTGCTAAATTCAGGCATAAACCTGAAGTTATTGATGGTAATCTTACATCTATAAAGCGTGCTTTTGATGAAGTAAAAAACTAAATTGGTCTGTAATTAATGATTTTGGGTATCTCCAAAAAAGAGATTTGCCTCTTGGGGGAATAAAGTGGATAAAGAAAATGGACAAAGTTCCAAAAAAAAATTAACAGCTGCAGAACTTCCTATTGGTGGCATAGTTGAAGCTGGAACGGCAGAAAAATTTAATACTGGAAGTTGGCGTTCTGAGAGACCTGTGTGGGATAAAGACAAATGTATTAGCTGCTTAACATGTTGGATTTCATGCCCTGATGCTTCTATAAAAATTGCCCCAGATGAAAAGAAAACAACAGTTGTGGCAGGAATAGATTATACACATTGTAAGGGCTGCGGGATATGTGCAAGCGAGTGCCCAACAAAAATTAAAGCTATTACTATGGAACAAGAGAGGAAATGATTTAAAAGGTTTTTCATTTTAAAGGGGTTAGCGAAATGATAGAGACAGTATATCCAAAAGGAAAGCTTGTTGCAAAAACAGGCAATGAAGTTATGGCAGAGGCGATGCGCCAGATAGAGCCAGATGTTGTGGCTGCATATCCCATAACTCCTGCGACAGAAATTTTGCAAATTTTTTCACAATTTGTTGCAGACGGTGTTGTAAAAAGTGAATATATTCCTGTGGAAAGTGAACATTCCGCGATGTCTGCGACAATAGCAGCATCTGCTGCTGGAGCGAGAGCAATGACTGGGACTTCTTCTCAGGGATTATGTTTCATGTGGGAAATGCTTTATATAGCTTCAGGTCTTAGACTTCCCATAGTTATGGCGGAAGTTAACCGGGCGATTTCTGCTCCCCTTAACATCCATGGCGACCAGTCTGATACAATGGGGGCTAGAGATTCAGGTTGGATTCAGATATATTCAGAAAACTCGCAGGAAGCTTATGATAATATGATTCAAGCTACGAGGATAGCTGAAAAGGCAAAGATCCCTGTACTTGTGACAACGGATGGATTTATCATTTCTCATTGTATGGAAGTTGTTGAACTATATCCTGATGCTGATGTAAAAGCATTTGTTGGTGAATATAAACCTGAAAGATATTTGTTGGATACCAAAAAACCTTACACATTGGGATCGATAGATTTGCAAGATTATTACTTTGAGCACAGGTTCCAACTTGCCGAGGCTATGAGAAATGCGAAAAATGTGATTTTGGATGTAGCTAAAGATTTTGAGAAATCTTTTGGGCGTAAATATGATTTGTGTGAAGAATACATGTTGTCTGATGCTGAAATTGCGATAGTAATTATTGGTTCAACGGCTGGAACTGCAAAAGTTGTGGTTCAAGAATTGAGAGAAAAAGGCATTAAAGCTGGACTTTTGAAAATAAGAGCATACAGACCGTTTCCAGTTGAACAAGTTACGAAAGGGTTAAAGCATATTAAAGCTGTTGCAGTTATGGACAGAGCTGATTCTTGTTCTGGTGCTTTTGCTCCTTTGTATTCTGATGTTGTTTCATCTCTGTATGCGACTGGGGTTACAAGCCTCAAAGTTGTAAATTATATTTACGGTCTTGGCGGGAGAGAGATCAATATTAGGCATATATCCGATGTTTATGAAACTTTAATTAAAATTGCTACTGGGTCAGAAAAACCATCAAGTCAAGTTAGATATATAAATGTAAGAGAAAAGTAAAGTGCGATGTTTGCTTATGCTAAAGAGAATCATCGGTGACGGTTTGTATCTGTAGTAGAAATATGGGAAAAAGCTTGGCTTTTAGGAGAAGAATAAAATGGCAAATTTGAAAGAATTAAGTAAAGCCCCAGAGCGTGTGACAGGTGGTCATCGCCTTTGTGCAGGTTGCGGTGCTGGGATAGTTGCAAGACAGGCTTTAATAGCGATTGGCAATACTCCTGTTGTTGTTACAAGTGCTACTGGATGTTTAGAGGTTTCGACGACAGTTTTTCCGTATACTTCATGGAAAAATTCATTTTTCCACAGTGCTTTTGAAAATTTAGCGGCGACGTGTTGTGGCATAGAAACTGCTTATAAAAGTTTAAAAGCACAAGGTAAAATTAAAGAAAATATTAGATTTATAGCTTTTGGTGGAGATGGTGGAACATATGATATCGGTTTTCAGTCTTTATCAGGTGCCATGGAAAGAGGGCATAGGATGCTTTATATATGCTATAACAATGAAGCGTATATGAATACAGGAATTCAACGATCAGGGGCAACTCCCAGAGGCGCACATACGACAACTGCTCCTGCGGGAAAAGTTCGCCAAGGCAAAGAACAAAATAGGAAAGATTTAACACAAATCATGGTTGCTCATAATATTGCCTATGTTGCGCAAACCTATGTTGGAAATTGGAATGATTTCATAACAAAAGTGCAAAAGGCTTTAGCGGTTGACGGTCCATCGTTTATAAATATTTTGACGCCTTGTAGACTTGGATGGAATTATAAACCCGAAGACACTATGGTACTTGCAAGACTTGCGGTCGAAACTTGTGTATGGCCTTCCTATGAAGTTGAAAATGGTGTTTATAAAATAAATGTGATGCCCAAAGAAAAGAAACCTGTGACAGAATTTTTGAAACATCAAGGAAGATTTAAACATCTTTTTAAACCTGAAAATATAAATATTCTCGAATCGATTCAAAAAAGTGTTGATGAAAAATGGGAAATTTTACAACGTAAAGCTTTGTCAGGTTGTAAAGTGTAGATTTTAATATATTTCGATTTAGATTTTCTCTTGGCGGCTAATGCTGACATGGGTATTTTAGGAGAGATTGTGGTTTTTTTGGAGCCTAGATGATAGATTTTGCTTTAATGGCGATGCGGCTTTGTGTTTTCTTTCGCGCAACGCAAAGTTTTGACGATTAACATATAGGCCTAACCTCGGATTTGTTGTCTGTGTTCTTTCTGCCTTCTGTTGACCGCGGTGATTTTTGTCTTTTGTTCAATGTTGTTTTACATGAGAGATTTTTGATATGGTGGTTTTCGGTAATTGAAAACTAAAATTCTCTCTAATGTTTAGTTGTCGCAAAGGTTGTACAAAATTAATCATAGCGATTATCTGCGTTTGTTGAAAGCTTTATGAGATATCTTAAAGATTTGTTAATTTTGTTTGTTGGATTTCAAAATGAATACTTTGAAAACAGCTAAGGAATTTGACGATTTGAAGGACGAATTTTTGTCAAATGTTTCTCATGATTTAAAAATTCCGCTATCTGCAATAAAAGGATATTGTGATTTATTGATATGCGAAGTAGAGACAGATAAAAATTTTTCCAAAAAGAATCAATTAAAAGGGTTGAATGTTATAAGAGAATCAACAGCAAGGCTTGCATATTTTATAGATAATATTTTGGATTTAACGAAACTGAAATCTGGGATTCTTAAAATTAAATTGACCCCGGTGTATCTAGATGAAGTTGTACATGAAGCAGCAAAGCTATTTAAAACTACGGCTGCTGATCAAAAAAAAAAGATGATACTTGAAGTACATGAAAATCTTCCTTCGGTAAGAGCAGATTTCGATAGAATTAAACAGGTAATATTGAATCTTTTGGATAATGCTTTTAAGTTTACAAAAAGAGGTGATAGGATAAGTATATTTGTGAGATTGTCACCGCTGTATGGTGACAAATATGTGGAAATTTGTGTTGCGGATACCGGCATAGGCATTTCTGAAGAAAATATAAAAATGATTTTTGAAAATTTTTATCGGGTAAGAGATAACGAATGTAAAAAAAGCAAAGGTAGCGGGCTTGGTCTTTCTATTGCGTACGAAATAATCAGGCTTCACGATGGTAAAATTTGGGCTGAAGGTAAAATAGGTAGGGGCACAAAGGTTAACTTTATTTTACCGATTTTAAAAATGTAGAAATATTATGCATTAAACATATTTAGAGATTATGGTTATGATAAAAAACAGGGTGGTTATAGTAGATGATGAAGAGCATATAAGAAGCCTGTTAAAGGATTTACTTGAATCCAACGGTTTTACCGCTATTCTCTGCAAAGATACCGATGATGGATACAAAAAAATTTTGAAATCTAGACCCTCTCTTGTGGTTCTTGATGTCAATATGCCTGCTGTTGGTGGGATAGAGCTTTGTAAGATGCTTAGGGGAACGCCTGAAGTAAAAAATATACCTATAATCATGCTTACTGTCGAATCTACTGAGGTCAGTAAAGTTGTTGGTTTTGAAAGTGGTGCGGATGACTACATAACCAAACCTTTTAGCAATATGGAACTTGTTGCAAGGATTGAATCTTTGCTACGACGTGCTCGATATAAAAATAAGCGCGTTAAAATAGAGTGTGATGGACTTGAGATGTTTTTAAGTTCAAGAACTGTTCTCATAAATAAAAAAGAAGTTCTGTTACGCCCTAAGGAATTCGATTTGCTTTACATGCTTTTGTCAAACCCAAATGTTGTTGTAAATAAGGAAGTTATTTTGGAAAACGTTTTTGAATATAATGCAGCTACTTCCTCAAGAACCGTGGATACGCATATAAAAAATTTGAGATGTGCGCTTGGTCAATGGGGGAAACATATTAAGACTGTTTTTGGAATAGGGGTTAAGTTTGTTACGTGTTCGAAATCGTAAAAAATGTGTCCAATAGGTGTATATTGGTGGTCTTACGCTGTGAGTGATTGAATTTAGCGATAGGTTTTGCAAATAAATGACAATTTTTAAACCCAGCCTTTTCGACTTGATTTTGTACTCCCAGTGCATAATACGAGGTAAATGCTTATGGAATTAATATTTGGCAAAGTTTTTCATTTTTTGTTTTCCATTACAAATTCCTATGGTTGGGCAATTCTGCTCATATCGGTATCAGTCTCCATTGTGTTGATGCCTTTTTATCATATCACGAACATCTTAGAAGATAGAGAAAAAACTATTCGTTTAAAGTTGCAGCCATACATTTTAAGAATAAGTAAAATTAAGAATGCGCATGTTAAATATCATCATTTGTCAAAGTTATATAGGTCGTATAACTATTCGCCGATTATGTCGTTACGATCGTTGTCGTCTTTAGTAATACAAGTTCCGTTTTTTATTGCTGCCTATCAAGTGTTGAGTAAAGTATTGGTTGCGAACTCATATAATTCGGAGATGTTTTTTTTGTTTATAAAGAACTTGGGTTTGCAGGATAATTTGATTGGCGGTGTAAATTTGTTGCCAATTTTGATGACGGCAACCAATATATTGGCTGTGATGTGTATGACTCCTTTTTCCAAGGAAAGAAGACAAGGTTATATCATAGCTGTTTTGTTTCTGATATTGTTGTACATGTCTCCCGCAGGGCTTGTCTTGTACTGGACAGCGAACAATTTTATTAACTTATTGCGGTATTTGTTTGTCTATTTGAAAGGTAAAAAATTCTTGATGATTAAACATACAGTGATAAACTGCTTTTCACTCTTGGCAAAGAACGTATTCGTCAGGGTTTTCCTATTTTTAATTTCCGCTTATTTTGCAGTTAATACAATGGTACCTATTGAAAAGAGCATCACTAAGTACAGTAACGCTATAGTTTTACCTTTGTATATTTTGTTTTTCCTGAAGTTATACGATCATAAAATTATTAGATCACACATGACTAGAAATGGAAAAATACGACTATTGTTGATCATATTGTGTTTCGTAGTATCGTGTTTTGTGAAAAGATGGGAAAAAGTACATTGGTTATCTGCTGCTTTGACATTGCTTGTAGTATGCGACCACAGAAATATAAAAATTGTCAAAATTAAAAAAATACTTAAATCTTTAACCCTACCTGTTGTAGGTATGTTGTTTCCAGCTATTTTGTATGCAAGATCTAACCTAATATATATTAACGGATATGGTATTTACACCTATTTTTTAATGCTTATTTTTATTGCTTGTTTTGTTCCCCCAGTGACGTATGTGTATAACACTAGTTGTTCGATGTCTAAAATTATAAAAATTTCACTATCCTTTGTATTAGCTACGATGTTTTTACCTTTGATACGGGAGGTTATTAAACATACAGGTAGTTTGCCATATGATTTTATATTTTTGTTGTTTATAGTTTACTTTGTGCTTGACTTATTTTGGAAAAAAAAGAAGATAATATTTATATTTTTCTTGGGTTCTATAATTTTTCTACTTTTTTCTAAAATTGATTTGACCATGAAGAAAAACGTAGCAGAAGTTGCTGTAGAAGTTCCCGAAGAATTGTTGACTATGTCAATGAAAGATACGCCGACAGTATATCTTTTTATGTATGATTCATTTCCACATAAAGAGTTGATTGATGAACTGGGTTTAGACAGAAGCGAATTGGATGATTTTTTATGTGAGTATCAGTTCAAGGAATATGATTTATATTCCGTTGGGTACTATACTCTGGGAACTATGGCGCAAGTTTTCAACATACATAGGATACAAGATACGGATACGGATAATGCTCTTAGAAAAATTCTTGGAGGAGATAACTTAGTTAGCATCTTATTCGAAAAATATGGTTATGATAATTTCATCTCAACTGGTTGCGATAATTGCTGGCTATTTCCAAGTGCTGATCGTATAAAATATAAACTTGTAGGTAGGGATGATGAAAATAGTCTTTCAAATTCTTTGAGCTTAGTTTATACGATTTTAAAGGGAAAAATGAATTGTATGTTAAGAGGAAATCCTAAGGTTAGAGACGCATGTTGTGATCTTTCAAAATTTGCTAATAGTAACGGGAACCGCAGTGAAATATTTGCTTGGGGGGTGAGTGATTATCCTGGCCATTCATCTCTTAGTGGGAGAGGTTTTAGCTATGAATTTAAACGTTGGAAGCCAATATTTTATCAGTCTATACAGAATATGAAAAAAGATTTAAAATTAGTGATTAACAGTAACCCTGATGCCATAGTAATATTGATGAGTGATCATGGGCCGTGTTTACTTGATGATGCCAGAAGAAGATATCCATCATTAAGGGACGATCAAATAAGACATATTCATTTCCGCGATATGTTTGGAGCGTTTATGGCAATACGGTGGCCAAACAAAGAGCGTGCCGCGAAATACGACAAAGAATTCAATATAACACAAGATTTATTTCCTATAGTGTTTGCATACTTATGTGATTCTGCAATTCCGTTAAAATATAAGATAAAAGATACTGCAGTAAGAATACGGGATCATAGGTTTGACAAAGGCGTGTTTTATCCGAATTCATATAAAAAGGAAGAGAAATAGATATGAATAAGTTAAAATTGACATTGATTTTGCTAATCCTTTTTCCAATTTCTGCCCATGCGTATCTCGATCCCGGTACAGGCAATGCTTTGATGGCTGCAATATTTGGGCTTTTAGGTAGTTGTTTGTTCCTTTCTAAAAGTATTTTTTTCAAGATAAAAGCAAAATTAACAGGTGATGTTATTGTTAAAGTTCAGTCGAAATTAGCTTTTTTTTCAGAAGGAAGTAAATATTGGATTTATTATAAAGATATTCTAAAAGAGCTTATAAAGAAGAAACAATTTTTTACTTATTACACAATGGACATAAATGATCCAGCGTTTGAGTTGCTGGATTTTGGCAACTCCAGTGCAGATTTAGACGCTTTTCATATACAGTACGTTGGCAAGGGAAACAAAGGATATGCGGTTATAAATAATTTAAAAGAAAATATTTTAGTAACCACAACGCCAAATATAGGGATTTTAGGATATCCCATAAGGAGACCTAAAAATTGTAAAAATCTTATACATATTTTTCATTCAGTAAGTAGCATCGGTGGGTATAAGAAAAACTCACTTGATAAATTTGATACGGTAATTTTGTCAGGGGTGGGATTTGAGAGAGATATAAAAATGATTGAAAAAAAGCGCAATCTGCCGGCCAAAGAACTGTTTTTAGGTGGTTTGCCATATATGGACGATTTGATAAAAAGGGCTACAGATTTAGATATAAAGACAGATGGCAAAACTGTGTTAATTGCGTCCACGTGGGACAAAAGAGGTATTTTAAGGACATATGGTGCAGATTTTATAGAAAAAATAGCCAAGGCCGGATATAACGTCATAGTTCGTCCGCACCCGTACTCATATGTGTATGAACTAGATTTTATTAATAAATTACAAAAAGATTTGTCGCTATATGAGAATATTGTATTTGATAAAGAGGTTGATAATCTTTTGAGCATGGCAAAGGCTGATGTGATGATATCTGACGTCTCTTTAGTTAGATTTGATTATTACATAGTATTTGGCAGACCGATAATATCATTAGATACGGATTATGAACAATATTATCAAGAATACGAGTATTCAGATTTGGATGAATATTGGGATATTAAGATAAGTGATAAATTGGGCGTATATTTAAAGAAAGAAGAAGTTTTTCAAATAGTAGAAAAAATTGCAGAGGTTATTGGTACAAGGCTGAGCAAAGAGAGAGTCGATAAAAATGCATTAGTTGCAAATATTGGATCCTCGGCAGAAGTTATAGCAGGACAGATAATGGAGATGTTATGCAGGCTGTAATTGTAGCAGCAGGATCAGGAAGCAGATTGGAAAAGAAAACCAAAAAGATGCCCAAAGGGTTTTTAGAATTGAATGGCATTCCAATTGTGGAATGGTCTATACGAAAGCTTATAGGAGTAGGTACTGATAAAATAATAATTGGGACAGGATATTGTAAAAAATATTATGAAGATTTAGTTAAGAAATATCCTATAATCGAGACTGTATATAATCCTGATTTTGCAATAACTGGGAGTATGGCTACATTGGAGTTGTGTGCTAGTAGGGTAACGAATACTTTTTTACTTTTAGAATCAGATTTAATTTATGATGATATAGGACTTTTCATTCTAGGTAATGATTTTCACAAAGACATTGTTCTTGCTTCGGGAAAAACAAATTCAGGGGATGAGGTTTATTTGCAGGTGGACGAAAGCAAAGTATTGCAGGTGCTTTCAAAGAATAAATCTGAACTTTCTTCTGTTTATGGCGAACTGGTTGGTATTAATAAAATCTCGCTTGAAACATTATCAGCGATGTGTGAGTATTCAAGAGGAGCAAGAAATAAATCATCGATATTAGATTATGAACAAGCGATGTGTGCCGTTTCGAAGAGTAGTCATGTATATGTGCATAAGGTAGAAGGTTACTTGTGGCAAGAAATTGATGACGATAACCATTTGAGCATAGCAAAAACAAAAATATTGCCAAAAATTATTGAAAATGAAACAAATAGGAGCGTTCGCAGAGAAGTGCTTTTAAATCCTGGGCCTACGACAACAACTGATTCTGTGAAATATGCCCAAATTTGTGCTGACGTTTGTCATCGCGAGAAAGAGTTTAGTGAAATATTAAATTGGATAAGCTTTGAGTTGACTTTGTTTGTTGCTGATTCACAAAAATACACCACGGTGATTTTTGGTGGGTCTGGCACGGCTGCTGATGAAGCAATGATTTCCTCCTGTGTACCGGAAGGAGGTCATATTTTGATTGTTGATAATGGTTCTTATGGTGCGCGTCTTGTAAAAATTGCTTCAATATATAAATTAACATACACGGTTTTTACAAGTTTGCCCTATGAGCCAATCGACATAGAGAAACTGGAAAAAGAATTTAAAACGAGAAAATATACTCACTTAGCCATAGTTTATCACGAAACTACTACCGGGCTACTTAACCCTCTTAATATAATTTGTCCAATGGCAAGAAAATATAATATAACAACCATTGTTGATGCTGTTAGCTCATATGCGGCAATACCAATGAATTTGGAAAAATTAGGGATTGATTTCATGGCATCTACATCAAATAAAAATATACAGGGTATGGCCGGTATTTGTTTTGTTGTTTGTAGCAAGAATGAGCTTGAAAGAACAAAAAATATTCCAATGCGGAATTATTATCTCAATCTGTATGATCAGTATGATTATTTTATAAATAACTCTCAGACGCGTTTTACTCCTCCCGTTCAAGTGATTTATGCATTACGACAAGCAATTTTAGAAACAAAAATAGAAACAATAGAGAGACGTTATGAGCGTTATACTGATTGTTGGAGAATATTGATAAGCGCAATTAAAAAATACAAGTTGAAGTTTTTAGTAGAGGAACAATATCAATCGCGCTTAATTACTGCGATTTGTAATCCCGATACGCCAAACTATAATTTTTATACTTTTCACGATTTCGCAAGAAAGCAAGGATTTACAATTTATCCCGGAAAATTAAGCAACAGTAATACTTTTAGAGTTGCAAATATTGGTGATATAAAGCAAAGTGATATAGAAAGATTTGTGGAGATTTTAAAGATATACTTAAATTCTATAAAATGGAAATACTAAAATGGCGTGTGATGTGAGTAAAGGAGAAAATCCTTCTTGTCTCTTTTGAAGTTTATATGTTGATGTGGTAAATCACTATAGGACAAATCCTATAACTAGCTGATGATATGTGGAGAGTTTTTGTCACCTAATCCAAAAGATGTGTCGATATTCAAGATATGTGGAAGCTTTGGAATATGTGATTAAAAAATTTAAGCAAGAGTTATAAGATGAAGTAGGCATACGAAATGTTCTGTAGACAATTTTCATTCAACTGAAAAAATTTGAATATGCTATTACTCCGTGGCATCCGTTACAATAGTTATCTGAAAAGACGGCAACAGTAAATTGTCTAAAATCGGGGTATTTGCATTTAGCAGATAATGGATTGTTTATGTTTGACATTTAGTTCAATGAATCATGATCAAGATTGATTAGGGAAGGAGACGGTGATATATTTTGCTGTGTGGAGATTATTCACTCAGTTATAAGTTGTCATGTGGATGCAAGTAAAAATATATTCAGTACAATTGATGAATTGCAGAATTATCAAAAATTGAAAAGATATTATATGTTGTGTCCTGAGGAAATTTTAAATTTGAATTAGACTTTATTATTATGTATCTTTACGTATAACAACGTTTAGCGCGCTAAACGAAGAATAAATAGCATGCAAGGGACAATGGTAGATAGGGAGTCAGCTGTAGATTGCTTGTTGAGTTCAGATCTGATATTTCACAATGGTCAATCGTTGATGGATTTATAGGGTTGAGTTGTATTCAGATTATTTAGCTAAAGTTAATAGCAGTAAGTTTTGTACCGATATTTTTGATAAAGTAGAGAAAAAAAGATATTTTAAAAGATCATTAGATTATCATCAAATAGGTTCGATGAAAAAATCGGTTTTAAGACTGCGGGAGTATTGCGCAAAAATATGTTTTTTGCTATTTTTGGGACAATAAAATGATTTGTAATATTTTACGTGAAGCATTACAGGCTAAAGTGGTTCTCAATAAATAGCGTTGTAGATTGGTTTCGAAAAAAATTAACGTAAATTTGAAAAAAATATTGGAAAATGTGTCTTGTAAGGGGGGCATTGTGAAAAGAAGGACAGTTTATTTGGGAATGATTGGTGATATCATTCACCCCGGCGTAATTAATATTATACGTGAGGGATCAAAATATGGAGATGTGTTAGTTGGTCTTTTCACTGATGATAGTATTGCGTCCCATAAACGCTTGCCATATCTTAATTATGAACAGAGAAAAGCCGTAGTTGAAAATATAAAAGGTGTAATCAGAGTTGTACCTCAAGAAGAATGGAGTTATGTTCCGAACTTGCTTAAATATCGTCCTGATGCGATTATACATGGCGATGATTGGAAAAACGGACCGGATAGCCAAGAGCGCGATGCTGTTTTTAAAGTTATGCAAGAATTTGGCGGTGAAGTAATAGAAATTCCTTATACACAAGGTATTAGTTCATCAGGATTAAATAAGGATATATTATCTATTGGCACAACGCCTGGTATAAGACTTAAAATGTTGCGTAGATTATTAAAGGCAAAACCTTTGGTTAGAATCATGGAAGCTCATTCTGGCCTTAGCGCTTTGATAATTGAGAATGTTGAAATTGCTAAAGGAAACGGAATACATAATTTTGATGGAATGTGGTCTTCAAGCCTTACAGATTCAACAAGTAAAGGTAAACCAGACATAGAAGCGGTAGATTTGACTACCAGATTGCAAACGTTAACTGATATTTTAGAATGTACCACAAAACCAATTATTTTTGATGGTGATACTGGAGGCAAGCTTGAACACTTTGTCTTTGCAGTGCGTACGTTGGAGAGAAACGGTATTTCAGCTGTTATTATTGAAGATAAAACAGGGTTAAAGAAAAATTCTTTATTTGGTACAGAAGTCAAACAAGAGCTTGCTCCTATATCGGATTTCTGCGCAAAGATAGCCGCTGGGAAAAGAGCGCAAGTAACGCAAGATTTTATGATAATTGCAAGACTTGAAAGTTTGATTGCTGGTGGTACGGTGGAAGAAGCGCTTGTTAGAGCAAGAGCTTTCGTTGGCGTGGGAGCAGATGGAGTTATGATACATAGCAAAGAAGAAACAGGAGTTGAAATAAAAAATTTCTGTGAAAAGTTTCGCGGTGAATTTCCAAATACTCCTATCGTGCTTGTGCCTACTACGTATAATCAGTTTAAAGAAAAAGAATTTGTGGAATGGGGTGCCAATATTATTATCTATGCAAATCATATGCTTCGTTCATCGTATCCAGCTATGTTAAATACTGCAAAATCTATTTTGGAAAACGAGAGATCACTAGAAGCGGATAAATTTTGTATGCCAATAAAGCAGATATTGGAACTTATTTCAGGTGGTAAATAAATGATAAATCCAAGTTTTTTCTATGAAAAACTCAAAGAAGGCAATATTGATTTTTTTGTAGGGGTTCCAGACTCTCTGTTAAAAAGTTTTTGTGCTTATTTAGCTGATAATTGTGAAGAAAACGAACATATTATTGCAGTGAACGAAGGAGCAGCTGTGGCTCTTGCATCAGGGTATAATATAGCAGCAAATAAATCAGCCTTGGTCTACATGCAAAATTCAGGTATAGGTAACGCTGTAAATCCGCTTTTATCGCTTGCTGATCCTGAAGTTTTCAAGATCCCTGTGGTGCTTTTGATAGGATGGCGTGGACAACCCGGAGTTCATGATGAACCTCAACATATTAAACAAGGCAAAATAACATTAAGATTGCTTGAAACCATGGATATTCCATATGAAATACTTTCTGATAATGAAAACGAAGTTACAAAGCAATTAAATACTTGCTTTAGCTTCTTATCTGAGAGCAGTTCCCCATATGCTTTAGTGGTTAGAAAAGATGTTTTTGCTCCGTATTCTTTAAAAAGTATTAAAATGGAAGAACCTGGTTTGATGACCCGGGAGGAGGCGATAGAAGAGATTGTGAAAGCTTCCAAGAAAGATGAAATATTTTTTTCTACAACAGGTATGGCTTCGCGAGAATTATATGAATTACGTGATAAATACAAAATGGATCATTCACATGATTTCTTAACGGTGGGTTCAATGGGTCATGTTTCGCATATAGCGCTCTCTGTAGCTTTACAAAAACCAGATAGTGGAGTAACCGTTGTGGATGGCGATGGTGCAGCTCTTATGCACATGGGAGCAATTGCTACAATTGGAGTGAAGAAACCTATAAAATTTAAGCATATTGTTATCAACAATGCTGCGCATGATAGTGTTGGGGGACAACCTACAATCGCTCAGAATATTAATCTTTGCGATGTAGCCGTTGCATGTGGGTATAAATATGCACGTAGAGTAAAGCTAAAGACCGAACTCTTGGATGTTCTTTTGCAGGAAAAAGCGTCTCCATCTTTCATTGAAATTTTTGTTAAAAAGGGTGCTAGAAAAAATTTGGGAAGACCAAAGGTGAAGCCTATTGAAAATAAAATGGAATTAATGAAACGATTTATGTAAAACAAAGAAAATATCATTAAAAAGAAAAAGCTTATTGATGTTTTATTTTTTGAAAAAATCTTATCGAAGCAAGAGTTAAAACTCAAGGCTGGGGAGTTGGGTTTAAAAAGTTTAAAAATAGTTAAAATCTTTAAATGGGTTTATATTGATCGTAGATGGAAAATTATGGTAGCTGGCATAGCGACAATTTGTGGGACGTACTACACATGTGTGTGGTCCATGCATTTTATCGGTGTAATTGTTTCTGGTATTTTTGAGACGGTAAATATGAAACTTCCACCACGAAAAAATCCTAAAGATTTGCGATAAAAAGAATATGCCGTTCGCCAATAAGAATTTGTTTTGTAATTACTTATGGCAGTGGTTTTTAGAATTATTTTAATAGTATGTGTAAATTTTTGATAAGAAATGTGATAGATACTTGGGATGAATAGGTGATAAGTGATATGCTCAAAAAAAAATCATAAAACATATTCAGTAAAAAGGATAACATAGATGAATTTTACAAATAATAAAATCTAGCAAAGGAATTCGATGAAATAGTGGATTTTCGATTGATATTTGGTACGCTGGTTGGGTGTCAGAGATGCTTGTGTGTATTGGTCAAAGATGGTAGAAAAAAAATAGATGAGGAGTAAAGGAATTTTCAGAAAGAGAGAAGTAAGAGAGCAAGAGTTTGAAATAAGGAAGGGCAGAACAGCAAGAAAAGAGATCGAAAGGAAGTGGTCATGCAAGACACAAAGGGAGAGAAGTTTTAAAAAGGAAAGATTTAGAGAGATATAGAAGGATGGTGGAAGTCTGATAACAGAAGAAGACATGTCTACAGATGTAGTTAGGTTTTGATGATGATGTTTGTTTGCGATAAAAAAGAGAGTAAATGGAGATTGGATTTTTAAGAAAAAGAAAGATGAAACGGTTTGCCGTACGGTATAATTGTGTATGAGAATGGGAAAAGGGGAGAGACAAAGTGAGAGTAGTTTTTGAATTGGGAAATAGAAAGGTAAGAATGTTTGTATTTTTGTGCTTCGTGTGTGTGATTGTGGTGGGTCTGTTTAGTGGAAGAGCCCGAGCAGCAAAAAACGAAGAAGTACTGATACATTTAACAAGCAAACACAAAGTTCGATGGGGAGGAGAGAAATCAGGAGACAAAGTAACAAACCTGTCTATAGGAATGCAGGCAGAAATACGAGAAAAAAGAGAAATAGTGATAAGTGGGCTAGATGGAGCCCCATTGCCAAGAGATAGAGATATAAAGGCAAGGGTTCTCGGATGCGAACTGGCGATAAAAACCTCAGGAGAAAACCACAGGGTAGTTGGGATAGTTGGAGTAGGAGCATACAGTTTGGCAGTGGAAGAAGGAAGAATAAAAGTGAATATGCAGGATGGAACGGAACTGTCAACAGAGACAAAAATAGGGGTCTCAGGCTTCCCACCACGCCCACGCCCACTACGGCAACTGCGGCGACGACTGCTGGACACATTCAATGATGGGGTTGATGATTTTCCTCCGCCGCTGGACACAGACACCCCCAATCCGCGGCTGGACACAGACACCCCCCCAATCCGCGGCTGGACACAGACACCCCCAATCCGCGGCTGGACACAGACACCCCCAATCCACGGCTGGACACAGACACCCCCAATCCACGGCTGGACACAGACACCCCCAATCCACGGCTGGACACAG
>JAITTL010000026.1 GCA_031286985.1 Endomicrobium sp.
CTTCTTAAGAACTTCTCCTTCTCCTCTCACCAATCCTCCTATCGACATCTCCCTAAATACTTCTTCGCCACAACTGTTCCCATTACATACACTTCTCAACATGTTACCTACGAATCCTACTTTATAATTCATCTTTAACGCTTTGTTAAGACTACCATTTTCTATAGGTTGAGAGTCGCCGAAAAAAGGAAGAGAAATATACGCTTCGTAATCTCCTTTCTCATAACAATAACCCCCAGCCTCAGTACAAGCTAAAATTATTTTATCGTAATCATCGGGATGATTCTTAACATATTCCTGCACAGCTTCCAATGCAACAACAGCAGCTTCGTCTTTAGGATACCCCCCCTGGGATATATTAGTTGATATACAGTGAAAAGCTATACTCCTTGCTTGAGGATGCTCCTTTTTCAGCTCACTTAAGGCACTAGTGTAAGCGTCTTTCAAAGCCTCTCTAGCTTTCGGCCTGTTTTCCTTGAGACCATAACACACGTGTTGCCCGGATTTATCAATATTACCCCAGTTAGGACTTAGTAAATTGGGACCAACAGCATGGACAATCCACTTAATTCCTTGTTTTCGTAGATCAAGCGCATCAGTAACTTTAGCTCCACCTGTATGGCATCGATAATCTCCTCTCCATCTCCCGGAATTTTCACATGTCTGACATTGATATTCATCACTTATTTTCTTGAATTTATCACATTCCTGTTGCAATTCATCTCCTGCATGTGTAAATATAAATTCACTAATACCGGGGCCCCACTGAAGTCTGCAGTTAGCCGGATTTACTATTGCATCAACAGGGACTTTCCCTCCAAGATCTAAAACCTCAGCGTCTTTCAATACCACGATTTCTGTCTTCCCAACCTGTTTCTTTCTTCCTTCTTTTGCATTATATTCCGCTCCATTCCGTGAATTGCCACTAACAAAACCATAAAATAACGGAATAACTATCATCACTGCTAACAATCTTGCAAATCTTGATAACATAATGCTAACTACTTCCTATGATTATTATTCTACCCTACTCACTTTAGACTCTTCTTGGTTCAACGAGTACTCTTCAACATATCTCAGGTTTTGCTAAAAATCTCTTTCCAACGACAACCGACAACAACCTAAAAGAACCCATTTTCTAAGTACCAGTTATATGTTATCTTAGACGCAACTTCAAGGCATGTGAATTTAATGTTTAAATCGATCTCAGCAGGTTGAGTATCCGCTATCCAATATTTTTGAAGCATTTCTGCAACTTTTTGTTTATTTAATACAACAGGTTTTTTCTTTACATAGGAAAATATTTCCGATACTGTTGCTGCTAATCTAAAAACAAAGTCAGGAACGGGCAACTGGATTGTGTTAACCCCAACGGAAGATGATATAGTTTTACCTATATCTGCCCATGTGTACGCTATAGAGTCTGCAAGATAGTAGATGTTATTGTTACTTTTTTCATTTTCCAAACATGCAACCACAGCTTTTGCCACATCTTTTACGTAAACAAGCTGCAGCAATCTTTCTCTTATCGTCACAGGCCTTATGTGCTTATGTACTAAATTGAAAAATATGAAAATATCTTTGTCCCTAGGCCCATAAACACAAGCAGGTCTTAAGATTGTATATGGTACTTTCCCTTGGAGTATTTTTCTTATTTCTAATTCAGCAGCAAGTTTGCTCAGTCCATAATCGGAAACAGGGTTTTCCCTATCAGTTATCCTTCTAGCACAATCGGATTTTGATGGCCCCATAGCTGCTTGTGATGAAATGAATATAAATTTTTTCAAATTGCAATTATTTTTTAATATAACTTCACATAAAGTTTTGGTATGGCCAACATTTGTTTCAAAGTACTTTTCCCTATCCATTGCACGCACAATTCCTGCACAATGAACAACAACATCAACATTTTTGATATTTGTTTCTAAAAAACTCTTATTATTTAAATCGCCACATATATAATCCAGAGGTAGATTTTTTATCCATTTTAAATTCGAAGTTTTTCTTATAACGCACAAAACTCGATGCTTTTCCTCAAGAAGTGTCTCAACAATATGACTACCTACAAAACCGTTTGCTCCTGTAACTAAAACTGTTAGCACTATTTTCTCCGCACAACATTTATTACAAAAACCCATTGTACTTCCTTGAGAAAACTTCATATAGTGGTCTTAATACTTCAAACTAAAAGCTACCATACAAGATAAGAACGGAGCTTGCACATTACTAAAAACTATAACCAAGTCCTAAGTTTGCATATATGTCACGATAATTTTTAGACATCGTGTATTTCAGATTGGCATGCACTCCTACTACTTTTCCTATTTCCCAATTCCATCCTAACCCTATCTCTCCAATATCCTGGCTTTCCTTTATTCCTTTTATGTCTTCTTTATTACGACCTACAGTTATCTTTGGGATCTCTCCATTTAGTATCCGTTTGTATGCTAACTTCACTCTCAGATCATTACCACAACCTAACTCTGCTCTACACTCAACTCCCACTTTTGCCAACGCCCGATTAGACTCTCCTTCATTTATGCATTTCTTCTTATCCTCATCGTACTTCTCTATTGATCCCTCTATCCCAAGACACGGACCTACAACTATTTTATCGCTCACCCTTATCTTCCACATCCCTCCTAACTCCCCCCCAAAACCTTTTCCGTCAAATTTTATCTTTTCATCGTAATAGGGGAAAAAGTCAGTGCATAAGTTTTTTACCGCAAGCCCTTCAACTTCATAGTTAGTATAACTTCCTCTCACTAACAACATCACTTCAAATTCTGGATTTGCATATCCTCCACATAAGCCCAGTACGCCACTTGTAGTTTTTCCATTAATAATATCTTTTGATCTTTTCGCACACGATAGTTTTCCTTTTAATATATGAGAACCACATTTTTTCTGCATTGTATATCCCTTCTTCTTTTGCTGCGTCATATTATGACAAGCTACCTTTACAAACGCCCCTACCACAAATCCTCTCTCTTTTTCATCCCCAAGATGTCTGTTTATTCCTATTACTGCTCCCACTTGATCATTTTTATATTTTCCAGGTGAATTTTCATCTCCATCGTACTCTTCTCGATTATATCTTGGCCCTCCCCACACATGCCACTTCTTCTTAAGAACCTCTTCTTCTCCTTTCACCAATCCTCCTAACGACATCTCCCTAAACACTTCTTCGCCACAACTGTTCCCATTACATACACTTCTCAGCATGTTACACATGAATCCTAGATATCCTCTTATTTCTCTTGCTCCTTCTAGTATTTTTGTCATACCACTGTACTCTGACAGCATTGTCCCAAAAAGATTTATTATTTTCATCTCTGCTTCTTGCGGTATATCTTCCTGTTTCGATATTTCCTTCACCTTTTTGTTGAAATTTTCTAGAAGTTCCTTTATCATTTTAAACGGGTCTTGATTTTGTGGTTCTGCAACTGGTGATATTTCTTCATCCAAACTTGGTGAATCTTGTGGTTTTGGGCTCTGTGGCACTTTTTCAGACATATAATTTTTCATTCCATGTATAATTGCTCTGAGGTATTCATTAACGTGTGGGCCAAGAAGCCCTTCAACTGTTTGAAGGTTGTTGTCTTCTGACCTTCCACGTTTGTCTGCAGCGATTTCAAAGCATTTTTTCAATTTTGTCAAACAATCATCATTTACGTTAATAATTGGTTTATTTGATTTTTTGATAAGATCTCGCATGTCTTCAAGCTTCAGACCTGCCACTGCATCTATTTCACAAAACCGAAGGGTCAGCCTTGGCGTCTGGGTATGAGGATCGTGAAATATAGGTAAAGTAAAACCGGGTTTGTCCTGAAATATCTTCTTATCCTTCCATTGCTTAATCATGCTGTGAGTAGGAGTTGCCGCCATTGCTACGTATGACGATGTCGCTAAAATTGTGCATGCAAAACATAGTCGCTAAAATTGTGCATGCAAAACATAAAATCACAAGAAAATTTATTTTTCTTTTTACTAACTCCAAAATCGCTCTCACACTGTCTCCTTTTTTGACTATCCATGGCCTAAACTATCGATAACAACTAAGCCAACACACGATACCTACTGCTACTTTAGTGTTGGCAAGCTGGTATAAGCCTGTGATTTTCATCAATCTATCATAAAAAGCTGCCCGACCTGGACTCGAACCAGGAGACTTCTGCTCCAGAGGCAGACGTGTTACCAATTACACCATCGGGCAATTATACCATAAACCGGAAGGTCCGATCCTATCAAAAACCGCAAATTCTGTCAAATATTATAATGTTCTATGGTATGTTGAATTTTCGAAGCGTAAAGTCCAATATTGCTGACGAGGTTTTCAACTTTCTACAACGAATTCGTGGTATGTAAGCTCATTCAAAGGCTTTTTAAACAGAATGGCATCAAATTCTTTGTAAAATTCAAGATCGTTATCTGTTTTTACTGGATTAATCTGAACTATTTGTAGTTTCCAAGCTTTTATTTGCTGTTTCTGCCATAGATTTTTTTCTTTTTGCAGTTTTCAGCATTTCCTGCGTTGCTGGGTCGCTTTTCCTATAGGTATTCTTTTCATTTGTTCCTTTCAGAGCGCTCGTAGTATAAGTACATTTCGGACTCCACAGTAGCCAGCTACCAACGCCGTTGTCATAGCAAGCTTGTATTTGTGCTCTGACTTCGTTCTTTCCACAGCTATACCCATGAAGACTAAAATTCTGAAGCCATGGGCGCAGTTTTTTTGCAGGTATTCTTTTTAAAGCATCCTCAATGGCGCAATAAACAACTTTGTATGGTTCTTTATTGGGGTTTTCAATACCATAAATAAATTTTCCATAATGCGATGGATAAACCATAGGACTTGTGAAATCAACCCATTCTGTCATCTCAACTATTTTTTGTCCTATTCCCATGTCATCGGTTGCTGTTGTTGTTAACCCAAAAACATCTATTGATATATTTGTTCCTTTCGCCTTAAGGCGCCTGTTAGCTTCTTTTAAAAATCCTACTAAAGCTTTTGAGGCTTTTTCTGCAGAATATATCTGGCAGTATCTACGATTTTTTGCGTTACCTTCGGAAGGAAAACGTACATAATCGAACTGTATTTCATCAAATCCTATGTCTACAGCTTTTTCAGCCACCTGCAAAACATAGTCCCAGTTATGAATATTGTACGGGTCAAGCCAAGCTATATTTGTTTTATCTGTCCAAAGAGACCCATCACAATTTTTAATGGCAAACCCTAGTTTCCTTCTTGCCATTGTATCATCTCTGAAAACAATAATTCTTGCTATAGTATAGATACCTTTTTCTTTTAAATCAGAAATAAATTTTTCTAAATCTGGAACGTCATTTACGTAAGCGCCAATTGTCTTTACAATCTCTATCCCATTGATATAAATATGTCCGTGATCGTCTTTTACATCTATTACAATTGCGTTCAATTCTGTGGAAAATAACAAATCTGTTATCTTTTTCCTACCCTTTGATGTTGACAGTATTGGCGAGGTTACATGAATACCTTTTATTATGCGATCCTCTTTTGGAGATATTGCTCTTGCCTTTCCCGCAAAACCCACAAGTATTGTGACAATACAGACAAACCCAAGAAACACAAATTTAAGTTTTCCCATTTCCATGATATGGCGATTGTACTTGAAATTAACAATTTTTGTCAATAATGGTACAATAGGCCATCGTGACAAAATATGTGATATGTGCTGTATTGTTTATGTCTACAGTTTTTGTATCTTTTTGCGAACAAATTTGTGAACAAAACAGGTATATAGTTTTTTTTGCTGAGACCGCAGATATGCCAAACGCTGTTGTTGATAAGATATTATCATCACATAGTTTTTGTATTACTGTGCCCGTGAATTCTGCAACAGGGGTTTCCAAAAATTTAACACAACTTATTGCACATGGAAAAATAGAAGTATCGCTTTCTTTCAATCCCGAGCCGAATTTTTCTGCCCTTTTCATGCTTTCCAATATTGATTCGAAAAGGTTAGGAAGGCGGAGTATTTTTAAGGAATATATTTCAAATAATTTAACTGATTTCAAAAATAATACAACAAAAAATAAGTTCGGTGCCTTTTTGAATCACGCTTCCATATCATATGACATCCTTTGCTGTTTTGCAAAGTTGGGTTTGTCTTGGGTAAATATGGATAATTTTGGCAACAATGTTGGTGGTGTATATTATTTTGAAGGTATTACCACATTTTGTTTATATATGGATTTCCCTTACGATAAAGAAGATATTGTGAAATGGGTTCAATCAAATCAAGAAAATATTATTCCTGTTTTGCTTACCAGAAAACATTTACGCGATGTTGAGCTAATGGGGTATTTAATAAATGTTTTAGATAACAGCAAATATATAAAACCTGTAACACCAATGTACATAGTGGATACCAAAGCAAATTTAATTAAACAAAAACCTCAAAAATTTAAACAGTTCTCTTGTAATGAGTATGTTATGAAAAAGCTCTACTCTACCGCAAATTTAATTAACGATTATGTTAATGCATCCAATTTTAAAGAGTCTACATATAATGATGCTAGAAACGAATTAATTTACTTGTGTTGTAATCAGCTTTTAGAAGATGCTTGTGCAAATAAGTCGGAAGGCAAAAGAAGGTTTGATACCATTTATGACAATATTTGCCGTCTTTTAGGAGAAACAAGGTGTGAAAATGAAACGTCAGTTAGTGCAGGTGTACCAAATCAACATACCACAGTTGATCCTATTGAAAATGGTATTTCAATATGTAATGAAGGATTATTGAAATCTGTACAGGTTGTTTCAAAAAGTGATGTTATAAGTATAAGCTTTTCTTTTGAAGAGGGAACATGGAATAAGAACATTTCTTTTATAGATTTTTATATAGGGCTGAACGATATTGAAGGAGCTGGTTCTACATCATTTCTCATAGGGATAAATGGGTTTTTGACTACGAAATCTGGATGGGAATATGCGTTAAGAGTGTATGAGGATAAAGCAATTTTATATAAATATTCATCAGATGGGGCTTCATTTGTCTCAAATTTGTCTGTTGAAAAATGTGCTGTTTCAATATCCAAAAAATACATTAGAGGCAACCCGGTCAATTGGGGTTATCAGGCTATTGTCGTTTCAGATTCCTGTGACAAGAAAATCATTGTTGATTTTTTTAATCAAAGCACCAAAACTAAAGATAAAATTCTGTCCATAAAACCTTTTCAAGTATCTGCTGTAAGGTGTGAAAATTCTTAATAATTAATCTTTTGCTTTAGGTTCATGAAATATTGTGATAAAGGTTTGTATTTTTTCTTTAAAGTTTTTTTTATCTTCACCTATCAAAGCTGTTGCAGGAGATTGCTTCATTTTTAGAAAATTGAAGAACTTTCCAT
Organism: Endomicrobium sp.; assembly: GCA_031286985.1. Lineage (GTDB taxonomy): Bacteria > Elusimicrobiota > Endomicrobiia > Endomicrobiales > Endomicrobiaceae > Endomicrobiellum. The sequence goes on from JAITTL010000026.1 coordinate 7,387, forward strand.
TAAATTTTATTCTAAAATCTAAGTGAGGCCCAGTGGCAAGCCCTGTCATGCCTACATATCCTATAACATCACCTTGTTTTACCCTAGCACCTTTTTTAATGCCTTTTTTGTACCTTGAGAGATGTCCATAGTACGTTTCGTAACTGTTTGGGTGTTTTATGATCACTAAATTGCCGAAACCTCCGCTATAATTGGCCTTTACGATAACACCATCACCAATTGATGACACTGGTGTTCCACTAGGTGCTGCATAGTCTATACCAAGATGAGGTCTAGCACGTTTTAATATGGGGTGCATTCTATTTGTTGAAAAATAGGAGCTTATTCTTCTAAATTGCAAGGGAGCCTTTAAAAATGCACTTTTTACCGATTTCCCGTTTTCATCAAAATACCCGCTTGTGCCATTTTTCGTTTTAAAATGAAACGCGTAATATGTTTTTGAAGATGTTTTATACAGAGCTGCAACAACGTGAGTAGATATTTTTTTATTTTTAACGTTAATCTGTTCCACTTCATAGACGACGCTAAAAACATCACCCTGTTTGGTGTCTGTAAGAAAATCTACTTGCCATGCAAATATATCTGCGAAATAAAGAATAACATCTGGAGGAACACTTTGGGATGTCATTGCTGTCCACAAAGATGATGTTGTAACAGCTCCATGTTTTACGTATTCAATTGTAGTTGTTTCAAAGTCTTTTTTTTCTGCCTTTATGGTATCGTCAGCTTGTTTTGTTATTGAGTAGTAGGAAATTCCTGATGGATAATAAAAAAAATGAGACCATTCACCTGTCTGTTTATCATAAAGTATTTCGTAGTAATCTCCAGGAGTACAATGGCTAATATTTACTAATTTTTTAAGTTCTTTAATAATTTCACTGATATCTTTTTTGGAAAGTTTTGTATTTTTAAGCGTTAAAGATAGAACATCTCCACGTTGTATTATTACTTTTTCAGTGTAAGGATCTTTGTTGTCGCAAGCAATTTTTTGACCAATGTTTGGAAAGTTTTTTTTTATAACAGCTAATGCTACAACAACAAAACAAGCTGTGAATATGATAAAGTATACCAAAGCTTTTTTTGAAAAGAATTTCATAATGCGGACGATTCTATCAGATTTTAGACATTTTAACAACATCGCGTGTTGGTTTATTGGTTAGATACATATATATGGCATTTACATTGCCTGTGAAGGTATTTTCAGATTTAATACCAATTGAACACCAAACAAGACCACCCACAGTTGTAATAGGTCAAACAACCCATCAATAACCACTTAAACCCTTCTTTTTTTCTACTACTGCGGATGTGGAGGTGGCGGGAATCGAACCCGCGTCCGAAAGCATTTCAGTAAGACCGCTACAGGCTTAGTCCGAAAATTTTCTAATTTGTAACGCTGTCTCCGGACAGAATCGCATTACAAATTGGTGCCATTGTACTTCATTTTAACCGACTGACATCATATCGTTTAAAACTAACCTGCTCTTGACGTTTTATCTCCATAGCAGGTGTCTGGAGTAAAACGGAGCTGCTGCAAGCAGCCACACGACGTCCTGAATGCTAAGCAAATAACGGAGCCATAGGAGAACGCATCATCGCAGGATGCATCATGGGCTGAATAAGCCCCTTTGCTATCACTGCTTCTGCTGCTTGACCATAACGGCTTCCACGCTTACTATCCAAGGTGTCTTTTGAACATTTTTGTTCATTGTTGTTTGTTTTTTAGTCGATTTTTACGGAGCCATCGACTAACTCCGGCCTGCTGTCGTCACATCAATTACCCCCGTCGAACCCTGTTCACCCCCGTTTTGTATTTTCCAATTTTATTCTTTTAAAACTTCTCTTTTTTCTAAAGAAATTTTGAATCAAACTTGCACACTCTTTATCTAAATATTTTTCTTTCCCACCAACAACTTCTATTCTATGGTTAAGCTGTTTGTTATCTGCTATACTAAACACACTTCCGCAAGCACCTGCTTTTACATCAAAAGCACCAAAAACAACCATTTTTACTCTCGCATTTATCATCGCGCCTATACACATCACACAAGGTTCTATTGTAACATATACACAACAATCGTTCAAACGATAAGTGCCCAACTTTTTTGCAGCTTTTCGTAGTACAACAATTTCAGCATGAGCGGAAGGGTCTGTAAATGAAATACATCTATTGAACCCTCTGGCTATTATTTTGTCATTTTTAACCACAATTGCCCCTACAGGCACTTCAACGAATTTTTGTGCTTTCCGAGCTTCTTTTAAAGCTTGTAGCATAAAATAGGAATCGTCATTAATTTCTTTGTCTTTCAATGTTTTTCCTAGATAATTATTGCAGCTTGCAAGCAACCGCGCGAGTTTCAACATTTTATTTGCAGGGTTTTTGTTCTCTCAAGGGATTAAAAACCCTTATTTTCTAAATAGAACAACAAATTATAAAATTGTTTTTGCATTTACTCATTCTTACCAAAACACATTGGACCTTCGAAGGAACATCTAAGCCTAGTTATAGCATAAAGTAATGGCGTAGTAAAATAAGGCTTTCGTGTGCTTTCTGTGTATTGTATCAAATCAAATAATTGGCTAAATTTATATTGATTTTATCGTTGTCATAATAAATCACCTTGATTTAAGTATTTACGATATATTTCCTCATATACGTTACTTTAACGATAGATTCATAAAACGTACAAATATTAATTGTTTTGGTAAATTAATATTACAACAAATTTGTTTTTCACTAGCTTTTTATTATAATGCCCCTTATGTAGAAAAAGTAATAAAATTTTAGTTCCGTCGTCAAGCGGTTCTCTTCATATGATTTAGAAAAATGGTATTTGGTGAAAATTTGCAAAACGTTACGATGTGGATATCAATCTCCTAAATTTTAAAAGTTCTAGTATTTCAATACTTGTTTAGGGGCAGTATCAAAATGAGGGATAAGGTATCAACCATTTTTATTTGTTGATAGTATTGATTTGAATTTCCTGGAGGGACAATGGCAGATGTAGTTTTAAAGAAAGTTTGGAAACGTTATGGGGCTCTAAACGTGATAAAAGATTTTAATATAGAAATTCAAGATAAATCTTTTTTTGTACTTACTGGGCCACCAGGTTGTGGAAAAACAACAATTTTACGTATGATTGCTGGCCTTGAAGATGTTTCAGATGGAAGTATATACATTGACAAGTTAAAAGTTAATGATATGCTTCCCAAAAATCGTGATATTGCTATGGTCTTTCAAAGCTACGCGTTATATCCGCATATGACGGTGTATGAAAATATGGCTTTTGGATTGAAACTTAAGGGGTATAGTAAAAAGGAAATAAGTCAGAGGGTTAATGAAACTGCTGAAATTTTAAGTATAGTCCATCTACTTGAAAAATATCCAAAAGAGCTAATCGACGGGCAACAACAGAGAGTTGCAATAGGGAGAGCAGTAATAAGAAAACCTAAAGTATTTTTATTTGATGAACCGCTTTCAAATCTCGATGCAAAATTAAGATGGCAAATGAGAAATGAAATTAAAAAACTCCATGAAAAACTTCAAAGTACTATGATTTACGTTACAAGTGACCAAACAGAAGCTGTAACAATAGGTGACAAAATATGTACTATGAAAAATGGAAAGATACAACAAATAGGTACCGCTAAGGATCTTTATGAAAATCCTGCTAATAAATTTGTGGCAAGTTTAATAGGGGATTATTCAATGAATTTTTTTGAAGTTGACGTTTTATGCCGAGGTAGTTTTGTATTTCTAAATGAGGGTTCATTTGAGTTCAAATTGCCAGATCAGTTTAAGGACAAGATTTTGCCTTATGTCGGACAAAAAATTACCGTTGGGATAAGGCCTGACGATATATATGATAAGCTTTTCTGTGCCACAAACGATGAATTAAACAACCTTAACGCTATAGTTGAATTAATTGAGCCTTTGGGAAATGAAAAATTCCTGCATTTAAATACTGGTAAAAATGAACTAGTCATGAAGGTTAAATCAAACAATCAAGCAAAAATTAATCAAATGATAGAACTCGTGTTCAATTTCTCAAAAAGTCATTTATTTGATGTAGAAAATGGTGTTAGGATCATTTAAGTTAGCGGTTTGCAACATTTGTTACAATGCTAAAAAATGGCAAATTTTTTAAACGAGAAAATAATTATGAAAAAAACAAAGGATAGAAAAAAGCTTTTAAAAACAGCTCAGGAACCATCTGTATTAGCAAAAAAAATGCATCCTTTTTACAAAGGTAAAATTGAAGTTGTTCCAAAGTGTAGAATAAAAAATTTAAACGATTTTTCAATATGGTACAGCCCAGGTGTTGCAGCGGCTTGTACAGATATTTATAAAAATCCTGAACTTGTATATGAATACACCAATAAGTGGAATAGCGTTGCTGTGGTAAGTGATGGAACAAGAGTTTTGGGGCTTGGCGATATAGGTCCTCAAGCAAGTATTCCGGTTATGGAAGGAAAAGCTCTCCTTTATAAGTATCTGGGAGGGGTTGATGCCTATCCTATATGTCTTGGTACAAAAGATGAAAAAGAAATAGTGCGTACTGTAAAAATATTGCAACCTTCTTTTGGTGGTATAAATTTAGAGGATATTGAACAACCAAAATGTTTTCCAATACTAAATATCCTAAAACAAGAATGTAATATACCAGTATGGCATGATGATCAACAGGGGACTGCCCTTGTAACACTTGCAGGTTTTATAAACGCTTTAAAAATTATCAACAAAAAAGTAAATAAGGTTAAAATTGCAATGATTGGAGCAGGTTCAGCAAATGTGTGCATAGCAAAGCTTTTAATTCTTTACGGCGCAAATCCTGCGAATATAATTATGGTTGATGCGAATGGAACTTTACATAAAAAACGCTTTGATTTAAAACCATGTCCTGAAAAATGGTCGTTAGCTGTTGATACAAATCCCAATAATGTACGTGGCGGAATTAAAGAAGCTATGGAAAATGCCGATGCTGTTATTGCTTTATCAACACCTGGCCCAGGAGTGATAAAAAAAGAGTGGATACAAAAAATGGCTAAAAACGCGATAGTTTTTGCATGTGCAAATCCAATACCTGAAATTTGGCCTTGGGAAGCAAAAGAAGCCGGAGCAGCTGTAGTTGCAACAGGTAGAAGCGATTTTGAAAATCAAGTGAACAATTCTTTAGGATTTCCTGGTGTTTTTCGAGGAATTCTTGATGTTAGGGCTTCAACCATTACAGATACCATGTGTATAACAGCAGCGATAGAGCTTGCATCGTGCATAACAGGTAATGAAATAAGACCATCAAAAATTCTTCCTACTATGGATAATTGGGAAATTTTTCCCAAAGTAGCTGCTGCTATAGGGATAAAAGCTATAAAAGAAAAGGTTGCGCATAAAAAATTAAATTATGATAAAATTTATTCCAACGCAAAAATGATGATAAAAAGAAGCAGAGCTATAACGATGACTATGATGAAAAAAGGATTTATTAGAAAGTGCGGAAAATAAAATCTAAAATCATAATTGAGGTTGTGGCGAATTTGTGTGCAAAAGCAAATTTTGAATTTCCAGAAGATGTTTTGGGATCTATCCAAAAAAACATTGCTTTTGAAACCGGCCTTGCAAAAAGTATTTTAGAAGAAATAAATGAAAACGCTGATATTGCAAAAACTGAACAAATTCCGTTATGTCAAGACACGGGTGTACCAAATTTTTTTGTGAAGTTTGGGAAAGATGTAAGTGTTGAAGATGGTGATATTTATGATTCAATAAATAAAGGAGTCTCTTTGGGGTATGGAGACAATTACTTACGTAAATCCATAGTTTATGATCCTATTGAACGAAAAAGTGCTGAAGATGGTATGCCTGCAAACGTTTATGTTGATATTGTTTCTGGAGATGAGATAGAAATTACTTTTTTACCCAAAGGAGGGGGAAGTGAAAACGCAAGCGCGCTAAAAATGCTTATTCCTTCCGTAGGGTGGAATGGTGTAAAAGAATTTGTTTTGAAATCTGTAGATGACAAAGGTAGAAATGCTTGTCCTCCTTTGGTAGTTGGTGTTGGTATTGGTGGTGATTTTGCATCTATTGGGTTAGTGGCCAAAAAAGCCATCCTTCGAAAAATAGGAAGCAACCATCAAATTGCTTTTTATAAAGAAAAAGAGCTGGAATTATTGAATGAAATAAATAAATTAGATATCGGCCCGATGGGCATAGGTGGCAAAACCACGGCCTTAGCTGTGTTTATTGAAGTTAGGCCAACTCATATAGCTTCTCTTCCGGTAGCTGTAAATATTCAGTGCCACTCTTGTAGAAGAAAAACAATTATAATATGAAGATAAATTTAAAAAAGATAATTTTATATAGCAAGATTTTAAAAGCAGGGCAAAGAGTTTTGTTCAGTGGAACAATCTACACAGCAAGGGATGTTGCTCATGAAAGGATTGTATCCATATTAGCTGACAGTGGAAAATTGCCGTTCGATTTAAATGGTTCTGCGATTTATTACTGTGGTCCAACCCCTGCAAAGCCAGGTGAGATAATTGGAGCATGTGGTCCAACGACGTCGTCGCGGATGGATATTTTTACACCAAAGCTACTAAAAGAAGGTGTTAAGGTTTTGATTGGAAAAGGTAATAGGTCCAATGATGTTGTGGATTCAGTAAAAAATAATGGTGCCATATATTTTGTTGCTACAGGTGGAGTGGGAGCATTAATTTCCAAGACTGTACAAAAAGCTGATTTAATTGCTTTTAAAGATTTAGGCCCTGAGGCAATTTACAAACTTGAGGTCAAAGATATGTCATTAATTGTTGCGATAGATAGTCATGGGAACAATATTTTTAAAAAATAGTTGTGTGATACAACCATCGCAGAATAAGCACGATAATAATGCTGAAAATGCTGTTAATGGCAATGGATATATTTGCAGAGCATTTCTGAGACGGATATTGGAAGCATGAAATATTCTACGGTATCAGAACTAAAATTGAAAAATATAAATACAAATTTTTGCAAAATAGCAAGAATCGGTTACACAGGTGAAGATGGTTTTGAAATTTTTATATCAAAAGAACAAATAGTTAAATTTTGGTAAAGGCTAATAAGTCTTTCAGTGAAACCGTGCTGGTTAGACTGTCGCGATACTTTAATATGAGAAAAATACAGGTAGTTCCTAAACCATTTTATAAAAAGCAAAAATAAATTCTGTAAATATTTAAATTAAAATATGAATAAAATTAAAGCAATTCTTGCGGCGCAATATCCGCAGGATATAAAACTAAAATTACAGATTTCGCTGTTTTATTTTATATCTATGTTATTGATATTTTTATTGTTCCGTTTAATGTTTTGCATAGTGTATGCTGATACTTTTCAAGCATTGTCTTTTTGGGATAAAGTTGAGAGTTTTATTTACGGTTTGCGTTTTGATGTTTCTGCAATTAGTTTGTTTCTTGGTGTATTCATAATGATTTTGTTTTTACCATATCCTAAAAAATCAATGTTTATTAAAATTTGTGTGGTATGTTTAAGTATTTCTGCATTTTTAATGTTGTTGATGTTAAGTGCGGATTTCTTTTATTTTCCTGAAGTTAAGCGGCATATGACGGAAGATATTGTTTTGGCGTGGAGAGATAAGGATTTTATAGTTAAGTATACGCTAAAATACTATCTTTGGATTTTAATTTTTATTATTGGTTTGATGGTTTTTGCAATAAAAAAAGTTTTTAAATTTATTGATAAACATTACAATCCAAAATCTGTAAGCCTGCGCAAGGGCATATGTGTTCTACTTCTTGTTGTTGCATTTGTTGTTTTGGCAAGGAGATCAAATTTCAGCGGAATGCCTTTAAATTTAATCGATGCTTACAAAATCCAAAAAAAATCTGAAAATATATAACTTATTCTAAATGGCGTATTCACACAGTACTATTACTTAAAAGGGACAAATGATACTAAAGGGGTAATAGTAAACGATTATCCTGCACATCTGGCATTTAAAAATACGCGTGAGTTTCTTTTAAGCAATAATGAGTTTTTTCCTGATGATAAATATCCTTTAATGCGGCAAATTAAAATTTCAGAAAAAAAGCCGGATTATAATATTGTTATTGTTTTGCTTGAAAGCTGGACGCCAAAATATATTGATTCTTTTAATGGAAATAAAGGATATGGCGTTACTCCTAATTTTGATAATATAGTCGAAAATGGAATAAAATTTAATAATGCTTATTCCGTAGGACCTAGAAGTCAATTTGGTTTAATAGGTTCTCTTGTCGGTATGCAGATAGTGCCGGGAACGGTTTATTATTACGGTTTTGATATGATGAGCAAGTTTACGAAAATAGCATCAGCATTTAATAATAAAGGTTATTTCACAATGTATGCCCAGTCATCTGAAAGAAACTCTATTATGATGTGCAGTGTAGCCAAGAATATGTTAGATTTTAGAGAGAGTTACGGACAAGAAGATTTTCCGCGCCTTATGGATTACAAGTATCATAACGTCTATGATTACGATATGCTTGATTTTGTGTCTAAAAAAGCCGGAGAGCATCACAAAAAAGGACAACCATTTTTTATTTATTCATTTACAGGAACAACTCATATGCCTTTCAGTCCTATAGCTGATGAATTTAACAAATATCCTTTAACTTCTGTTGAGAATAAATATCTTAACAGTTTATATTATGCTGACTATTCTATAGGGCATCTTATAGACAGTGCTAAAAGAGACGGGTATTTTGACAACACAATTTTTATTTTTATGGCAGATCATATATACGGTGGTTTTGCAGAAGATACCAAAGAAAGATTTAGAATTCCTTTTGTGGTGTATGCTCCAAAAATTTTTAAATCTCAACAAATTGATTATCCGGTATCACAAGCTGATTTGATACCTTCAATATATCATCTTATGGGTATTGAAGAATCATTTACTGCTGTTGGTACGAATATATTTGATAAAAACGCTAACCATTTTGCATTAATATGCGATGGAACAAATATTGTTTTTGTCGATGGACAAAATTATATTAGTAGCAATCGTATAAATGTTGTTGAATCTTCTGTGAATAAAAATGATGAAAAGTATGAGTTTATGAATAATACCTTATTATCTCTGGACAAGTCTATAACTGAATCTATTAAATGTAATAAGTGGTATAGGATTGAAAAATAACTATGAAACTGTATCAGAAAGTAAAGATATATCAAAAATTCAAAGTTTTATTGGATATGCTGCCCAAGGAAAGTTATGGTATGGCTCAATTTTTAAAAATATAAAATGATTCTTCAATTTTATACATAGTAAAAATAGTTTAAAATAAGACTTAAATTATATTTATATAATATGATTATTTATAATTTAAATTAAATAATATTGATTTTGGTGACAGTATTAGTTATACTGCCTGCCTGGAGAAAATTCATGATAAGTAGAACAGAATATTTAAATAAACTTATATCTTTTAAAGATAAGGATTTAATAAAGGTTATTACGGGAATTCGTAGGTGTGGAAAGTCTACTTTACTAAAAATTTACAGTGATTATTTAAAATCTATAGGGGTGAAAGATAATCAGATAGTTTTTATTAATTTTGAGAATTTTGAAAACAGTAATTTATCCAATCCTGTAGAATTACATAGATATATTGAAAGTAAAACAGCATCCAAACAGATGCATTATATTCTTCTTGATGAAGTGCAACTTGTAAAAGATTTTGAACGGGTAGTTAACAGTTTAAATCTTAGAAAAAATATAGATTTGTATATAACTGGTTCAAATGCTTTTTTTTTATCAGGTGAACTTGCTACTTTACTTTCAGGAAGATACATTGCTATTGAAATGATGCCTCTATCTTTCAAAGAATACTATTTTGCTGTTGGCAATGATGATGAAAACTACATAAAGCACTATGAAGACTATCTTCATCACAGCTCATTCCCATATGCTGTTGAGCTTGGTCATGATATTGAAAAAATCAATGATTATTTATCTGCAATAATCAATACAGTCATTCTTAAGGATGTTGTCATAAGAAAAAAAATTACTGAAGTTTCCGCATTAGAACGATTACTTAAATTTGTATTTGACAATATCGGGTCCATAACATCAACAAAAAAAATTGCTGACTCTATGACATCATCAGGCCACAAAATATCTGTTCCCACAGTTGAGTCATACCTTTCAGCTTTACAGGACAGCTACATAATATATAAAGCAGTGAGAATGGATGTAAAAGGGAAAGAATATTTAAAAGCGAATGATAAGTACTATGGTGCCGACATAGGCATAAGATACCATCTACTTGGAGATAAAAGAAAGGATTACGGAGCAATCCTAGAAAATATTGTCTTTTTAGAGCTTACTCGTAGAGGATATAAAATTTTTGTAGGACGTATCGGTAACTTAGAAATAGACTTTATAGCATCAAGACGGGGCGTTATAACATATTATCAGGTTGCCTATACAGTAAAAGATGATAAAACATTTGAGCGTGAAATAACACCTTTGAGAAAAATAAAAGATAATTATGAAAAATACATTATTACATTTGATACGGGAAACCCAAGCAATGATAATGGAATCAAAACAATCAATATATTTGATTTCCTGTTTGGTAAATAAAATATACGATGCTGTTGTTTCAGTGCAACTATTGGGGCATACTTTAGACGATACATAAATTTTCATTCATAAATAGCAAGGATGATATTTTTCGTACTAATGAAAGAAGTAGGTTTACGTTTTTGGGGGTTATCTAAACGTTTACTTGCATCTTATTTTTTAGTATCTTATGTACATGGGGTGATTATTTTTTACTTAAATAAATAATCTTACTCTAAAAGAAAATAGCGTAATAAATGCTTAAGTTTAGGATGTACTGATGATAGATTTTCTTTCCGGGATACTTGACTCAAAATCTACAAACAGTGTTGTTGTCGATATAGACGGTGTAGGGTATGTTGTATCTATTCTTGTTTCTGACTTTTCAAAGCTTCCTGAAGTTAAAAGCTCAGTAAAAATATATGTTGTGGAAGCAACCTCAGGGATGTATGGTGGAATTGTATATCTATATGGTTTTTTGTCCAAAGAAGAAAGAGAAATGTATGTACTTATAAAAGATGAAGTTCCAGGGACAGGCGCAAAAAAAGCCATGGAGTATGTTGATAAAATTTCAAAATCATACGCTGATTTTAAAACTGCTATAACTACGAAAGATTCATCTATGTTAAATAATATTTTTGGGTTCACCAAAAAAACAGCTGATAAACTTATATCTGCTTTAAAGGATAAAATATCTGCCGTAAGTGTTTCTGGCGAAGAGAAATGGTCACGTGTAAAAATTGCTAACAATGTAGTGGTTTCCCAAGCTATAGAAGGACTTTTAGCATTAGGCTATAAAGAACAACATGCAAGAGTAGCAGTAAGTTTAGAATACGAGCGCGATAATAGTATTACTTTGGAAGATCTAATAAAAAGGTCTTTGCAAAACTTATAAATAAGGATATAAATGAACGATTTAAAAAGAATTGTTGAAGGTGCTAAGCTCACAGAAGAAGATAAAGTAGAAAATTCTTTAAGGCCCCGAAGTCTTGGTGATTTTATTGGGCAGGATAAGCTTAAAAAAAATCTTAAAGTTTTCATAGAGGCTGCAAAAAACAGGCATGAAGCTTTGGATCATTGTTTGTTTTATGCTCCTCCAGGACTTGGAAAAACAACTCTTTCGCACATAATTGCAAAAGAAATGTGTGGTAATTTGAGAATAACTTCTGGGCCAGTCTTAGAAAGGGTTGGAGATTTGGCTGCAATACTTACAAATCTTTCAGAAGGAGATATCTTTTTTATAGATGAAATTCATAGAATAAACCATCTTGTGGAAGAATCTTTATATCCTGTTATGGAAGATTTTGAACTTGATATTATAATAGGGCAAGGGCCTTCTGCGAAAACAATTAAACTTCCTGTTCCTCATTTTACACTGATAGGAGCAACAACGCGAGCTGGGCTCTTATCAAGTCCCTTAAGGGATCGTTTTGGAATCATAGAACATTTGGATTTTTATGATATAGGGGAACTTATGCATATTGTTAATCGTTCAGCTGCGATAATGAATATTGCAATTGACAACGACGCAAGCGAGGAAATTGCAAAACGTTCAAGGGGTACTCCAAGAGTTGTAAATAGGCTTTTAAAAAGAGTTAGAGATTTTGCAGAAGTGCAAAGCGGAAAGATTACATGTTCCATAGCTAAAGTAGCGCTTGATGCTTTAGAAGTAGATAGTGCTGGGCTTGATAAAATTGACAGATTAATCCTTACGGTTTTAGTTGAAAAATTTTCTGGTGGTCCGGTAGGTGTTGATACCATTGCCGTAGCTATATCGGAAGAGTCAGATACAATAACTGACGTGTACGAGCCATATCTTATACAATCTGGTTTCATTGCAAGAACACCAAGAGGGAGAATTGTTACCGAAACTGGTTATAAACACATAGGAGTTGAATATCCTAAAAACCCAAAAAAAGAACTGTTATTGCAATGAAATCATTGCCATCAGATAACTTTAAGAAAAAAATTTTACTTCACATCTGTTGTGCTATGTGTTCAGCATCTGCCGTAAAAATGCTCCAAGATGAATACCATGTTTCCTTTTACTGGTACAATCCTAATATTTATAATACGCAAGAATATATAAACAGAAAAACTGCAGCGATAAAATACGCAAAAGAACTAAATGTTTTGTTTTATGAAGAAAAAGATTTTTCCTACAATTACGGTAAATGGGCAGAAAAGAGTTCTGAAAATTGCGATCTTTGTTACACGCTCAGACTTGAAAAAACTATAATGTTTGCAAAGCAAAACCGTTTCGATTGTTTTTCAACTTCGCTTCTTTCTAGTCCTTATCAAAAACACGACTTAATAAAGCAAATTTCCAATGATTTCACCCACAAATATGCTGTGGAGTTTTTATACAAAGATTATAGAACATGTTTTTATGATTGTAAAAATTACTTAAGACAAAATGGGTACTACATGCAAAAATTTTGCGGTTGCAATAAATCCTATAAAGAAAGATATAAAGTATGAAACAAATGTTTTGTCTGAGCATAAAATATGCTTGTTATAAATACACGCATTTCATAAGGATCGCTTTTTACATATGAGAAAAAAATTTTGTTTAGTGCTAGTCGTACTGTGTATATATTTATTTGCTTATAATATTTATGCTTCCAGTATTTATATTCCATTTGCGCGAAGAAATATCAGTGTTGGAATAATAGTTGATGTGTCGTCTGTCTCTGTTGGAAGTTCTAAAACTTTTTTTGTTTCTGATTCATCAAAAAAAAAAATTAAACTTACGAAAGGAACTATTACAATTTCATGTTGTCAAAAAGGTGTTCAGATAGGTAAATATAATTTGTCGCTACCAATACAAATAAAATCTTCTAATGGCATTATTTTTGCTAACTCCAAACCCTATAGAGGATACTTAACGATAAAAAAAATTGGGAATAAAATAAATGTTATCAATGTTTTACATATAGAAGATTATGTAAAAGGGGTTTTGCCTGCAGAAATAGGAACTAGTTGTGATATGGAGGCACTGAAGGTTCAAGTTATAATAAGTAGAACATTTGCACTTGCAAATTTAGGTAGACATGCAAATCACGGATTCAACATATGTTCTACGCAACATTGTCAGGTGTATAGGGGAGCTGGCGTTGAATCTAACCGTTGCAACAAAGCGATTTCGGAAACAAAAAACGAGGTTTTAGCATATGACGAAAAATTAGCAAATACTTTTTTCCATGCTAACTGCGGGGGGCATACTGAAAGCCCAAAACATGTTTGGAATTGGAAAAATGCTCCATCGTATTTAAAGGGCGTAAAATGCGGTTATTGCGCTAAATCTCCGGGTACGAATTGGGAAAGAGTATTTGACGAAAGCTTTGTAAGAGAAAAATTTTCAGATAACAATATTGGTAAAATTAAAAAAATTAAAGTTGTAGGAAAAACTCCAGGAGGAAACGCAAAAAAAATTGAAATAATACATTCAAAAGGAAATTTTCTATTAAATGCTTATAAATTCCGCATTACTGTCGATCACAAGCAAATAAAAAGTCTTACTTTTGACAACATCAAAACTAACAATAATAAAATTTATTTTACAGGTAGAGGTTTCGGCCACAAAGTTGGCCTATGCCAATGGGGTGCTAAAGTCATGGCTGGAAAGGGGAAAAAATATAAAAAAATTTTACAGCATTATTACCCAAAAACAAAAATAACAAGGGTAAATTATAAATAATGAAAGCTGTAAATTAATCATATATGGCAAACCAAGACCAAGACATTTTTTTGTCTAATTATTACTATGAAATTCCAGAAGAGTTAATAGCGCAAAAGCCTGTTGAAAACAGACAAGATTCAAAGCTGTTCGTTATTGATAGAAAAACACAGAAATTTTATCATAAACATTTTTCTGATATTGTTGAATATCTCGACCCTGGAGATTGTCTTGTGATAAATATAACAAAAGTGGTTCCGTCAAGGCTTTTTGGCAAAAAAAGTAGTGGTGGAAAAGTAACGGTACTATTTCTTGATCCTTGTCAAAAAGATGCAGAATATAAAGTTTTGATGAAACCGTTTGTTGACATTGGTAAAAAAATATATTTTGATGATGGCTATGAATGTGAAATTGTATCAAGATCAAAATTTGGCGAAGTTTTAGTTAAATTTAATAGATCCGAAATTTTAAACTTTTTACAAGTATATGGCATTATGCCGTTACCCCCATACATAAACAGAAAAGGTCCACTTGCACAAAGATTGTCAACGTTTGATAAACAAAGATATCAAACAGTATATGCAAAAAACATAGGTGCCATAGCAGCTCCTACGGCAGGACTGCATTTTACTGAAAATATTTTAAAAACCCTTAAAACAAAAGGTGTAAACATAGCTACTTTAACTTTGCACGTTGGATGGGGGACTTTTAAGCCTATAATGTCAACAGAAATAAACAATCACGTTATGCTTCCCGAAAAATTTACTTTAGATCAAACAAATGCTGAAATTATCAATTCTGCCATAAGCAACAATAAAAAAATTGTAGCTGTTGGAACTACTTCTGTGAGAGCTCTTGAATCTATTGCTGCCAAGATTGGATTTCAAAAAAAAGATAAAATTTTCATAGATAAATGCTCAGGACAAACTTCGATTTTTATATACCCTGGTCATAAATTTAAAATTATAGATACTCTGATTACAAATCTCCATCTTCCAAAATCAACCCCATTGATGATGACAAGTGCTTTTTCTTCAAGAGAACTTATGCTTAAAGCTTATAGCGAAGCCATAAAAGAAAAATATAGGTTTTTTTCCTATGGGGACTCCATGCTTATCTTATGATGTGATTGAAAAACTATGGAGATACCAAATTCTTTAAAAAAACACAATGGAAAAAATTCTATGAAAATAATACAATCAAGCCAGAGTAGAAAGACACATGAAATAGCAACAAGATAGTTTTCAACATAGTGGAAATATGAAATGAAAAAAGACAACGTAATATTTTTTGATACAACACTAAGAGATGGGGAACAATCACCTGGAGCAAGCATGAACCTGAGTGAAAAATTGCTCATTGCAAAACAGCTTGCTGCTCTAGGTGTTGATGTTATTGAAGCTGGGTTTCCAATTTCGAGTATTGGTGATTTTGAGGCCGTAAAGTCCATCTCGCAACAAATTAAGACAGTTTCGATAGCAGGACTGTGCAGAGCCACTGAAAAAGATATAAAAACATGTTGGAGTGCTGTGAAATATTCAAAAAAACCTAGAATTCATATATTTTTAGCTACTTCTGATTTACACATGGAAAAGAAGCTAAAAAAAACTAGGGCACAAGTTCTTGATATGGCTGTAAAAGCTGTTAAACACGGGAAAAGTTTATGCAAAGATGTGGAGTTTTCGGCTGAAGATGCAGGAAGATCCGATATGGGTTTTTTGTGTAAAATTGTAGAAGCTGTTATAGATGTTGGTGCAAATACTGTAAATATTCCAGATACTGTGGGATATACAACACCTGTTGAATTTGGTGGGAAAATTGCTGAAATAAAAAAAAAGGTACCAAATATTAATGGAACGATCATAAGCGTTCATTGCCACAATGATTTAGGACTTGCTGTTGCTAACTCTTTATCTGCAATTGAAAATGGAGCAAGACAAGTTGAATGCACAATCAATGGCATTGGAGAAAGAGCTGGTAATGCAGCTCTTGAAGAGCTTGCGATGGCATTGAATGTAAGATCACATTACTACAACATAAAACATTCAATAAAAACAAATGAACTGTGCAGTACGAGCAAGCTTGTTTCAAAATTAACAGGAATCCCAATCCAGGCTAATAAAGCCGTTGTTGGGGCAAATGCTTTTTCCCACGAATCTGGTATTCATCAAGATGGTATCCTCAAGGCGAGAGAGACTTATGAGATTATGAATCCTAGCGATGTCGGTATTCCGGAGAGTTCGTTAGTCTTAGGGAAACACTCTGGGAGACATGCATTTTTTAAAAGGGTTAAAGATTTAGGATATAAGTTAAACAGTAAAATTTTAGAACAGTTGTTTGAAAAATTTAAAATTTTAGCCGATAAAAAGAAAACAGTTTTTAATGACGATATAATTGCTTTGCTTGAAGAAAGTAGTTCTTCAGATAAAGAAATTTTTATCTTAAAATATTTAAGTACGACAGCAGGTACTGCAACGATACCAACAGCAACTGTAAAGATACTAAAAAATAAAAATGATAAAGAGCAGAAATGTGAAATTTTTCAAGAAGCTGCCTGTGGTAGTGGTCCTGTTGACGCAGCGTATAAGGCAATAGACAAAATAGTTAATATGGATATTAAGCTTGTAGATTTTTCGTTAAAGTCTGTTTCTTCAGGGGAAGATGCTCTTGGTGAGGTTATTTTAAAAATACAGTACGATGGAAAAATTTATTTGGGTAAGGGAACCTCCACAGATATAATTGAAGCAAGTGCAAAAGCTTATATCCAGGCAATAAACAAATCTGTAGAATTTTGAAAAGTGACAGAGAACGTTATACAGTAACGCCGATTAAAGTGTTTGAAACAATGTTAGATAGATGTTGAAATAGAAAAAATAGTTAGTGGTTAGGATTTAATTTAACAACAGAAGCATGCAATTTTGAGCTTTGGTGTTGCTAGGAGGTTTAATGATGGTACCGTTGTGAGTTTTGATAATTATGTTGCTTGTAGGTGATGAATTTTTTCAATTGAAGATATGTAAGAATTTTTGGCACGAAGTGTTTTGATGTTTTCTCGTTACATACAATCCGATTTTCAATTTACTGAGTAGAGTCGACATAAATCCTGCACGATTATCTATATTGAGACCGTAAGGAATGCTAAATTTGTGGAAAAAACAGAGAAGTTTTATGACATGAACAAGATAACCAATCCAAAAAAGAGGTTTATAACGGTAGTAGCAGCAATTGTACCCATAACATTTTTGTTTTGCTTATTGCGATTATTTTGGTATTTAAGTATCTCAAACGGTTGATATTTAAAAAATTTAAAATATGCTGACGTACCAGTTGTATATGAAAAATGAATGCTTGCAAAAGGATGATAAAATAGTAATGTGAGAAATTTTTAACAAAAACAAAACGAATTATAAATACTTTTGAAGTCTTAACTGTTTTCGATTTTTTTTCGATCTGTGAGAGATGTGGGTATGAAACGGAGGCTGATTGATGAAGAAAATTGTGTTAATGATGTTGACGGTTTTGTGCTTGGGTTCTCATGGTATGGTAGCTTGGTCTGTGAACAACATTATTGACGTTAACGGAAGTGGGGGAAAAGATGAGCGTTCTGTAAAAATAATTTCACAAGATGAGTTTGATACAATGCGAAAAGATACCAAATATTGTAAAGAAATATCTGGGGTAGGGGGGAAGGTGTTTAAATAAGATGATGGGCCCCATCCCAAGTATTTTTACCGTGATGAAAAAATTGGAAAATATCTGCCTTGTTTAGTATATACCACTGATCATTATTACTGCTTGTCTAATGATTCTCCGTTCGCTGTTGGAAATTGTGCCCTTAATGCTTCAGATGTGTGGAGTGTCTATTATGAAGCAACAACACGTAAAAAACTCCTTCCTGAAGGAGTTAGTAGTTTTGCCAGATCAAGAGTGAAATTTGAAAATTTAGCAGATTTTTTTAGTAAGAATAAATATTTAACAATTAATAATAAAAACTTGCAGACATTTTGTATGGAAAGAGAGTATTTAGAAATGGCGGAATTGTTATGTTTGTGGGAATTGTTAGGTGTTTTAGAAAAGTTACCTACTTTTGTTATTGATCGTACAGTAGCAACATCACCAGCATTTTCTTGTAAAATTCTTGTAGATAGTTGTGTTGATTATTTTCTAACAAAAGACTCGAGAGATGATTTAAGACCATTATTGTCACAATCAATTAAAGAAAATATTGAATTATATGGTGCTGTAAATATGATTGGAGGGGGTTTTCAAATTTTATAGAGGGTAAAGAATTCCGAAAAGACTGTTTAAAAGAAATGGAAACAAAGTTCGTAAAGGAGATATTTTTGAAGTTTTTAAAATTGAAATATGAAAATTGTGCTAAAAATTTAGGCATTGTGAGTGAATCTACTTGTCGAAATTATCTTAATATTCAAGCCGAGTTGTTTTTGAAATTTTATAGAAAGAAGGAGTGGGAAACGGTGCGAGATGAGCGGCATGCGAAAAATTGTGATGTGGAAAATTACGAAAAAAAAATACAAAAACTTTCCAAAGATATAGATGGTTTGGAGAGACGTCTAAGAAAACTTTTAGAGGAAGAAGGAGGAGGAGGAGGAGAGCAGGAAGTAAAAGAAAAGATTGAAATGTATATTAGTAAACAGCCAATTAAATTAAAAACACTTTCGCAGAAATTTAGTGAATTTTTAGAATGGATGAAAGGAGAAGAAGAATCCCAGTCTCAAGAAGGAGAAGCAGGAGGGTTTCCAGTAGAAACAGATCTCATAAAAAGAGGAAAGTCAATAGGTATTATTGCGCCGTTGTAGGAAGCCGAATCGTTTGAAAGGATAGGGAGAACAAGCAACCAAAAGAGGATGGGGAAAGTATTAGATACGATAATGAAGGATGGAGAAACGGGAGAAGACAAAGAAGAAATAGAGGA
>JAITTL010000018.1 GCA_031286985.1 Endomicrobium sp.
GCTCTTCTTGGATCTCTAATTTCTTTTGTAGTTCTTCGGCTCTTTTTCGTTCCGTGATGTCTATGGATACACCTATAATTCCTATAACATTATTCTCGCTATCATAAAGGGGTGATTTTTTAGTTAACATTATTGCATCTTTTCCATTTGCCAATTTAGGCAACTCTATTATGCTTTCCGGTATCAGGGTACTCATAATTCTTTGATCCGTTTCCCTTAACACATCAGCAATACATTTCCATGAAAGCTCATAATCCGTTTTTCCAACTATATCTTTTGGAGATTTTAATCCTAACATATTGACTTCCTCTTGATTGCATCCCAAGTAAATTCCATTCAAACTCTTCCAGTAAATCGGCACGGGAATATGCTGTAAAACAGACTCCATATATGATTGTTTGCGCCTCAGCTTTATTTCTTGTAGTTCTTCACTTGCTTTACGATCCGTTATATCAATTGAAACACCAACTATCCCAATAACATTGTTTTTGTCATCATAAAGTGGTGATTTTTTTGTCAACATTATCACAGTTTTACCATCAACGATCACCAATTCTATTAGTTCTTCAGATAATTTGTTTTTTAAAATTCTTTGATCGGTTTCTATCAATGTTTTCGCATTCTGTTTCCAAGGCAAATCATAATCGGTCTTTCCCACTATATCATTTGGGGAGTTTAAGTTAGCTAATTCTGCCTCCATTTGGTTACAACCCAAATAGACCCCGTTTACATCCTTCCAGTAAATGTATCCTAAAATAGACTGCATAACATTATCAATATGAATATGAATCGGTTTTTTAGTCATGTGATGCCACCGCGGTATCTTTATCATCAAAATTTACAGCCAAACATCCTTGCCGTAAGACAAACAATGAGCCAAACAGATTACAGCCATTGTATACATCGTATAAAAATTTCGAAGGCAAATCCTTATACACAAATAACGATGAAGAAATATTTAAAATATCAGGGATATTCAGATACAAGGGAAGCTCCGCTAAAAAATATTTGACAGCAATACTGATAAATTTATCGCTCACTTTTTCATGAATTTCTTTATTTTTTAGAATCCATTTTGAAGTCATCTTGCACCCATTTCTGAAATTTTCATCGTTTATATACATTTTGTCATATGCATCAAAAAATTGTAAATATTTTTGACTATTTCTCAATTTACTAAGACAAATTATTGTATCCATAGCTGTGTGTTCCGAGAGATTATTTGCAACTAAAGCCCTTATGGTTTTGTTCATCAGGTAACGATCTTGGGCCTTTGTTTTTTGATTTGCCTTATTTTCAGGATAACCCATGGCTTGAAGAGTGTAGGTTGAGATCTGGTCAGGAATAAAAACATTTATTTTTTTAAAATTAGTTAATCCCCAACGGAAAAGGCGTATTAAGTTTTCAAGGGAATAATAACTATTGAAAGGACTGATACCTAAGAGAGCATGTTCCCTGGAGAGAAATATTTCTCTAGACTGCGAATTGACAAAACTTATAGATGGTAATTGGTGATCAGATTCAACCTGTTCTGAATTTGAAATTTGTGACGTAACAAGCGGTATCGAGCTTTTTTCTGTTCTTGTCTTCAACATTTTATTAACAGCCTCCCCATCAACAACCAACACCCGAGGCAACGTTTCCGCAGTGTCCCCACAATTTAACGCCTTGTCTGATGCTAACACAGTTTTCATTTGATCTGCCATCCGTTGATCTTTTTCGCTATGATGACAACTCTCCAGCTCCGATTGTTCCGTTTCTGTTAAAAAACTCGCCATGACGGCTATTTCATCATATTTTTAATTAAAATGCAACTTCCTCACTTGCATCTAAACCAACCATCACGGCAATTTTCTCAGATAAGTGTTTTCTAAAACAACTATGAACAACAGTAAAATAAACGCTGGGATCAGAAAATATCCATATAACTCATTGTAATTGATAAAAGATTCAGTTTTAATATCATATTTTTCCAATTTATCTATTTGGTTCATTATGTTTTCGAAAGATTTTGTATCTTGAGCCCTAAAATACTTTCCTCCGGTATTATGCGCTATTTCTTTCAGAACATTTTCATTTATTGCATCTTGTGTGGACCTAATTTTCCTTTTTCCAAAAAATGGGACGTCAATTTCATAAATCGCTCCATCAAGGCTGCCAATACCTATAGTGTAAATTTTTATACTGTAATCTTGTGCTATTTTTGAGGCTGCAATAGGGTCTATACTTCCAGCATTATTATTTCCATCAGTAGCAACAATTACAATTTTGCTCTTGGCTTTGCTATCTTTAAGCTTGTTTACGGAAACCATAATTGCAGAACCAATTGCGGTACCATAAGATCCAGCATCGCCAATATTGATATTTTTTACAAATTCCAATAAAGAATCTTTGTCAGTTGTGAGAGGACATTGCGTAAAAGCAAGTTCAGCAAAAACAACAAGGCCAATTTTATCGTATTTTCTTTCTTTTATGAAATTTTCTGTAACTTTTTTGGCTGCTTCCATTCTGTTTTTTAATGGTTTAAAGTCTAATGATTGCATGCTTGACGAGGTATCTAATGCTATCATGATGTCAATGCCTTGATTATTGAACTGTTCAAATGTTTTACATGATTGAGGTCTTGCAACAGCGATAATAATCAAACCAATAGACATATATTTTAACAATTTTAATATTGCCAGAAGATTTTTTTTTGCCTTTGCACTTGTGTCTCTGAGTAGATTTACCCGCGGAAAATTTACGTATGATTCAAATATTTTCTTTCTAGTTATATTAATATACACATAAACTAAAGCTAAAAGCGTAAAAAATATTAAAAGGTACAAAGGGCTTGCAAACCTCATAGCAGCTCCAAAAGTTTTTTTGTTAAACTATAGTTGTTCTCTATTTCAATTTTATTTGGCAAAAAATCAGCATATCTTGTCAAATTGAACGTTTTCAAATAACCTTTTAATTCATTTGAATTTATTTCATTTGGTAGCAAAAATTTCACTTTATCAAAGAACTCTGATGTTGTCATTTCCATAGCGTCAAATTTATATTGTTTGGATATATAAGTTCTTAGTATTTCTGACATTGTATAATAAAGATCTTTCGTGCTCAAATCATTGTCTTTATACAAATTGTTTAGTTCATTTAATGCTTTTGTTTTAGGATCAGTTTCTATAAACGTCGATTTTTTGTTGTTTTTGATTGTACTTTTTATAATAAAAATCACGCAAATGACGAGCAATATGGATACATTAATTATTATGAAAATGTATAAAGAATTAACATTTATTCTTTTTAATGGTTTAATATCTTTGATATTTTGTGTATTGTTGTTTCCTATAATACTTTCAACTTCAACATGCTCTTCAGGTGTGAAAAATAAATTAGTAGTGCCATCGGGATTGATGTAGATAACTGTTAAGGGGTTTATCGTAAGCGTCCCAGTTTTATATGCCGCGATATTGAAACTTAATTCATAAACATTTTCTGTTTTAGATACGCGGTTAATAGTATAGGTTATAATGTCAAAATCCTTGAAACTAAAGTTTTGCGTTGCTCCGATTTGAGCGTTAGCTGGTAGTTGTGCTTTTACTGTAAAATTTATTGTATCACCAACAAGAATTTTGTTTTTGCTTAACGAAGTGCCTACAATTTCTTGAGCAAACAGACAAGAGGTGAAACATGAAATCAATACAATGCTGAAAACAACACATCCTACTATAAGCGTATGTATACCAGAAAGATGTTTTGGCAAGATAGATATATGTCGTTTCATCTTGGGCCCTTCCACCTTTCTCTTTCTTTAAAGAATTTTGCAAGAGGTTTTACATAAGATCTATCAGTACTTAAATTGATGGCACTTACTTTTGCTTTCTTGAATATTTGGTCTGTTTTTTTTTCAAAAATTTCACTCCTTTGTTCAAATAACTCTGATATAGCAGAACTGTCAACCACTATTCTTTCTTTTGTTTCAGGGTCTTTTATCTCGATCAAACCTATTTTAGGCAAATAATTTTCCCTTGTATCCTTTATTCTAATGCATATCAAATCATGTTTTTTAGCTGTTATTATCAACTCTTTTTCATAATTCTCGTCTTGAAAATCTGAAATGAGGAAAATTACAGCTCTTTTTAACCATATCTTATTTATCGTTCTCAATACCGTTGAAATTGATGTTTTTGTGCCTGAGGAAGTCGAACACAATATTTCATTTATAATTCTTAAAATATTGTTCTTACCTTTGCAGGGAGTGATTATTTTTTCAACTTTATTTGTGAAAGAAAGCATGCCAGTTTTATCATTATTTTTTAAAGAAGAGAATGCCAAAATAGCTGCCACTTCAGCTGTAATTTCAGATTTTAATTTGTCCGTGCTACCGAAATTTTGTGACGACGAAACATCTATAAGAAAAATTACTGTAAGTTCTTTTTCCTGTGAAAAGAGTTTGACGTAAGGTTTGCCACAACGGGCCGTGACATTGCGATCGATATTTCTAAAATCATCGCCTATCTGGTATTCTCTAACTTCGGCAAATTCTACACCCTGCCCCTTAAAGGCGCTCTGATACTGCCCGGCAAAAACCTCGTTTACAAGTTTATTTGATCTTATTTTTAACTGGCGTATTTGTTTTTTTAATATATCCTTATCCAACATATAGCAATCCCAGATTATCTATTTGTAACTATCACAACTTAAATGAAAATGAATTAAAACTACAGTGTTTTCACGGAACTTCGATACTGCTAAATATTTTATCAATTATACTATCTGAGGTAAGTGAGTCGACCTCAGCTTCATACGTAAGTAAAATTCTATGTCTTAAAACATCGTGTCCTATTGTTTTTATATCTTCTGGTATAACATAACCTCTCCCTTGTAAAAAAGCATAGGCTTTTGCTGCAAGTGTTAAATTTATTGTTGCTCTTGGTGATACACCGTAAGCAATGAGACTTTTTAGGTCTTTTAGCCCATAACTTTCAGGATCTCTAGATGAAAAAACAATATCAAGTACATAATTTTTTACTTTGTCATCAATATAAATTTGTTCTATCAAATCTTTTGCTTTTTGAACATCATTTAAAGTGATGACAGAATTTATTTTTGGTGTAGGATGTGTCATTTTTTCTAAAATGGTTTTCTCATCAGTTTTATTTGGATAAGAAACTTTAAGTTTAAGCATAAATCTATCAACTTGCGCTTCTGGTAAGGAATAGGTCCCTTCTTGTTCTATTGGATTTTGCGTGGCCATAACTAAAAATGGTTTAGGGAGGTTGTACGAAACATCTCCTATAGTAACCTGTTTTTCTTGCATTGCTTCAAGTAGTGCACTTTGTACCTTTGCTGGGGCCCGATTAATTTCGTCTGCAAGGACTATGTTTGCAAAAACAGGGCCCTTTCTTACAGCAAAATTGCTGTTTTGTGGATTGTAAATCAAGGTTCCAATAATGTCTGCTGGTAACAAATCTGGAGTAAACTGTATCCTTTTATAATCTGCATGTATTGCAGATGACAAGCTTTTTACAGCAAGTGTTTTTGCAAGGCCAGGGAGGCCTTCAAGTAATATATGTCCATCTGCAAGAAGCCCTATAAGCATCCTTTCCAAAATATATTTTTGTCCAACGATGACACTTGAAACTTCATCTAAAAGTTTTGAAACAAAAACACTTTCTTGTAAAATTTTTTGATTCAACGAGTCCATATCAATTGCCATTTTTCAAGCCTCCCAGCTAATCATTTGTATCATAAATTTTGTACCTGATCTTTTTCCTGTTACGTCACGAAACTAAACATTCCATAAAACACCAAAGAATGGGAAGCGTTAGAAAGAGAGAGTCCGTTTAGAAGGAGAGCGCGAATAGCTTTATTTTTCAAATTATTGTCGTGTAGCCGTGTTTTTTGTTGAGCTTTATAGTGA
>JAITTL010000005.1 GCA_031286985.1 Endomicrobium sp.
TTATAAGATTTAATATAAATATCCCGTTCGATAATTATGCCTTTTTTACGCTCAATTTTTTCTGTATGAACTTTGTCGTGCATGACAGTTCCTTTTGCCGTAAAGAAATTATCTGCCCATAACTGCTCAACATAAATCAGCACACACTGACGCTTACAGTACGATAGATGCTGTAATCCTGACAAAGGTAATAAATCGTCTTCTGAATACATCTTATATTTTCTCTTCTAACTCTATGCCTCCGGGCAAGCTCTTTTCTATTTCTTTTTTTTGCGGAAGATTATAATCAGAGAAATCTCTTGCAACATCAACAGTATCCTTTTTCTTAATTGCAGATTTTACCAAATCAAACAATTTGTTAGCAGGAGCGTTCCCTAATTCGTCAGAATGTTTAAATACATATAGTTTTCTTGCAGACATTAAACCTCTTGCGGCAGACCTGTCATTTTCAAACATATTAATTAAAGCCTTCCAAAGCAGTTCTAAATCGTCTTCAGTAAATCCTGTTTGCTTTGCAAGAGGAGCCGAAACAAAACCATAGGCAACATATAATCCGTAAGGAACAGTGCTTTTCCTGCCCATAGTGTGATTATCGCCAGATTGTTTTTCTGCTTCTTTCTCAGTTGCTACAGCCATTCTTGTAATCGAATGTTCAGATATTATGATTGGCTCCACAGATCGAGCAAATGTAAATTGAATAGGTCCCCTTACTTGACCACAGTTTGGTGCAGATTTCAAAGACATTACAGCTCCAAAGGCGCGAATATCATAAAAATTCTTGCACATCCAACTTTTACCCTTGTCCGTTTCTTCTGAAGTTTGTTTTCTTAATTTCGCATTTTTCACAATCTCGTTAAGAAATTTACCTATTTCTTCTGTTGGCTTTGATTCTTTTATATAATCTTTTATTGCTTTCTTATCCGCGTCAGAATCAACAACAAGAAACTGCACATCACCTTCTGTTTTTATAGTCATACCATCAGGAAGCTCATAGTTTTCCAATTCGGTTTCTAGATTACTTGGTATTTCATTATGAGACTCTTCACCAAGCTTAATTTTAAGATCCTTAAAAGCTTCTATATGAAATTTACCAAGAACCGCCTTTTCTTTTATATAAATTTTAAAATGATCTAGCTCATTTTTTGTCAATTCAACAAAGTTTCTTACTTTTCTTTTCAAACAAACGTCCGTCACAATTCCTTGCCCCGTTTCAGCATCAACTCTTGGTAAATTGCCCGCGTCAGGGTCGCCATTTGGATTGCCGTCTTTTACATCAAATACATACACAAAGTCATATCTGTTTTTTAATGCCTTTTCATTTTTTAATTCAGCCATTTTCTTATTCTCCTTGAATTTTGTTTTCCGCTTCTATTTTTTCTTCTTTTGTTTTAAAGAAATCTTGTCTTTGTTGATAATAACCTACTGAAAACATTCCTTGTTCTGTTAATGATAAATATGAAGGATAGCCTTCACTATTATCAATCTTGTCCTGTATTTCGCCTATCAACTTTTCAAAATAAACTGCTCTTCCTGCTTTTTCTTTGCTTAGTTTATTACGGTGATGTTGATGTAATTTCATTAATGTTGAAAATACCGCAACAGGCGAACTTGATGCCGTACCGTAATACCTCATAATTGTTGAATTTGTTTTCCCTTGCGCCTCCCCTTGCAACTTTTCAAGAGTTGCAAATAAACGCCCTAAAACATAGCCCTGTTTTGTATTTTCTTTGTTTAAAGACACTGTTATTTCCTCCTTTTGTGTTTTTCTTGAGAGCCTATTAAGATAGGCTTTTATTAAAGCAGCTCTTTCGTGACTTATAACCCATTCAGATTTTGCTTTTTCCGCTTTACTATTTTTTGCTTTGTAATCTTGTGCTTTAATTCGGTTAATAACAGCTTGCAATATTGTTTCGGGATAAGGCAACCCTTTCAAAACTGACATCATAAAATCGCCTGCAAGATGCGGTGCAATATTTTCTGGCTTACCGAGAACGGCAGTTGAAGCCAAAAGTTTGGATAATGGTAAAAATTCACTCTCAAAACTTGGTCTGTCTATTTCTAAATCTTGGAAATGTCTTGCTATATTTTCCGACATACCTCTTACCGTATCTTTTATAAAAAATCTTACTGCTATCCTTGCAGCGTTTGGAGAAAGCCCTAAAACATAAAATTCAGTTTTACTATCATCATTACTTAAAGCGCCACCTTTTACAGATTTCAATAACGCTTTTACGGCATTTACTCCTTTATCAGGATTGTCTTTCGATGACACATTAAAAAAAGAGGCAAAATTATTTTCTAATTTGTTCTCTTTAGCCGCCCAAAAGATCGTAGAGGAATCTCCTACCTGTATTTTTTGTTGTGATTTTTTATCAAGCAAAAAATTTAAAGCTGTAGTATAAGCAAACACTGCTTTTATACCTGATGGGGAATTATTGCCTTGCTTTTTTCCATAAGAACAGTATGCAGAGGAATTAAACGACACTATGTTAGCTCCGCTTGACTGCGCGCCCCAAACTTCTTTTATAGAAGGATGTAGCTCTTCGATAATATCTTTTTCTCCTGAGATTAAACAAGTTGTTTTTTCCGCTTTATCAAATTTTTTCAAATTCTTTATATTTATAGAGTTTAAAAGAATTTTTGACTTAGCAATTATATCTAATTCGCCTTTAAGCTTAAAAGTGATTAAAGCCTTTGTATCCTCCAATAAAACCTTTAGACTTTCTGCAAATTTTTCTTGCAATAATTTTTCTTTGTCGGATTTTTCTAAAAACAGTTTTAATGCATTCAGTCCTTTATCTTCCTGCTTCCCGAGTAAATTGATTTCATTTTTAAATTCTTGGTGCATTTTGCTTATTCGCTCAGCATCACTTTTTATTTTAATACCCAAAGCATACTCTGGATTGTCCCACAAAAGATTTGAAACAATTTCACTTGTTCTTTTAACTGAATGTGGAACTAAAAATTTCTTTGCCCTTTTTCCTGCTCCTGTTCCTTCATACGTAATTTCTAAATTCACAACTTCGCCGTTTTTGTCTAAAACGACGATATAAGGAATTTCTTTATCCTCAAACCCAAATTTTGGCAAATCAGGTTTTCTATCATAATATTCTTTTAACGCTTGTAAAATCATCTTAATACCTCCTTGCTATCCCAAGTGGGTACATTGATTATGCCATTTTCCATTTTTGCAAAAAACCATAAGGCTTGCGGAGATTGTAAATTTTTGAAATCCATATCATAAAGCATAATTCCTAAATCTTTTGTTTCATCAATAGGGGCAACTTTATCTTCTTTGGGATTAATCAATTTGAAACCTGCAGAAAATTCTCTACAGCCTAAATAAGGTTGATTAAAACATTGTCCTCTACTCGCCCGTCTTTCAAACATAGAAGCATATTTGGACTCTGTTTCGTCTTCTCCGTTAAGAATTTCCTCTTTTAACTTTTTCTTTGTATGTTCGTATAAAACATTGCGTAAATGATTTTCCCTTTCCTCTTGAGGTATAAAATCAAATTCCGCATATATTCTATATTTGACATCTTTAAGACATAAAGTAGCTCTTTGTTGAATACTATCTTGAGTATAAATACATTCTTTACTAACTGAAGCAATATCTTTAACTTCATTACGCCGAATAGAAAACCATTTGATTGGGTTTAAAACTTCAATTTTTTTAACATTCCAAACAATAGCAGGTTTCCATAAAATAGATTCAAAAATTGCCCTTGCCGCAGATGGAGTTATAACATCATAACTTACTCTTTCAACTTTCATTTCAGGTCTTGTAAAACAGGCATAATCACCCCAAACTTCTAAACAAAAACCTTTCATTTTCTTACCCCTCTTTTTTTATATATTCCATTCATCTAAACCATAATTTTCATCATAAATAGCCAAACCAACATCATCTTTGTAAAAACTTGTTGTATCTTGCGCAAAAATTCCGTCTTGTATTTCTTCAAGTAATCCTTTTGCTCTTATTTCGTCAAACATTCTCGATGGAATATTGACCGTATATCTCTGCAAAGAACGCATTAGATTTTTACTTATACCAGCGTATTTAAGGGTTTTCAGTAAATTTTTGCTTTTATCATCATAGCTAACAATAATTGTTTTATTGCATTTATCATCAATAATATTAAATTTTTTGGCATAGGATGCAAATTGAAAATGACCATGCTCTGCGTCATTTATCAACTGCTCTTTTAGCTCATCATCTCCGACAGAGTTTACTTTACTTATTAAAAGCTCAAAAAACTTTTTAGATGTTTCGGAGCTGCCAATATTAAAATTGTCATCATACATCATTTCTTTTGTAGTATCGCCACTTTTACGCACTAAACCAACAGGTAAAGCTGTAGGCGGATTAAAAACAAAAACTTCGCCTATTTCTAAGTTGCCTTCTCTATTACATCTACCTGCCGTTTGAACTATTGATGGTAATCCTGTAAAAGCTCTAAATACAACAGGAAAATCAATGTCAACACCAGCTTCTATTAACTGTGTACTTATTACTATAATCTCTTCGTTGTTTTTTAACTTTTCTTTTATCAAAGCTATTTTTTTACTTCTATGTTCTGCGCACATTAAAGCAGATAAATGAATACTTCCTTTCGGCATTAATTTATACAAATTAAAACAATCTTTTCTTGTATTTACTACGCACAAAACTTGTTTATATTGTTTCAGTCGTTTGGCAACATCTTCCCAACTTTCGCTTTTAGAATCTTTTTGCGGGAAATTATAAGTAACTCTTTTAAGTTTATTATATAGATCCATAGAAGGCGGTATTATTTTCTCTACATATTTTATATTTTTAAAATACGGTTGTGTAGCAGTAGAGAAAACAATAGAACATTTATAATTATCCACTAACTGGCGCATAATATCTTCAACCGGATATAATAATTCAGTAGGCAATATCTGAGCTTCATCTAAAATAATTACGCTGTTTATTATATTGTGCAATTTTCTGCAGTCACTCGATCTATTAGCATATAAAGATTCAAAGAACTGCACATTAGTCGTAACAATAACAGGAGCGTCCCAATTTTCACAAGCTAAACGAGATTTTTCAGTTTCTTTGCCGGGATCAATATTGCTATGATGTTCAATAACGTTATCTTCACCAAAAATATCTCCTAAAATTTTGGACGTTTGCTCTATAATTGAAGTATATGGGATTACGTATATTATTCTTTTTTTACCAAATTCTAACGCATTTCCAAATGCAAAAGCTACTGAAGACAATGTTTTCCCGCCACCCGTTGGAACCGTAAGTTCAAAAAAACCTTCCTTATCTGTTGCCTTTTGTTCACAAGCCCTAAGTATTTCAATACGAATTTTATTTAAATCTGTCTGTGGGTTATCATATTTTTTCATATATCGAAAAAACTTGCTTGAAAGTTCTGAAATAGAATCAAAATTACCTCTGTCTTTTTGTCCACAGTTTATATGGTTTTCCGTATCAATAAAATCTGCGTCAACTAGGCAAGAGTAAAGCATTCTTAGCCATAAATGTAAATCATGCGGGCGCTTTTTTAAAGCTGGAGGCTTTAAAGGATTTTTCAAATCAATAAAACTGCTTTTCACATATTTTTCCACTTGTTCATCAAAATATTTTTTATCGCCTTTTTCACTAAGTCTATGCTTAATTGAACTCGGTCCACCATCCCAATCTCTTAATCCAGCATGATGTCCAGCTATACAATATGCCAAAATTTTACCTACATCATTGTATTTCCTTACTGCAAAAATAGCTCCTGCTCCAGAGTGATTAGTTTTTTTAACATGAACTCCATCTTCATCAGAATCTTCATTAGACGATTTTTTCAAATATTTTTGAAAGTCATCAGACGCTTTACCTAAATCGTGCAAAAGTCCAATGTTATATGCCCAATCAGACGAATCAAATTCTTCTGCAAATTTAGAAGATTGTGCCGCAACGTTTGCAAGATGATCTGCTAATAACTGCCATTCACCATTACTATTTGCGGAGTGCGCATAAATCTCTTTTTTCATAATATATGATGCTCCTGTAGTTTCTGAGGCTGTATTAAACGCATTCTTCACAAGTGACAAAATAGTATGGTGCCAAATATCCAAGATAAAAACAAATTTAGGACAATTCTAACACTAGTCGCGCCCGTTATGGACGCGACAAATCCTCGACGATGGGATTGAAATCACAACAAAACAAACAACCAATTGTTTATCACTGGCGCATATATAGTCAGTCCATCCCGCCAACCGTGTAACTACTGTCTGTTTTAGGATAGCTCTTCATATTCATAAGTCCTGATAGCTTTTACAAACTTCATTATTTGATACTTAGGTATGCCTGTTCTCATTGATATTTCTTTTCTGTTTAATAATATATATTCCCCAAATGTAACCTAAAATACAAAATTAGCCGTTCTGTTTCATTGTACCTTTGAAACTCTATAGCTTTAAAGTCATTCCATTCGTTAAAACTTCTTCGCTGTGAAATCGTTCTAAAAAATATCTGTTTTTTAATTGATTTTTGTTTGTCATCATAATACCCATAGTATCAACATTGGCGCTTGACATCATACTTTTGAATTTAGTACACTATATATAGTTTTTCAATTGTTGTGTTGTAGTGGGTAAAAAAATGGAAAAATAAATGGCTTATATTTTTATGGATGAAAGCGGTTGTTTAGGATTCGCTTTCGCAAAATCAAAAACTTCTAAAAATTTTGTTGTTACATTTCTATAATGGCAAATAATGATAATAAAGTAAGAGGATGTCTCATCATGGAATACAACATTGTAATAAAGCGAAGTAAGTTTGACACAAGACGAAGAGAAACGTGGCTGATCCATCATGGAACACTGCATTGTAGTAAAGTGCGTATGGGGTGGCTGGCACGCGCTCCACCACTGGCTGAGACTCATCTTTTAATTTATGATAGGACAATTCTAACACTAGTCGCGCCCGTGCCTGTTATGGACGCGACAGCAATTCTACAAAGTGACAAAAACAACACATCAATTATTTCAATTCACGTACCTTACATTTTTTATAAAGTACGACTCTTCATTTATACCATCATTACTCTTCTCTTATTTTTATGTTTAAAGTATTTTAATTCATCAATCAGTCTTTCAACCTTTGTGCAAAAGTTCAAATACTGCACATTAAGATGATTTTATATACAGAAATAAATGACCATTCTACTAAAAACTTGTCGTTGTTTTAATCCGTTTGTCTTTATTTGACAAAAGTCAAATATGTTGTGAATTTTCACACAACATTGACATTGTAGTACATTTGTATTATACTAGTAGCGGGCGAAGATAATTTCCTTAAAAACGGGGATCCGAACGGTTCCTCAAGGTTTAAACCTAAAGTATTTTTAAGGTTCTTCGCTTTCTTATTTTTATCCAAATAGCGACGATTCCTCAACTATCAAATTT
>JAITTL010000001.1 GCA_031286985.1 Endomicrobium sp.
TTTAGCATCTTTATAACAACTCACCTCTGGTCCCTCACAATGTTCTATAATCCAAAAAACTTCAGGTTGCTCTTTGAGAGCAAGAAACTCCTCGTACCTAATTTGCATTTGTCTATTATATTGTAGACTGGCACTATTACGGATATTTTAGCATCCAGCATTGTAGCGTCTCCATTTTTGTTCTCAAACATACAAACCTTGCGAAATCATAAAGATACGTATTTCACAAAATTACTCTTTATTCTAGATTAGTAGCCATTAACAAATTTCTCCATTTCATTTATCTTCTGATTCACTTTAGAAAGTTATATTCATCCCATAAGCTTCTCCGTCCAATTTAACACTTGCTTTAAGCCCTCTAAATAACTTATTTTAGGATACCACGAAAATATTTCTTTTACATTTTTAATATCCGCTACAAAAAACTTTTGATCACTGTTTCTAACAGAAAGCTTGTCATATCTCAATTTAATGTTTAACTCTTTTTCAAAAAAACTAAACAATTCTAGCAACGATAAACTTTGCCCCATCCCTCCACCTATGTTGAAAACTTTACCTCTTACTCTATCAATATGATTAGGTACCGCCATATATAAATTTATCAAATCATCACAATATAAAACATCCCTTACTTGTTTGCCATTACCAGAAATTGTAAAGATAGTATTCTTATTATTTTTAGTTTCTAACGCTTTTCGACAAAACCAACTTATCCAGCCTTGATCATAAGTCCCAAATTGCCGAGGACCATACATAGATGAATGACGAAAAACCACTGTTTTAATATTAAAAATCCTTGCATAATCTAACATATATTGATCTGCCGATCCTTTTGAACAACCATATGGTGAACAAAACTCCAATTTAATATTTTCATCAAATCCATTAGGATATTGTTTGCATATATACCTAGTATCTGTTTCATAGTAATCTAAATAGTCTAAGTCACCATATACTTTGTTAGTCGAAGAATATGCAATGATTGACTCGCAAGAAAATCGTCTGACCGCCTCCAGAACATTAAAACTTCCTAAAACATTGGTTTGAAAATCTAAGCTAGGATTAGCAATAGAGACCGTCATCGCCACCTGCCCAGCTAAGTGATATATAACATCTGGTTTTTCTTTGTCTAATATCGCACACAATACCTCGAAGTCTCTTACATCCCCTTTTATAAACTCAAACGAATTAATATTCTCTTCTCTTAACCACTTCAAATTTTCTTCTGATCCAACGCGAGAGAGATTATCATAAATAATCAATGTATCTCTATTTTGTAGTATTTTTGAAGCTATATTAGACCCTAAAACCCCCCCTCCCAGTTATCAAATACTTCATTTTATCATTTTCTCCTGTTTGACAGTTAACTGTAATCCATCATCTAGACTAAACTTAGGCGACCACCCAAGATCATAAAGAGTTTTAATATTATCCAATACGAGATCCATACTTTCATTAATTCTATAAGGAATTTTACCAAAATTAAGAACTGTTGTAGTATTTTTGGTAAATTCTTTAACTTTTAAAACAAAATCCTTAATACTAGTACTCTCTTCTACACTTACATCAATACTTGTAAACTTATCCTGTATCCTATCTTTGTTACCAATCAACGTTAAAAATGCATTGACCACATCATCAATATAAATAAATCGCCTTTTTTGTTCCCCTAAAGTTAAATCCAATTTGGAGACATTATTCAACATGGATCTAATTACAAATGTCGTAAAGTTATTCAGATCATAGTCGGCTCCATAAAAATTACTGAGCCTTAAATTTACAGATTGAATTGCAGAAAAATTTAACCACTCACAAAATTGCTTTTTAGACAAAGAGTAAGCACTAGTTTTTTTACTTAAAGCAGTATCCGCATTAATAAATATCTTACTTTTAAAAGATTTTGACGAACCTATTTCTTGTAAAATTGCCAAGGGAAAAACAACATTGCACCTTTCAACATTAACTATATCATCATCTCTACCATGATTAGTAGCGCAATGAACAACTATATCTACATCATGCTGTTCAAAAATACTTTTTATTTGTACTTCTTCGATATTATAAACAAAAACCTTTTCATTATAAACACAATCTTTTATTCTAGAACAATTCGATGCCAATCTTTTGAGCAATACAATCTCAAAATTCCTTTTTATAAATGCTTTTAGCAATTTACTTCCCAAAAAACCTGTCCCACCTGTTAAAAGGATTACGTGTTTGATCTTAAACTCCTTTCTTTATGTATAATCTAAAAATTGTTTTCATATATGATATTATAAATGCTACTAGCTTTCGTTTTGATCTGCCAGAATTTCTATTTTTGAAATGTGAGGGAATTTCAATTATTTTAGAATTTGGATATTTCATAGAAAAAACAATCAGAATTTCTTCCAAAATATCAAAATTCATGCAAGCCAAAGAGAGGCTTTTTAATTTTGCTGCATCATACATTCTGTAGCTTATCGATATATCTTTCGCTTCGATGTGAAAAAGACATCTAAAAACAACATTCACAATAAAAGACATTGTAGCTAGACAAAAGCTGTGGTCTGATTGAGCAAATTTAACATATCTTGAAGCTATAACGATACCACATTCCACTCCACTTCTATATTTTTCAAAAAGATCCTTGATGTATTTAGGATCATGCGAACCATCTGCATCCATAACTACAATGATATCAAATTCTGCGTATTTTATACCAGTTCTTACAGCATCACCATAATAGTCCCCATTTTCTCTTTTGATACAATCAATTCCAAAATTCTTACAAACTGTACGAGTGTTGTCCAACTCAATAATACTATCAACTACTACTATCTGATAGGAAACATTTAATTCTTTTAATGTTTTTATCAAATTTGGCAAAATAAAGTTCAGATTTTCGGCTTCCATATACGACGGAATTACAACTGATATACCTTCTTTCATTTTTTTACCCCAATTATTACGCCATCGAGAGTTGTTATCTGTAAATAATCTTGATATACCCTTGCACTCTCAGGTCTTGAAAAGACATATATGTACTCTTTGTCCGCATTATTAGCAACAACTCGATTCATTTCCTCATCTCTAAACTTACTGATTGCAACATCATTTTTCCGCCCAATATACGCATCACTTATAGTGAGATTATTTTTAATTGCTAGATCCAAAAAAGAGTTCTCCT
>JAITTL010000002.1 GCA_031286985.1 Endomicrobium sp.
GATTTAAGAGAATTCAAAGAAGAAACAAGTTCCTCAAAACCTTCACCGGATTGACTAAGACACAAGTAAGAGATGACAAGGTTTAGGGACAGGCTGTTATCCGCAGCTGATTCAAAAAATAAACAGCCCATAAAAAACCGCCACTTGTTTTAGAAGTAACGGTTTTTTTGATGAAGATTTTATTTTTTCTTACTTTTGGACGCCGTCTTACTTACAGTTTTTTCAGTACTCTTCTTTTTTGCAACCTTTTTCTTAGGTGCAGCTGCTTTTGCTTTACATCCGCAAGCCATCTTTAGCTCCTTTTTTTGGGGATAACCCTATATTTTAATTTTTATTGTGAACAAAATTATAAATAACATACAGCTTGCCATTGTAGCACAATAAAATATAGAAAGCAAACTTTTGTAAGGCTTCGTAACATATTACATATTTAATGAGATAATTTAACCCATATCAATTGTAGACGAAAGGAAGGAAGTTGCATTTTAATTAAAAAATATGGAAAAATAAACAAATATATATTTATACTTGTACATATATAACGTATATATGATGTAGAAATACACATATAGAGAATATACATACATAACGTGAAGAGATTTGTAACAAAGACAAAACAGTAGAAATTGTAGCGACGTCATAGTAAAGAGAGGTTGGCAGACAACAGATCGAATAGAAGCGGTATTGATATCAGAACAAATGATGAAGCTGTAGAGATACAGCAAGGATATCGCTCAAGCATTGTTTGTAGGTAAAAAACAGGTTATTGTAATAAATTATACATCGTAACATTGAGGAAAGGATATGGGCATTATATGCGAACCAAAAAGAGTAAAACTGTTTTGTGGTATAATTTTATCCGAAGAAAAGATAAAACAGGGATTTTTAGGTACACTTGAAAAAAAATTTGGCAAAGTTGATTTAATAAGTGATACTGCCATCTTTAATTTTTCAGATTACTACAATTCTGAAATGGGTCACGATTTGAAGCGTTTTTGGATTTCTTTTGAGAAGTTGATTTCGGCTGACGAACTTGCTGAAATAAAAGTTTTTACGAATCACATAGAGAATGTTTTTGCTTTAAATAACAAAAGGGTAATAAATATTGATCCTGGTTATGTGACTCCTGCGAATGTTGTTCTTGCTACAACAAAAAATTATGCACATAGGATTTATCTTGCAAGCGGAATATATGCAGAAGTTACAATAGTGTACAAAAAGAATGGATTTTTAAAACTCCCATGGTCTTATCCAGATTATCTATCTAAACCAGCTACAGCATTTTTTTTAAGTACTCGGTCAGAGCTTTTAAAGCAATTGAAAAAAGATAATAATGATTAACTTAGATATGTTGATGATACTGTTAGTGTCACTGTTAATGTTTATCTATATCGTTTGGCGGATAAATTCAAATTTAAATATTTGTCGACCTTATAACACTTATTTGTATGTGATATCTATTGTTTTGGGAGTTTTGATTTTGTTGCCCAGCGTAGGCTATATGTTTATGGGGTTCTGTCAAATAATATTCTCTTTTTTTATCATAAACGAAGTATTGAATTTGGTTAATTTGTTTTTTAGAATTAGGAGATTAAAATATTATTCAACCCTTATTACTGTAATTCTAAGCATGGCTGCGATAATTTTATCTTTATTGAATATAGCTTTTGTGCTGAATGTAAAAGAGGTATATATAAAAGTCCCACAGCTTGAAGTGAATTCCTTAAAAATCGTGCAACTTTCAGATATACATATCACCCGATCAACTTCACCAAAAATCATTAATAAAATTTTTGATAAGGCTATGAGACTTAACCCTGATATGATAGTGATTACTGGTGACATAATAGATGTAGATATAGATAAAGACAATAGGTATATTAAGTATGGTTTTGAAAAATTAAAGGCAAAATATGGAGTTTTTGCTGTCACTGGGAATCATGAGTACTATCATGAAATTAATTCGTATTTTTCAATGTTTAGAAAATTAGGATTTAAAGTTCTTCGAAATGAGAGTTTTTTGGTTGAGAAAACAATTAATGTGGCTGGTATAGACGATGTAGATAAAGATAATTCCGTAAATATTGCAAAAACCTTTGCCGGCATAGACAAAAACTATCCTACAATATTTTTAAGTCATCATCCGAAATCTTTTGATGAGGCTTCAAAACAAGGCGTAAAAGTAGTGCAACTTTCAGGGCATACCCATGCGGGACAGATTCCACCATTTTCAATAATAATGAGATTAATGAAGTATTGTTATGGGTTATATCATTGTAATAATTCAGTTATGTATGTAACTTCCGGAACACGTTTCTGGGGTCCGCCGATGAGAATGTTTAGTACAAGTGAAGTAGCTGTGATAACGTTGGAACGAGAATAATAATAATATACACAAAAACATTGTAGTAGAAAAGCAAAAATGAGCATTAAAGATTCGTTTTTCATAAAAATGTGATTTATTTTTATGGGTGCAGGCTCAGTTACATTAAACCTCTTTTATGACCGATACCTTTCTGCTCGTTCTGTTTTTGTTAAAAAATTCTTTGTATGGCTATATACCCATTCTTCAATTCACTCTTTTTCACCTACGATCGGTATATATCTACCTTTATTATTACCGAAAAAAAGAGGGTTTTTAATAACACTTTTCGGCTATATTGTTTTTTGGTCTTTTTTGAGAGTTATGAAAATTGAGTATTCTATAATATTATGTTAAAATGTAGCTTCGCTGAATAAATACATAATATCAGGAACGCCTGTGTACAAATATAGAACTTTGCAAAAAACCATTTTAAGAGCTTCAGAAAGTTTTAAAATTGTTCTTGTGACAGGAATGCGACAGGTTGGAAAAACTACGTTTTTGAAATACATAAGTGAAGACAATAGAAAATATGTTACCTTGGACAATCCAAAAGATTTGTTACTTGCAAATGATGAAACTGAATTCTTTTTGCAAACATATGTTCCACCTATTTTCATAGATGAAGTTCAGTATGTGCCGAAATTACTCAAATATTTGAAGATGTATGTTGATAATTCTGATAAGAAGGGTCTTGTTTGGATGACAGGGTCTCAACAGTATTCACTTATGACAGGAATTGTTGAAAGTTTGGGGGGTCGTGTTGCGATAGTAAACATGTTTGGATTTTCAATATACGAGCGTGAAGGCAAAGGAGAAAATCAAAAACCATTTATACCCAATATCATCCCGATAAGTTTATTGGAAAAGAAAAATTTGACAGAAACGTATAGGACTATTTGGAAAGGATCATTTCCTGCAATTACTTATCAAGAGGATGATACGTGGTCTCTTTTTTATTCATCTTATGTTAAATCGTATATAGAACAAGATGTGAAACAAGTCACAAAAATTGAGAATGAGCCTGCCTTTATAAAATTTTTAAGTGTTGCCGCTGCAAGGACAGGACAAGAACTAAACATTTTAGATATAGCAAGAGATGTTGAAATTGCTCCCAATACAGCAAAACAATGGCTTTCCGTTCTTGAAACATCTGGAGTTGTATACATTTTGAAGCCATACTACAAAAACATAACAAAAAGATTTACAAAAAGGCCAAAACTGTATTTTATGGATACAGGTCTATGTGCTTATCTTGCTTCATGGAATACTGCTGAAAGTTTAGAAATTGGCGCAGTAAATGGGGCGTTTTTTGAAACATTTGTAATCTCTGAAATAATCAAATCATATCACCATAACGGGCAGTTTCCAAATCTGTATTACTATAGGGACTCCAATCGAGTTGAGATTGATCTTCTAATTGAAATGAATGGAAAATTTCACCCCATTGAGATAAAAAAAACGTCTAATCCTTCTAAAAACGATATAACTGCTTTTGATAAATTTGCAAAAATTGAAAAAATAGGATACGGAAGCCTTATTTGTCTAACTGATAGAGTCCGCCCATTAACCCAAAACGCCAACGCAATCTCCATTTGGGATATCTGAAGAACTAAAAATGAGACTAGACACATATTTTTTGAGTCTTCGCAAAATTAGGAATTAAAGTCCTTCAAAATGAAAGCGTCTTAATTGACAATATAATTAATGTTGCTGGTAATAAATGATAAATAAGTATAATTCTGCAGGTATTGCGAAAGCTTTTATAGATGTTAATAAAAATTTTCCTGTAGTTTTTTAAGCCACAACCCAAAAATTTTTGATGAGGTTTCGAAACAAATATGTATGTAACTTCTGAAACGTGTTTTTGGGGCCCGCTGATGAGACTATCTAACACAAGCTTTTGCGGATTTTTTAGATAGGAATGTAGAAGATATACCTAAGAATAATCCTGAAAATTCTCTGATTGTCTCTACGCCGTAAAATAAGAATATAAAAACTATAAAGCCTAATGTGATTCTAATAGTTATGGAAGGTTTTGGCGGATATTTAGCAAAATATAATTCTTAGGAATTTAATGTTTTGGCAGGATTAAAGGAACATTGCAATATCTCAGTCTAAGTATGTCTATAATAAATATCTGTTTGCTTCAGTTGTCTTGTACAAGAAAAATAACTACGAATTTTTTTTGTATATGGTGATAATACGAGCTGGAGGGGCATGCCGATGTTGGCAACGACTTTGGGCTTTGATAATGGTTTAGGAGATGAGAGTTTTAAAAAAGGATCTACCAGAGGTGAGTGGGGGATATTTGATGAATACTTGTTTGATTCAATTTTTGAAATATTGTCAAAAGATGATAAAAGCAAGTTCATTTTTGCCATGAC
The DNA here is from genome assembly GCA_031286985.1 of Endomicrobium sp. Classification (GTDB taxonomy): domain Bacteria; phylum Elusimicrobiota; class Endomicrobiia; order Endomicrobiales; family Endomicrobiaceae; genus Endomicrobiellum. The sequence continues at coordinate 4,750 of JAITTL010000002.1, forward strand.
CACTACTAATCATCCTCTAATCATCCTCCATATTCCCTGCCAAACAGTTATAAAAAATTGTCTATTAAAATTCCAACCTCTTTAAAAGATGGTATATTCAATATTAAAGATGCCATGAAAAGATTTGCAGCTTATCAGTATGCAAACGAAATGCTTGGGCGCTTTATTAGCAAGATTAAAAAATCGAAGTATGCTGATAATACAATAATTGCTGTTGTAGGAGATCATAATTTTAGATTTCATCAAGTAGATAATTTTATCGATAAAATAGGAGTTCCTTTTTACATTTATGTTCCAAAATCACTAAGACCAAAAAATGTGGACACATCCGTTTTGGGATCACATTTAGATGTAATGCCTACGTTGTACAACCTTTCTTTATCACAAGAAAGCTATATGTCTGAAGGGATAACTCAATAGTTCATGAAAAGATTCTTATGAATAAATCATGCGTTGTTGAACGGAGTCCATTCAATAGTAAAACTTCGTATTATGTATGGGAGAATAATACGGATGTTGTTTGGAAACAGGTGGAACTTAATCCTCTTGGATCAATAACGCTTTCTGATACGGCTAGTATTGTGACGATACATTTATCATTGAAAACGCTCGAATAGAAAGAACCAAAAAAATGAAAAACACTATGACGATGAACTTCCTTGAGGCTCTAAAGAAAAAAATACACAAAACATAGGAGCTTCTACAGGATCTTTGTGATATGGGTTCCCAAATAGGTGCCGGAATAGCTGTAGGTATTGATCAGAAAAGTGACCTGCAATATTGGGATTTGTTATTTTTGGAATTTTTGAATTTTCAGTGATTTAAGTTTTTTCATAGCAAAAAGGTAGCCTTCAATGCCAAGCCCGGTGATTTGTCCCATTGTTACTTCTGCAATGTAGGATTTATGTCTAAATTTTTCTCTTGTATATATGTTTGAAATATGAACTTCTATTGTCGGTACTGGATTTGCAGCTAAGGCATCTCTTATGGCTATAGATGTGTGTGTGAAAGCTGCAGGATTAATTATTATTCCAAAAATGTTGTTTGCACTATTTTGAATTTTATCTATAATTGCACCTTCGTGATTTGATTGAAAAAATTCAACTTCAATTTTGAGCTCTTTCGCCAAAATACTTAATCTTTTTTCGATTTCTTTAAGTGTGGTACTACCGTAAATATCAGGCTCACGATTACCAAGCATGTTTAGATTAGGTCCATTTATGACAAGTATTTTTTTTATATTCATATGTTTGTTTTTCCAAAGTTTTTTAAAGCACTTAAAATTATGCTATCTTTTACGTAACAGCTGACGGTTTCGCCTATGTCCTTTATAAGCACAAATTTAACATTTCCATTCACAGTTTTTTTATCTTTTTTCATAAAAAGGAGAAGCTTTTCCAAATCGTTACTTATATTTAAGTTAAAGCCGGCCTCGCGCAAAAGATTTTCTACTTTTTGGTAGGTTCCCATTTCACACATTTTCAGTCTAAATGAAAGTTTTGCTGCAAAAAGCATCCCAATTGCAACAGCTTCCCCGTGTAGAAATCTTTTATATTTTGTTTCTGTTTCAAGAGCATGTGCAAATGTATGCCCAAAATTTAAAACAGTTCTCAATCCTGTTATTTCCTTTTCATCTTTTTCAACGACACCGACTTTGTACAAGCAACTTTTCTTTATCATATAATCAAAATTCTGGTGAGGTACGGTTCTATTATTTTTGAGTAAATCAAACAAGTAATTATAAAATTTTCTATCAAAGACAAAAGCATATTTTATAATTTCAGCCAATCCATTTTTCATATGTTTAGCTGGGAGAGTACGTAAAAAAGAAGAATTAGCCCACACAAATTTGGGCTGATAAAACACACCTGCAACATTTTTTCCATGCGTTGTGTTGGCTGCAGTTTTTCCACCAATCGACGAATCCGCCATTGCAAGTAAAGTTGTAGGCACTTGAATAAAGTCTATCCCACGCATATATGTCGCTGCAAAAAAACCGGCGATATCGCCTACGACACCACCACCTAAAGCTATAGCACAACCATCTCGATCAACACCAGCCTTAAGAGCCGCATCATACAGCAAAGATAGGTTTTTTATATTTTTCCCAGATTCCCCAGTGCTAATAGCAGCTGTCTTCACGCTGTATCCACTTTGTTTTAACAAGCTTGCAAAGCGGCCTAAATGTAAACGCTCTACATTTTTATCGGTAATAATGAACAGAATATTTGATCGCGCTATTTTTTTTAAAGCTGTAAAAAAATCATCTTCTGATTGCGAAATAACAATTTTATATCTACAGTTTTTCAGATTTACGGTTATCAATTTCTTCATGGACTACATGCTATATTTTTTCGATGTTTTTTGCAATACGGTGTACGGGCAAAACACAAAAGTGATGAAATAAAATTAAATTAAGACGCGAATAAGGAAAGGCAACATAGTTACTATTTGAGATTCCAAAGACAAATTTTCGAAGACGTGCCAGACTTGGCGGTGGTAGGAATTGAACCTACGACCAAAGGCTTATGAATCCTTTGCTCTACCCCTGAGCTACACCGCCAACACGAATCAGATTCGAGGATTTTACTCTTTTTCAGTTGTAAAAGTCAATAACGGATTGAACTTTTGGAATAATAATTTGATTTGATTGTGGCATAGGGTAATAGTGTAGTAGAATCAGGACTTCAATAGACTTTTTGTGTTATTCTAAATAAAACAATTGGTTAAGTTTTCATTGAAAATCATCTTAATGGGTACGGACTATTCCATTTCTTTTTCATTTACTGCTTTTTACAAGGATTTTAAGCATTCTTTCTTCGTATATTTTGTGAAACTTGTTTTGATAGTGTGCCTTATCCCCCATTTATATAATTCACATTTTGTAAATATGCCGAATTTAATCAATACACTTGTTTGACAAAAAGCAGATATAAGTGATACAAGAGGCGATGTGTGTATTTTAATAAAGCGACATTGGGTATGGATTGTCAGTAAATTCTAGAAGGAGCTCAGTTTACTACGTTGCGACATCGTTTGCATGTAACAAAATGAAGAACATATATCTAAGTTTGGGATCAAATGTTGGCAATAGGGCAGAAAATATTATTTCCGCTTTGTCTTTTTTGAAAAGTAGTTTATTTGTAAATATAAAAAGAGTATCTTCTTTTTATGATACGTTTCCGGTAGGGCCTAAGCAGAGAAATTTTTATAATATTGTAATCAAAGCACAGACGAATTTAGGTTCAAGTGATTTGTTATTGCTTATAAAACAAGCGGAGCTTATTTTAGGGCGCAAAAAAACAATAAAATGGGGAGCACGCGTTATCGACATAGATGTTTTGTTTTTTGGTAAGAAAATTATCAATACAGATAGCTTGATTGTACCGCATAGGGAAATAGAAAATAGGCTTTTTGTTTTAATCCCGTTGAACGAGATAGCTGGTGATTTTGTACATCCAGTTTTGGAGCGTAAAATTGCAGATATTTTATTGTGCAGTCTAAAAAAGATGAAAAAAGATAGTATTGACAAAGCATGCAGGCGTGTTGCATGTTGCAAAAAGATGGAAGTTAAAAATAAGAAAAAGATATTCTCGTATTAAAGTTTGTAAATATTGGCTGTTTGAAGAATTTGCAATCTGTGAAAAATTAAAAAATTATGACAAAAATCAAAATGATTCCTATTAAGATAGGATATAGCTTGTTTAACAAATTTGATCTGAAAGGTTTGGGTTAAAATGGAAAAAAAAACGATCACAACAATTTTAAATAAGAAACAACTAAAGGAAAAAGTAACAATGCTTACTTGTTACGATTATGTTATGGCAAAACTGATTTCTTCGCAAGACATTGACATATTGCTTGTGGGCGATTCGTTGGGTAATGTAAAACTTGGTTATGAAAACACTCTTCCTGTTACCGTTGATGATATGATATATCATACAAAATCGGTCAAAAAAGGCAATGATGGGGCGTTGCTTGTTACAGATATGCCGTTTATGTCATATGAGATAAGTGTTAAAGATGCGGTAAAAAATGTTGCAAGAATTATTAAAGAAGGAGGAGCAGAAGCAGTAAAAATTGAAGGTGGAATTGAAGTTATATGTCAGGTGAAAGCAATTATAGATGCAAAAGTTCCTGTGATGGGACATTTAGGATTGACACCTCAGTCCATAAATGAATTTGGTGGTTTGAAGGTTCAGGCAAAAACACAAGAAGCTTGCAATAAACTTATTTCCGATGCCGATGCTTTGCAAAGAGCTGGTGTTTTTGCAATAGTGTTGGAAGCTGTTCCAGAACCATTTGCGAAAAAAGTTACAGAACGTTTAAAAATACCTATTATAGGTATAGGCGCTGGGCGCTATTGTGATGGACAGGTTTTAGTCATTGATGATATGCTTGGGATGTTTACTGATTTTACTCCTAAATTTGTAAAAAAATACGCAAATATTGGAGAGACAATAAAAACCGCAGTAAAAAATTATATTTACGACGTAAAAGCAGAAAAATTTCCACAAGAAGAGAATACATATAAATGAAAGTTGTGAAAAATGTTTTACAAATGCAAAAAATTGCTTTAAAACATCTTCAAAATGGTGATGAAATAGGCCTTGTTCCTACAATGGGGGCATTGCATGAAGGGCACGTTTCTTTATTCTTAAAATCTAAAAGGAATGACGATATTACTATCGTATCGATGTTTGTAAATCCTATGCAATTTGGGCCCAATGAAGACTATTTGAAATATCCAAGACCTATTGAAAAAGATTTGGAGATATGTGAAAAAAATCATGTTGATTATGTTTTTGTTCCACCTGCAAATGATATGTTTCCACAAGGATATGAAACATTTGTAGAAGTCAAGTTTTTGCAGGATGTTTTATGTGGATTGTTTAGACCTATTCATTTTAGGGGAGTTGCTACAGTAATTGTGAAACTTTTGAATGTATCATATGCGAATAGAGCTTATTTTGGAATGAAGGATTTTCAACAGTTTAAGATCATAGAAAAAATGGCAAAGGATTTAAATTTTAAAACTAAAATTATTCCCTGTCCCATAGTGAGAGAAAGGAGTGGATTAGCGATTTCGAGTAGAAATTGTTACTTAAGTGCTGATGAAAAAAACGCAAGCAGAAATATTTTTAAAATTTTAAAAGAAGCTTTACAAGATTTTAAAAATAAAGATTTAAATTTAGTTAAGAGAAACGCAGTAAGCAAATTAAAGAAAATAATGAACAGCAAAATAGATTATGCTGAAATTGTAAATTTCAACGATTTATTAATTGCAGATAAGGCAACAAAAAAGGCTGTTTTTGCGATTGCCATATGGATAGGTAAAACTAGACTTCTAGATAACATCGTAATGATTAAGTAAAGTTGAAGGTAATATGTATTTGTAAAATACCAGTTTGTAGAATACACGGTTATAATGTAAAATCTAGATATAATTTGTGTAATCTGACTATACAGATTTATTATGGAATCTTTAAAAATTCCAAAAAGATATTTAAAAACAAAAATTGTTTTGTATTTGAGTATGTGGTATGAAAAAATGGTCTTATTTTTTCGAACAAAAATTCCTAATTAAGATTTAGAGATAATGATAAAATCCGATTATTTAGTCATAGGGAGTGGCATAGCAGGCCTTAGTTTGGCATTGAAGGCATCCAAAAACGGCAGCGTTTCTTTGGTTACAAAACGAAAGATATCCGATTCGGCTACTGAAAAAGCACAGGGCGGGATCGCGTGTGTCATAAATAAAAATGACTCTTTTAAAAAACATATATGCGATACAATAATTTCTGGAGCTGGGCTTTGCAATGAAAAAATGGTTGAACAGCTTGTTGTTGAAGCGCCAGAAAGAATAAAAGAACTTATATCACTTGGTGTTAAATTTACAAAGAAGAGTTGTTTTGATTTAGAATTTGATTTAGGTCTTGAGGGAGGGCACAGCAGGAGAAGAATCCTTCATTTTGGAGATATTACCGGAAACGAAATAGAAAAAATTTTGAAAAAAAACATAGAAAAACATAAAAATATAACTGTTTATGAAGATCACTCAGCAATAGATTTAGTTTTGGATGATGAAGAAGTTTGCAGAGGTGCATGTTTTTTAAATAATAAAAACAATGATATAAGAATTTTTGAAGCAAATATAATAATTTTAGCTTGTGGTGGAGCAGGAAAGGCATATTTGTATACCTCAAATCCAGATGTTGCTACTGGTGATGGGATAGCTATGGCCTATAGAGCTGGAGCCAGCATTGCAAATATGGAGTTTGTGCAATTTCATCCTACTTGTCTATACAATAATAAGGCTAGGTCTTTTTTAATCTCAGAAGCAGTTCGTGGAGAAGGTGGAATTTTGAGACTTAAGGATGGTAGTTCGTTTATGGGGAAGTATCATTTTCAAAAAGAACTAGCTCCTCGTGATATTGTTGCAAGAGCAATAGATAACGAATTAAAAATCAGAGATGAAAATTTTGTTTATTTAGATATCACTGTAAAACCAAAAGATTTTCTTATAGAAAGATTTCCAAATATTTATGCAAAATGCCTTGAATACGGTATAGATATATCAAAAGATATGATCCCTGTTATTCCTGCTGCGCATTTTTTTTGTGGAGGGGTTGTAGTAGATGAAAACGGCAGGACAAATGTTAAAAATCTTTATGCTGTTGGAGAAACAGCGTGTTCTGGGGTACATGGCGCAAACAGACTTGCTTCAAATTCCTTGCTTGAAGGTGTTGTATATGCGGAGAGAGTATATAAAGATTCATTGCAGTTTTTAGGGAAAAAAAGCCATGCTACTCGATTTAACCTTACTACTAGAAACACTAAAAGGTCCAAAGATACACCGGATACCGTTTTTATGCAAAAATGGCAAGAGGTAAGGCGATTAACGTGGAATTGTCTTGGTATTTCTCGTTCAAATGCAAAGCTTTTAGAAGCCAAAAAAAAGATAGCTATTTTAAAAAAAGAGATAGATAGTTATTTCGATACCGCCTCTTTAACTGTAGATATCATTGAATTGAGAAATATATCGTGTATAACTGAACTGGTTACGCGTTCAGCACTACTTAGGAAAGAGAGTAGAGGATCGCATTTTAACATTGATTATCCTTTCACGCTACCGGATGCTAAGGATACGGTTGTAAATATAAAAAGCAACAAAATATATGAAGCGAAGTAGTCAATAAAAGCGTTGATAGAAGATATATTTGTATATTGGAGTGTTTATTTGTTGTTTTAGAAATTTTCTATCAGAAAATCAGTTATGAAAATGATGTGAGAAGTTGCTCAATATGGGCTCAATGTTAAGGGAGTAATTCGAATATGGATACAATAAAAATTCGTGGTGCAAGACAACATAATTTAAAAAATATAGATCTGGAAATCCCTAAAAATAAACTTATCGTAATTACGGGATTGTCAGGCTCTGGAAAATCTTCCCTTGCTTTCGATACAATTTATGCTGAAGGGCAAAGAAGGTATGTTGAATCTTTATCTGCTTATGCAAGACGTTTTTTAGAACTTATGGCAAAGCCTGATGTGGATATCATCGAAGGGTTATCACCTGCAATATCAATAAAACAAAGGAGTCCATCTCACAATCCAAGATCAACGGTTGGGACAGTAACTGAGGTTTACGACTATTTGAGACTTTTATTTGCAAAAATTGGTGTTGCTCACTGTCCTAAATGTGAAAAGATTGTTCAACCTCAGTCATGTCAACAAATAATTAATGAAATTATGCAGTTGCCTGATGCCACTGTGATTAACATATTAGCACCGCTTATCAAAGGAAAAATAGGAACTTATGAACAACTTTTTTTGCGTCTTGCAAAAAGTGGATACTCTAAAGTAAGGGTCGACAATATTGTTTATATGCTTGATGAAAATATAAAACTAGACAGGTATAAAAAACATACGATAGATATAGTAATAGATAGAATAAAACTTAGTAATGATTTGCGCTCAAGAGTTGCAGGGTCAGTTGAAACTGCTTTAAACGAATCAAAAGGTATAGTATCCGTAGTCGTGATAAAAGGTGACAAATTTGTGACTGAAACAGTTTACAGCCAACATTATGCCTGTACGGAATGTGGTATAAACCTTTCCGAAATAGAGCCGAGAGTGTTTTCATTCAATTCACCGTTTGGGGCTTGTCCCGAGTGCGCAGGATTAGGAAATAAAATAGAAATTGATGAAAATTTAATAGTTCCTGACAAAAATCGTTCCGTAAAACACGGTGCTATTGTTGCGTGGTCAGATCCTATAACAACTAGAACTAGCAGATGGAAAAATAGTTGGGGTGGATACTATTTTGAGCTTTTAACTAAAGCGGCAAAAAAAAACAAAATTCCCCTAGATATCCCTTGGAGAGAACTTACAAAAAAACATCAAGAAATTCTTTTGTACGGGTATGATGATTTCGAAGGTGTTATAACAAATATGCAGCGCAGATATAACGAAACTGAATCTGATTTTGTTAGAGATGAAATCTACAACAAATATATGGGCAAAAAAATTTGCCCAACATGTAAAGGGCAGAGGCTTAAAAAATCAGCACTTTCGGTTTTAGTTGATGGAAAATCAATTTTCGATATTACTCAAATGCCCATTGAAAAAGCGCTCGATTTTTTTAATGAAATTAAGTTCAACGAAAAGGATGAGATTGTAAGTAAAACTATTTTAAAAGAAGTACAAGAAAGATTACAATTTTTAAACGGTGTAGGTTTAGGATATTTAAGTTTGGATAGGGAAAGTGGCACGCTTTCAGGTGGTGAAGCTCAGAGAATCCATTTAGCTACGCAAATAGGGTCTGGACTTACTGGGGTTTTATACGTGCTTGATGAACCGTCGATAGGGCTTCATCAGAGAGATAACGATAAACTTTTAAAGACTTTAATAAAACTTAGAGATTTAGGTAATACTTTGATTGTTGTTGAGCACGATGAAGATACAATACGAGCTGCTGATTATGTAATAGATTTGGGTCCAGGAGCTGGGGCTCATGGTGGTTACGTGGTGGCTCATGGAACTGCTAAAGAAATAGTTAAATTCGAAAACTCTTTAACTGGTCAGTATTTGAGCGAGACTTTAAAAATACCTGTTCCAAATAAAAGAAAACAACATTTGGATAAGTGGCTTACGATCAGAGGTGCGCAGCAGTTCAACTTAAAAAATATAGATGTGAGTATCCCTCTTGGTCTTATTGTATGTATTACAGGGGTATCAGGCAGTGGCAAGTCTACTTTGGTTCATGAAATAATATATAAACACCTTGCCAGTAAACTTTATAGATCAAAAGAAAATTTTGGCAAATTTAAAAGTATGGAAGGAGTTGAAAATATAGATAAAGTTGTGATTGTTGATCAGTCTCCTATAGGAAAAACACCTAGATCTAATCCAGTAACTTATACAGGGGCATTTTCTGTAATAAGAGATTTGTTTGTACAGGTTCCTCAAGCAAAAGCTAGAGGATATCAGTCCGGAAGATTTTCTTTCAATGTTAAGGGTGGAAGGTGCGAAAATTGTCAAGGAGATGGAACTTTAAAAATAGAAATGCAGTTTCTTCCTGATGTCTATGTTAAATGTGATGTTTGTCAAGGAAGAAGATTTAACGAAGAAACATTGCAGGTAAGATATAAGGGTAAAAATATAGATGACATTTTAAACATGACAGTTGAAGAAAGTGCAGAGTTTTTTAAAAATATTCCAGTTCTTAAAAAAATTTTATCTACGCTTGAAGAAGTTGGTCTTGGATACATAAAGGTGGGGCAGCAAGCTACAACCCTTTCAGGGGGTGAAGCCCAGAGAATAAAACTTGCAACTGAACTGTCAAAAAAAGCTACAGGGAAGACACTGTATATTCTTGACGAGCCTACCACAGGACTACATTTTGCTGATGTAGAAAAACTGATTAAAATGTTGAAAAAACTTTCGTATGCTGGAAACACAATACTTGTTATAGAGCACAATCTTGATGTTATTAAGACTGCAGATTGGCTTATTGATTTAGGTCCAGATGGTGGTGAAAAAGGAGGTAGGATTGTGGCTGAGGGAACTCCTGAAGATGTAATGAGGAATTCCAAATCGTTTACAGGAAGTTACTTAAAAAAACATATTGATCATCATGAATAACCCATTAACGGCAAAAGCTTTGCTATGAGTATATAAACTCACCTAAACAATCAATCGGCTGATTTCACAATGTTGAGATAGTAGGTGTAAAAAGTTCACAAATTTTTTACATTTGCGTAGTTTCATTTAACGAGTTATTTATTATCATATGCAATAGAATTTTCGTCGATTGTTTCATATAAAAACAGTTGATAAAAATAGGATTGTCAAAGAATTATTGTGGATGGGAGTTTCTAAAAGATTGGGATGCGATTGTTGTGTGCTGTGGGAGAGGGTGTATTTCTGCTAAAAGAATGGATTGAAGAAGGCTTATTTTGATTGAAAAAGATTAAGTGTCTACTCCATCTACAAGGCATCATTAGTCGTCTTAGAAGATAACTTCGTTTACGCGGACAGTGAAATCTCCGAAGTCATCGATGCTCTGCCGACGCATACGTTAACTGCATACGGTCAGAAGTTGAAACGGGTGTGTATAAATTGCATGAAGAGAAGAGGAGAAAGGTTTGCTGATTAGGAGGGAGAAGGAAGAAAAAAAGAATGAAGAATAATAAAGAAAAAAAAGATATGGTGATGAGGGAAATGATTTTTAGATTAGTAAACAGGAAGAAAAGGTTTTTAGTGATTTTGAGTATGATGTGTATGATAGGGCTTGGTATATCAAGGGGTCGTTTGGCTTTGTCGCAGAATGAGAATAATTGGCTGCAGAAGGAGCAGCAGCAGCCGTGGCACCAGCAGTACCTGCGGCGGCAGCGGATCATACAGCCGCCATGGCAGCCGCTGCTGTATGAGCGGTGGAATCTGACGAAGGATCAGAAGCAGAGGTTTATGTCGATACATGATGAGTGGAAGTGGCCGAATATTAAGCGGGGTCTTGAGCGGAAGTTTAAACAGAATGCTAGAGCTAATAATGGTGGGTGGCCCCCCGCGCCGCCGCAAGATGATTATTATGATTCTGATGGGGCATCCCCTTATGATGATTGGGAACCCCCTTATGATGATGGGGCACCCCCCCCGCCGCCGCAGCAACAACAGCAGCAACAACAGCAGCAGGAACAGGAACAACAACAACAACAACAGCAGCAACAACAGCAGGAGCAACAACAGCAGCAGCAACAGCAACAGCAGGAGCAGCAACAGCAGCAACAGCAACAGCAACAACAGCAACAGCAACAACAGCAACAGCAACAGCAACAACAGCAGCAACAACAACAGCAGCAACAGCAGGAGCAGCAACAACAGCAACAACCAGCAGCAGCAATAGAAGCAGGAGAAGGACAAGAAGAAGTAACACAAACAGTGCAGCTATCAGCAGCACCAGTAGTGCAACAACGGCAGCAACAACCAGCAGCAACAGAAAAAGAAGGAGAGGTAGAAGCAGCAGAAGTAGGGGAAGGGGAATCAGAAGAAGAAGGAGTAGGAGGAGAAGTGGGAGCGACACCAGTAGTGCAGCAACAGCAGCAACAGGAGCAGCAACAACCAGCAGTAAGAGAAGATGAAGGAGAAGAAGCAACAGCAGCAGTACAGCAACAACAACTAACAGAGCAAGAAGAAGAAGCAATAAATGAAGTAGCATGGATAATAGAAGAGCAGTTTGAGGAAAAGGCAAAGGTAATGGAGTTAGAAGGGATGATGAGAAGAAGGAGTAAAGAGGCAGTTGAAGAGACAGAAGAGTGGAAGAAAGAGATGATGAAAGAGGTAAGAGAAAGCAAAGGATGGGATGAAGGTATAGAGGAGATGAAAAAGCTGGTGGATATAAACAAAAGTATAGAGGGGAAGGGAGGAGTAGTGCCAGAAGAGCAAAAGAGAACGGAGTCAGGGAGAGGCGAAGCGGAATGGAGTTTAGGATTTGTGGGGAACATGATAAGGAGCGTAGGGAGTGTAAGTTATGGGGAGGAAGTATTTAGAGAGATGGTGAGAGTGGTAAAAGAGGAAGAAGAGAAGGGAGGGAGGTGGAAGGTATACGGGAAAGGGAAGTATAAGCAGATAACATTAGAAGGGACAGAGAAGTCGCCCGGGGAACATAAGGACAGTCAGGTAGGAGGAGTAATAGGAGTAACGAGATGGTTGGGGGAAGAAGATAGAGGATTTATGATAGGGGCGTTTGTAGGGATAGATATTCATAGTATGACACAAAAGGGAAAGGATGGAGATGGAAAAACGGTTTCAGGAAAAGAAAGCAAAGGTAGAGCAGCAAGTGGAGTGTTAGGATTGTGTGGAGGATATATAGATCCGAGGTTTGAGGTGAGGATGTTGATAAGAGGAAGGTTAAATGAGTACAAAGTGGAGAAATTACTTGGGAAGTTTTGTTCTGGTAAGTTTAATGGTATGGGGATAGGAGGAGAGTTAGAGGGGAAGTATAAGATAAAAGTGAGCGAGAGGATAGTTACAGGTCCGTGGATAGGAATGGAAGCATCGGCAGAGAGTTATGACGAAGATAACGAAAAGATGATAATAAAGAAGGGAGATTACAGCAGGGCGTTATTAGGAGTAGGCTGGGAAGTAAGTGCGAAGGTGGGAGAGGTAGGAGTAGTGGGGTTAAGAGCAGGATACAGGAGATTGTTGAGTGGAGAGATACCGAAGATAAAGATAGGAGAGGAATCGAAGAAGAAAAAGGGAGTGGGGAACGTAGGAGGAAAGGGAACAGAAGAAGGAAAGGGAACAGAAGAAGGAAAAGACATAGGAGAAGTAGCATTAGGGTTAAGTTTAGATTTAGGGAAAGGGTTTGGGACATCAGTGATGGTGAAATATGCTGTAGCCGAACACTTTCAGGACATAGGTGCAAATTTAGGATTTAATTATAAGTTTTAGGAAGCAGGTAAGAAAAGAGCAGAAGAGTTTTAATGGATGAGTAGAACGGAGCCTATGCGAAATGTGTAGGCTCCGTTTGCATGTATGTAAAAACAGTTTTGAAAAGGAAGGGCCCGTAGCTCAGAAGGTAGAGCACCTCACTTTTAATGAGGTTGTCGTGCGTTCGATCCGCACCGGGCTCAGTATGCTCCCATCGTCTAGGGGTCTAGGACACAGGATTTTCAATCCTGCGACACGAGTTCAAATCTCGTTGGGAGCAGTGTTTTAAAATATAAAGGAAAGTGACATGTCGACATTAGTTGTTTTGGGAACGCAGTGGGGAGATGAGGGTAAGGGAAAAGTTGTTCATTATATAGCTAATCAAGCAGATTATATCGTTAGATTCCAAGGTGGCAATAATGCTGGGCATACGTTAATTTACAAAGACAAACCTTTTGTGCTTCATTTGATACCATCGGGGATACTTTTTCCTAAAAAATATTGTTTGATTGCAAATGGTGTTGTGGTTGATCCCATAGCATTAAAAGACGAAATTGCAATGCTGGATGATAATGGAATTGCAGTGAAAGATAGATTATTTGTGAGTCAGCAAGCTCATATAATACTTCCTTATCATAAGTTTATTGATAGTATTCTTGAGGAAGGAAATGTAAAAATAGGTACCACAAAAAGAGGTATAGGTCCATGTTATTGTGATAAAGTGAAAAGAATAGGAATAAGGCTTATAGATTATTTAGAAAAGGATGTTTTTGAGGATCTTTTAGAAGAAAATCTCAAAGAAAAAAATTCAATCCTAAAAAATAATGGAGTAAATGTTAAAACGTTAAAAAAAGGAATATTAAAAGATCGCAATAAGCTTTTAAAGTTTATAACACCTTTTGTTGCAGATACAAGTCTTATGATTGAAAATGCGATAAGAAATAATAAAAATATACTTTTTGAAAGTGCACAAGGCTCGTTATTGGATTTAGATTTTGGAACTTATCCTTTTGTGACATCGTCCAATCCTATAGCTGGTGGAGTATGTTCTGGAGTGGGTATAGGGCCCACCAAAATTGCTAGTGTTTTAGGGGTTGTAAAAGCTTATGTTACAAGAGTTGGTGAGGGGCCATTTGCTTCAGAATTATTTGATAAAATGGGAGAATTTTTAAGGGAAAAAGGCGGAGAATATGGAGCAACAACTGGCAGACCTCGCCGTTGTGGTTGGTTTGATGCGGTTGTTGTTCGTCATAGTGTAAGGGTGAGTGACATAAAACGTTTGGTTCTTACAAAACTTGATTGCATGGAAGATATAGAAAGAATTAAGATATGTGTCGCATATAAGTACAAGGGGAAAATATATAAAGAATTTCCAGTATCAAGAACTGTTCAAAAGTATGCTAAGCCTGTTTATGAAGAATTTCCAGGATTTAAAGGAAAAGTTAAAGGTGTTACGGATTTCAAAAAATTACCTATTAATGCGCAAAAATACGTTAAACGCTTAGAATGTCTTGTAGGTGCTCCAATAGACCTGGTTTCGCTTGGAAGGAAAAGAGAAGAGACTATAGAAGTTAATGGAAGTGTAAAGTGGTTTTAGTTGTTTGTTATATGTAACGTGGAGAAAATTTGAGTGTGGAGTTGAAATTAGGATGGAAAAATGAAAGTGAGCCTTTTAAAATTTACTGAAAACCCTGAAAAAGTGTGCGCTGCGGCTGCGAAGCTATGTTATAGTGTTACTGGTGTAGATGAAATTTTAGAAGAATTTACTGAAGAAAAGATCAAAAAACTTCTTATCAATGTTATTTCATCTGGACATCATTCAGTTTTGGAACATGTTTCTTTTACTTTTGGAGTAGAATGCGTATCGCGAGCTTTGCTTATCCAGCTTACGAGGCATAGAATGGCTTCTTTTTCAGTGCAAAGTCAAAGATATGTAAAATTTAAAAATGGTATTGAGTTTGTAACTCCTGAAACAATAAAAAAGAATTATAATGTTTTGAAAAAATACAATGATTTTTTATTAAATGTTAAAAAATTATACGAAGAGTTTTTGGATGCTGATATTCCTATAGAAGATGTGAGGTACGTTTTACCTAATGCTACCACAACAAAAATAGTAATGACTATGAACGCAAGAGAGTTGAGGCATTTTTTCTCATTGAGAGCCTGTAATAGAGCACAATGGGAGATAAGAGATATGGCGTGCTGTATGCTAAATCTTGTTAAAAAAGAGGCTCCTTTATTATTTTGTGATGCAGGCCCAAATTGTGTAAGGGGAGTTTGTCGTGAAACTTTTAAATGTGATAGCCCATGGGAAAGATGTAGTTTGACATGATGGGACAATGCGATGCATGATATTTTTATGATATTGATGGTTTTGGTCAGTATTCTCTTTTTTGCAAAAGTTTTTGGTGAGATTGCTTTAAGGTTTGGACAGAGCGCTATAATTGGAGAGCTTTTGGCTGGTATTGTTGTAGGCCCAAGCGTTTTGGGGCTTGTCTGTGAGACACCTGTTTTGGCAATTATATCTGAGCTTGGGGCAATAATTCTTCTTTTTGAAGTGGGGCTGTCAACAGACATAAAAGAATTTTTTAAGACAAGTGGATGGGCTGTAGTTGTAGCAATTATCGGTGTGATAATTCCTTATTTTTTAGGATATTTTGTATTTTTATATTGTGGATTCACGGAGATACAGGCAATTTTTGCAGGTGCGGTTCTTACAGCGACGTCTGTGGGTATTACAGCAAGGGTATTTGTGGAGCTGAACCGTATTGAAAGTACAGAAGCGAAGATAGTACTTGGAGCTGCTGTAATTGATGATGTAATAGGACTTGCAATACTTGCAATTGTCTTAAAACTTGCTCAAGGTTGTGCTGTTACTTTTGGTACTATTGCATCCATAAGTGCGGAAGCGGTACTGTTTTTAATATTATCGGTTGTTTCTGGTATTCTTATAGCTCCAACAATTTTTAACCTTATTACGAAAATGAAACAGTCGCACATAGTGTTTGTTATTGGCATTGCTTTTTGTTTCATTGTATCAGCACTTTCGGCTAAAGTAGGGCTTGCTCCCATAGTTGGTGCGTTTGTTGCTGGACTTGTTCTCTCGACAACAAAGCAAAAAGATGAAATAAAAAGAGACATAAAGCCCTTTTATGCGTTTTTTGTGCCTATATTTTTTGTTTTGATGGGAAGTAATGTTGATGTAAGCGTGTTTAATCCTTTTGTTGCTGCAAATAGGGAAGTTTTGGTTTTAATAGGAATTCTTTTCATAGTCGCTTTTATTGGTAAATCGGTTGCAGGGTTGGCTGTATTTAAAACAGGTGTCAATAAGTTATTAGTCGGGGTTTCAATGGTTCCTCGAGGCGAAGTTGGTTTGATATTTGCATCTATTGGTTTGAAGAACAATATTTTTAAATCACAGGATTACAGTGCTTTGGTTGCAGTTATAATGCTTACTACATTTGTTACACCGATAGTGATAAAATACTTAATATCGAAGCAGAAAAATAGTTAAAAGTGACATAAACAAAGCTTAGGATGGGGTTATGACCAGATTAATGGGTATAGATTATGGTTTGAAAAGAATAGGTCTTGCCATGACAGATGTTTTGCAAATTATTTCAAGTCCTTTTGACACCATTGAAAGCTTATCTTTGAAAAATAATGCGTTAAAGATTTTAGAAATTGCCAAAAACAATAGTGTTTCAATGCTTGTTTTTGGGTTGCCTGTGAATATGAATGGAACCAAAGGCGAAATGGCTGAGATGATTTATAGTGTTGTGGAGGAAATTAAAAATTTTTCGGATATAAAGATAGCATTGGTGGATGAAAGACTTACTACAGCACAGGCAGAAAGGGTACTTGTTTGTGAAGGGAATGTTCCCAGGCAAAAACGCAAATGGCTCAAAGATAAGGTCTCAGCAACTCTTATTTTACAGATGTATTTGGATACCTACCGTACTTAAAGATGTGATTACGTAGCGATCGAAATTAGGATACCGTAAAATTGTGACTAAAAAAACAGAAATTATTGTATTGGTAGTTGGAAGTATGTTTCTTCTAGCTTTTGTTTGTATAGGTTTATTTTTACCGGATAGTAAAATTTTAATAAATGTTAAAAAAGGTGATAGCTTTCCGGTGGTCGCGGAGCGTTTAAAAGAAAATAAACTTATATGTTCAAGAGCGTTATTTTTAGCTGTGGTTAAGCTTACATGGTCACAAAACAAACTTAAAGCTGGTGCATATAAGCTTTCAAAAAAAGACAGTATTCTAAAAATCTTAGATGTTTTAAAAAATAGTTCTAAAAATATATTACGATTTACCGTTCCGGAAGGAAATAATATAAAACAGACTGCGGATATTATTTCTAAAACTGTAAATATTGATAAGGAAAAGTTTATTCGAATTGCTATTGATAAAAATTTAGAAGGTTATTTAATGCCAGAGACGTATTTTGTGACCCCTGGAGTAAGCGAAGAACAGTTGATTGAGATGATGCATAATGAGTTTAATAAAAAAATGACATCTGATATGTACAAAAAAGCGAAACAAATGAACATTTCGTTTGATAAGATAGTCACAATGGCGTCAATTATTGAAAAAGAAGCTGTAAAATCTGAAGTAAAATCAACAATAGCATCAGTTTTTTACAACAGGCTTAAGAAAAATATGAGATTGCAATCAGATGTCACCGTTTTGTATGCAATTGGTACAAATAAAACAAATCTTACTATTGAAGATACAAGGATTAATTCACCTTACAATACATATATGCATTTTGGGCTTCCACCTGGGCCCATAACCAATCCTGGAATAGAATCAATTAAAGCGGCTTTGTATCCTAAAAGCACTAAAAATCTGTTTTTTGTTTCAACCAATGATGGTGACTATCTATTTGCAATGAGTTTTGATGGACATAAAAAAAATAAGCAACTATCAAAACGAAAAAATAAATCTGTCGCTGATGAAGGTATCCATGCAACATAGAAAAGTTTATTTAGATAACAGTGCCACAACGGTTATCGATTCCAAAGTTATAAAGGAAATGCAGCCGTATTTTTCAAATATATATGGCAATGCCTCAAGTCTTCACTGTTTTGGAAGGCAAGCAAAGATAGCTCTGGATGATGCAAGGATGAAAGTAGCGATATTGTTAGGCGCAAATCCTGAGGAAATATTTTTTACCAGTGGTGGCACAGAATCTGATAATATTGCAATATTGGGAATATTAAGTGCCTGCCTAAAAAAAGGACATATAATTACAAGCAAGGTTGAACATCATGCTGTTCTATATTTGTGTAAACATCTTGAAAAAATTGGGTATGAAGTAACTTATCTTAAGGTTGATAAAGATGGCGTGGTTTTAATGGAAGATTTTGAAAGGGCAGTAAAAGATAATACTTTACTTGTAAGTATAATGCATGCGAATAATGAGGTTGGTGCGTTGCAGCCTATAGAAGAAATTGCAGCTAGAGTAAAAAAGATAAACGAAAAAAGAAAGGAAAAAATTTATTTTCATACAGATTCTGTGCAGACTGCTGGCAAACTCCGTCTAAATGTTAAAGAATTGGGAGTTGATTTGCTTGCGATATCAGCACATAAATTCAATGGACCTAAAGGCGTAGGAGTTTTGTACGTAAAAAATGGTACCAGTATATTACCGATAGTTTTTGGTGGGCATCATGAAAATTGTCTTCGTCCTGGAACAGAAAATATTCCAGGTATTGTAGGATTAGCAAAAGCTTTGGAGTTATCCAATGATAAAATTGAAGAAAAGGATAGACATGTTTTTGCTTTAAGAGAAAAACTGAAAGAAGGAATTTTTAATGAAATTTCCGATGTTGTTGTCAATGGGAGTGGGAGTAAAGCAATATCTAGTATTTTAAATGTGAGTTTTAACTATGTTGAAGGAGAATCTTTACTCCTTATGCTTGATATGAACGGTGTGGCTGTTTCTACGGGCTCTGCGTGCGCCTCTGGTACGACCGAGTCGTCACATGTTTTATCTGCAATGGGAGTTGATCCTGTTGCAGCTCAAGGAACAATCCGATTCTCTTTTGGACATTATAATACACAAGAAGAAGTTGATTATACACTAAAAGTTTTGCAAAAAGTTGTAAGTAGTTTACGTTCAATGTCACCAGTTTGGAATAAGAAAAAATTTGATAAAAAAAAGAGAAATATGTACAATGACGTCTAGGGTTTCTGAGAGATAACAGAGCAGGTTTGGTTTGTCTATAAAATGCTTGATTATTTAAAAAAATTTTGTTATCTCGCAGAGTTGCTCTTGTTGTGTTTTTGGTTTAGCAGCGCGAAAGTATCTTAGGGGGTGATGAGGATGTATGTTGATTTAGCGTCAGATTGGCCTGCATATTTGTTTATGGTGGTGTTTATTGCTTTCTTCGTGTATGTTGTTATCAAAGGAAATTCTAAAAAAGACGTCTAGGAAAATGAGTTTGAGATTTTAGATCATATAAAGTAACAAATTGGAAATATTAACGGAAGTGGGAGGACGTGTATGGCGGCGGATAAGTTCTCTTTTGATATCGTTTCCGAAGTAAGTATGATGGAAGTAGATAATGCTGTTAATCAAGCGCAAAAGGAACTTGCGAACCGGTTTGATTTTAAAGGGAGTAAATCGTCAATAGAGTTTAATAAAAGTGACAAGAAGATAATTCTTATTGCAGACAATGAGTATAAAATGAAAGCATTAAAAGATATTTTAGAAGATCGCTTTTCCAAAAGAGGTGTTTCAATAAGATCTTTAGATTATAAATCACAAGAAAACGCTTTTGAAGGTTATATTAGACAAACTGCTGAAATTATTTCCGGACTCCCGTCAGATAAAGCAAAAGAGCTTGTTAAACTGATAAAAGACTCAAAGATAAAAGTGCAAACACAAATAGATGGTGCAAAAATTAAGGTAATTTCGTCTAAAAAGGATGATTTACAGCAGGTTATAGCTTATATAAGGGGTATATCTTTTTCATTACCTTTACAGTTTGTTAATTACAGGTAATGGATTTGATGAGTCAGTGGAAATAAAGTATTCAAAATTAGTTGAAAGGAATTTAGTGCTTTACAAAAAGATATAGATATATGTCTGTGAAAAATAAAGTCATTAGCGTAACATCGGAGAGAATCGTTTTTCCTGGCAGGGCTCTTTGTAGGTGTTCTGATGGGGTTGCCGTGTTCGTTGATGGTCTTCTCCCGGGAGAGCGTGCTGAAGTTTTTGTTGTAAAAGATAAAAAAACATTCAGGGAGGGGTTGCTTAAAGATATTACTTTGAAATCCAGTGAGAGAATAGACTCTTTGTGCCCAGCTTTTGGTTCTTGTGGGGGATGTTCCTTTCAAAACGCTGCTTATGAAGATCAGATAAAATACAAACAAAAGTATGTAGCAGAGCTTCTAAGTTTTATCGATATAAAAGTTTCAGACATGTTAATAGGTTCGCAGATATGGCATTATAGAAATAAAATGGAGTTTAGTTTTTTTGATGTATCACCATGTAAATTTGAAAAATCAGGAAAAAGTAAAGTTGTTGTGTATTTAGGACTTCATCGCAAAAAAAGCTTTAAGAAATACGTTTCTGTTTCTAACTGTTTTATTGCAGATAAAGATTTTTTGCGTGTTATAGATGTTGTAAAGAGATTTGCAAATGAAAGTGATCTTTTAGCTTATGACAATAAGAGGCAGAGTGGATTTTTTAGGCATTTAGTTTTACGTAAAGCACAAAACAACAATCAACTTCTTATCAATATTGTTACAAATGATATTGGTCTTACCCCAGTGTTTTGGGCTCCTATGATAAAGGAACTTGATACGCTTGCGCATAGTGTTTATTGGACGCTGAATAACAAAAAATCTGATACAATTTTGTCAGATAAATTAATTCTTATGCATGGAAAGCCGTTTATTACTGAAAAGCTTTATGTTGGAGGGAAAGATTATTTTTTTAACATTTCTCCGTTCTCATTTTTTCAAACGAATTCAAAAGGGACAGAAATCCTCTATAACGAGATTTTAAGGTTGTTAAGTCCGTCAAAAAATGATGTTTTGTTAGATCTGTATTGTGGTATAGGAACGATTGGGATCTTGCTGGCGCAAAGTGTTAAAAAAGTTATTGGTGTAGAACAAGTAGAGCAAGCTGTGGGCAATGCAAAAGAAAATGCCTCAATAAACAATATTTGCAATATTGATTTTTATGCTTCTACTTCAGAGGATTGGACCAAAAGAAACAAGAATTGTTTTGATATTATAATTGTCGATCCTCCGCGAAGTGGTCTTACAAAGAATGTGGTTGATTTTTTGCTTGAATCAAAAGCAAAAAAAATAGTTTATGTTTCTTGTGACCCGGCAACGTTAGCGAGAGATTTGCAGGTTATTGTTGAAAAGAAGTACAGTGTCAAGGAAATTACGCCGATTGACATGTTTCCTCAAACGTATCATGTTGAAGTAATAGTTTTGTTAGAGTTAGTTGAAAAATAAAGTATTTGGAGATAGTTTTTATGAAGATGTTAAAGATTTTTTGTGGTCTTTTGTTTGCCTTTGTTACTGGTTTAGTTTGCTGCGCAGAGTTGAAAGATGGGCAATTGATAGGTGAGCCTGAGCTACTGACTTATGGCAATTTTTTAAATGAGGTTGAAAAAAACAATAATGAACTTAAATCTTTGCAATTAAAAATTGATGCAGAAGAAGGTAAAATTGCAGAAGAAGAAAGGGTTTATTCTTATCGCTTAAGCGTAGGAGGAAAAGGGAATCTTCAGAGTGGTAAAAGTAAGGTTTTAGCGACTTATGACACAAGCATAAGCAAAATGGTTCCAACGGGTACGCAAATTTCTCTAGGATTGGGTACCGTAGAGGGGAAGTGTGTTAGCATAGAAAACGCAGTTCCATTTATGAAGATAGATCAATCGTTATTGAGAGATATAGGTGGGAGATGTACAAAAGCGAACATAGCAAAGGCAAAAACAAGAACAAAGTCAGTTGTATACTTGTTGAAATATGACAAACAGAAAATTTTATTGAACGCAAAACTTGCGTATTGGAATTTATCATATGCAAAGACAGTTGTAGAATTCAGAAAAATGTCGCTAGAAAGGGCAAAAAAAATCCTGAAATGGAACAAGAAAAGATTCGATATGGATTTAACTGAGAAAGCAGACTTACTCCAATCCCAATCTGCTGTCAAGCTGAAGGAGTTAAGCTTGAAACTTGCTTATGAGGATGAAAGTAGAGCACGAATGGCGTTTAACCAGTTTTTGAATATTGAAGATGGAAAAATTAAATATGATGTCGAAAGATTTAAAGACAAGAAAAATAACTCTAACGGTCATAATACTCTTAATAAAAAAAATACGAGAATGGATGTGTTGGCTGCTTTAGAAAAAGTTCAAGAGTCCTATTATGATAAAGTATCTTCCAAGAACCGGATGGGACAGGATTTAATTTTTAATGCAGGATTTGCCGTTAATGGTTTGTTCTATGGGGAGCATTTTAGTTTTAGGAGTAATAGGGATAAACTATCTTTATCTATTGGTTTAAGATACACCTTACCTCTGGATTTTCAACTTAGAAAAATTATAAATCAAGGATATAATGCGGCGGAAATTGCATCGCAAAGATCTGCGGATTTTGCGGTGCTTAAGGAAAAGAACGAATGGCTTCAGCTTACAAATGATTGGACCAACGCCAAAATGCGATTCGATCTTGCTCTTGAGATAGAAAACGTGCAGCAGCAAAGGCATGAAGAGGGTAAAAGTTTATTAAGAAGGGGAAGAAGTACTACACATTTAGTTTTGCAAATTGAGCAAGATTTGGATGATGCCACTTTGAGTGTTTTACAAAGCATCTTTGAGTTGATAAAAATACGTGAACAAGTAGAAACATTCTACAATTAGGAAATTGATGATAAAAAACAGCTAGTGATTAAGTATGAAGTTTTAAAAGTAAAGATAATGATGGGCATAAATATTAAAAATGAAAAAAAATCTTACGAATTAAGGAAAAAAATATGAATTTAGCAAAATTGGCAATTAAACGACCCACTTTCGTAATGGTGATACTAGTTGTTACATTGATTTTGGGTGTTTTGTCATTAGATAAGCTTAGTGTGAGAATGTTCCCTGATATAGAATTGCCGTATGTTGTTGTCCGGACCAGCTATCGTGGAGCTGGAGTTACGGAGATAGAGCAACTTGTAACAAAACCTATAGAAGATGCGGTAAGTGGTATTTCGGGACTTAAACATGTTAAATCTATAAATCAAGATGGTTTATCCACAGTTTGGGGAGAGTTTGAGCTTTCCAAAAATCCTGATATTGCTGCTCAAGAAATTAGGGATAAGATGGGGCAGATAAGACCTCTTCTCCCGGATGATATAGAAGAACCTGTGATAATGAAAATCGATGTTAATAGCAGACCTATTGTTTCGTTGAGTATAAAGGCCGAAAACATGAAGCATAGAGAACTATATGATTTTGTAGAAAACACTGTTTCTAAAGATTTTGCGCAAGTGTCAGGTGTTTCTAATATAGAAATCATAGGTGACACTAAAAGAGAGATTCACATTAATGTGGATAAAGAGAAACTTAAAGAACATGAACTTAGTCTTGTATCTCTTGCTGAAAAGATAAAATTAAGTGCTTCAGATACTCCATCGGGAGTAGTTACTAGAGGTTTTACGGATATAGCATTTAAAACTGTCGGTGAGTTTAAATCTGTACAACAGATAAATGATGTTGTTATAAAATTCGTTGGTAATGATAGGCCGATCACGATACGTGATGTTGCGGAAGTTGAGGATGGTATTAAGTTAGAAACTTCAAGAGCAAGATTGGATGTTAGAAAAAATGATAAGGTTGTATATGATCCGGCTCTTTTGTTGAAAATTTACAGACAAGCAAAAGGAAATGATGTTGCTGTATCTTGTGGAATAAAGAAAAAAATAGCAGAAGTAAATGAAAAATATAAACAATTAAACGGGAAGCCTCATCTTACAATAATCTCGGATACAGCGCGTGTAGTAAAGGCAAATATTGATGACGTAAAATCTACAATACTTGAAGGCATTTT
Organism: Endomicrobium sp.; assembly: GCA_031286985.1. Lineage (GTDB taxonomy): Bacteria > Elusimicrobiota > Endomicrobiia > Endomicrobiales > Endomicrobiaceae > Endomicrobiellum. The sequence goes on from JAITTL010000002.1 coordinate 28,759, forward strand.
TCTCGCCATTGTAGTTGTTTATTTCTTTTTGGGCAGTTGGCGTTCAACTTTTATCACAGCTTTATCTCTTCCAAATAGTTTGATAGGGTCGTTTGTTTTCATGTATGTTTTTGGATTTAGTTTAAACGTTTTTTCATTAATGTCTTTATCTCTTGCTGTCGGACTTTTGATAGATGACGCTATCGTTGTGCGTGAAAATATATTTAGGCATTACGAAAAAGGACTATCTCCACTAAAATCTGCAATTGATGGAACAAATGAAGTTACTTCTGCAGTTATTGCCACTACGGTTGCCGTTATAGTTGTGTTTCTTCCAGTCGCCTTTTTAAGAGGAATTTTAGGGCGGATGTTCAAGGAGTTTGGTTTAACGGTAGTTTTTGCAATGGTTATATCCATTTTTGATGCATTAACAATAGCCCCAATGCTCTCTGCCTATATTATTCCTGAACATAGTAAAAAGATTTCAAAAAAATGGGCAATTTTAGAAACTATTATTAGAATTTTTAGAATGCTTACTGTTAATTGGTTTGATAAAGCTTTTAGCTTTATTGAACGTATATACGAAAAAATGATTTCGTTCGTTTTAAGGGGTAAGAAATTTGGTATAAGTTTGAAATTTATTACGTTATTTATTACATTTTTTATAGCTGTTGGCACAGGTATGGTAGCAATAAGATATCTTAAAACTACGTTTATGCCTGCTTCAGAATCTGGTGAATTTAATATTAAGGTTAAATTTGATCCTGGGACGTCTCTGGATCAAATGGATAAATATACAAAATTAGTAGAAGAAGTAGTTATGAGTGACTTAAATGTGGAATTTGCTTCTTCCAGCGTAGGTGGAAGTGGAATAAATTCTTCTTCAAATGAATCAGTTATATATGTGAAATTGATCCCGTTTCGTGGATTACATGGGTCCGCAAGTCATCTAAAAAGGACGCGTTCAAGTCTAGAAATGAAGGATCATTTTAGAAAGATTTTGAATGATCAATTCGGCGATAAACTTGATTTTTCAATCGATAATAATGGCATTGGTGGTAGTGAGAGCGAATTTGTTATGGAACTTAGTGGTGAAGGATTAGAGGTTCTACATGATGTTGCAAATCAACTTATGGAAGAATGTAAGACTATACCTAATTTTGTTGATGTGCATTCAAATTATAACCCAGGAAAGCCTGAAATTCACGTACAAATGGATCCTCAAAAAATGAAGATGCTTGGTGTGAATTCCGTTGTTGCTGGAAAAGAAATAAAAGCTATGATTAATGGTGTTGAGGCTGGTAAGTACAGGGAAAATGGGTTGGAGTATGATATTTTAGTTAAACTTCAAGATAACCAAAAAGATGTGGCAAAGGATTTTGACACGATATATGTGAAGAATGTTAATGAGAAGCTTGTAAAACTTAAAAATGTTGCATCTGCTAAAAATATCTTAAGCCCCACTGAGATATTTAGAAAGGATAGGTCTTGCTATGTCACTGTTGAGGGGAATGTTTCTAAGGAAGGCACTGTTGAAGAAATTAGAAAACGGGCTGTAAAGATTTTTGAAGAAAAAAAATCCAATCATAGAAATTTGGTAAAGTGGAAAAATATAAAATATGCATTTTCGGGGCACGCTGAAGATATGGTCGATATGCAGAAAGATATGGGTATTGCTGGATGTTTTTCTGTATTACTCATATTTATGGTGCTTGCAAGTTTGTATGAGTCTATTGTAACACCTCTTACAATTATGACAGCTCTTCCTCTTGCAATTGTTGGAGGTCTTATTGCTTTGTTGATATCAAATCAGCCGATTGATATGTTCACTCTTATAGGCATGATAATGCTACTTGGTATTGTTGCGAAAAACTCAATTCTCTTGGTGGACTACATACAACAGCAGATACGTGTAGGATTAAGTATGGATGATTCTGTAATAAAGGCTTGCACCGTAAGGTTAAGACCTATACTTATGACCTCTTTTGCACTTGTTGCTGGTATGCTTCCTACGGCTTTAGGACTTAGCGAAGTTGGTCAATTCAGAAAAGGTATGGGGATTGTTGTAATAGGCGGGGTGATAAGTTCCACAGTTCTTACACTGATTGTGGTTCCTTCAATATTTGAATATATGGACAAATTTAGATGTTTCCTTCGCCGAATCATGGGTAGACCTGAAAAAAGAATGATGGATTATACTGAAGAACAACTAAAAAATAAAGATTTGTAGCAACTTCTGTTTGGGAGGTTGTTGCATGCGTGTTTTGAGGTTATTTTGGTGTAGTTGCATGTTCGTGCTGTGACGTGTAAATTAAGTGGAAGGTGTTCTACTTGAAAATTGTTTCGTGGAATGTGAACGGTATAAGAGCGATATACAGAAAAGATTTCGTTGATTGGGTTAAAAATGAAAATGCTGATATTTTGTGTGTGCAGGAAACCAAAGCTGATGAATTACAATTTCCTAAAGATTTAAAGAAAATTAAAGGATATTATTTCTGTTGTTCTTGTGCGCAAAAGAAAGGCTATAGCGGTGTTGCTGTTTGGTCAAAAATCAAACCGGAATTAGTCAGCACAAGTATAAAGAATGATATTTTTGACAACGAAGGTAGAATCTTGTGCCTTTATTTTAAAGATTTTATAATGTTTAACGTTTACTTCCCAAATGGCGGTTCTTCTTTAGAACGTTTTGAGTACAAGATCAAATTCTACGATTGTTTTATCAGGTATCTCGAACAATTCAAAAATAAAGCAGTTGTTATATGCGGTGACTATAATACCGCCCATTTTCCGATAGATTTAGCAAGGCCGAAAGAAAACGAAAAAATCTCTGGTTTTATGCCTGCAGAAAGAGAGAAACTTGACGATCTTGTTTCTGCAGGTTTTGTTGACGCGTTTAGGTGGTTCAATAAAGAATCAGGTAATTACACTTGGTGGGACTATAAAACATCTGCCAGATCAAGAAATATGGGCTGGAGAATAGATTATTTTTTTATAACACAACAGTTGATTAAGTACTTAAAGTCTGCAGATATTAAAAAATCAGTGTTGGGATCAGATCATTGTCCCATCTCAATTGATATTTTTTAGATATATTTTTATATATGCAATCCTAGTCGTGACATACCCAAAAAATTAGATTAATTGAGAAACATTGTACTCTTTTTGTAATAAATTTATTTAGTGTAAGTCCTTTCAAAATATTGACTGTAAATATGCACCATTATTTTTGGTTTAAATATGTGTCTGTTGTTGCAAGTATTTTTTTATAATACTCTAGCATTTCTTTGTGAGTTTGAGTTTCATTAGTTCTAGAAAGTATTTTGGTTTTTGCGTTGAAAGTAAAACATAAAGTAGTTCCGGTTTCTGCATTGTACAAAATAGCTTTATCGTTTGATAAAATAAACCCGTCACTGTTAAATGCTATGTGTTGCTTTGTGGAGTCTAGTAGACTTATTCCTGCAGCTGTATACTCCGCTTGTGAAAGTGACAGATCGTAAAGAGTAGGAGCTATATCAATATGGCATGCTGTAATATCTGTGTTGATCGATTTTTTTAATTTTGGGGGTATATACATATACAATGGAACTGCATATTTTTTAAACAATTCTTCATGAGTTGATATTTTCAATTCTCTAAGATTGTGGTCTCCTGTGATCACAACGATAGTGTTTTCAGCTAATGGTGAATTTTTTATAATGTTTAAAAATTTTGCTGTTTCTCTGTTTGTGAACTGATAACACTCGAAAATTTTTTTCCCATATTTTTTTTCGTTTAACATCATTTGCGCGAGTTCCTTTGGTATTTCGAGTTTTAAAGGCTTAAAATAGGGTGGTGTTTTATAGGGAGGGTGTGTTCCTGTTGACATTGCGTAAATAAGTTTTGGAGTTCCAGTATTGTTTTTAAGCTCCCTTAAAACAATTTCGAAAAACTGAGCGTCGTTTATACCCCACTCATGGCGGTATTCGTTTTTTATTGAACCTTCACCATAGGTTTCGTCAAATCCTTGTGCTTCTAAAAATTTATCAATACCACGCCATGCAAGACTCCCGCCATACACCGCTTTTGTAAGGTATCCAGCCCTCTTGTAAGGTAGAGCTAAAGAACTCGAAAAAGACTTAAATGCACTAGAACTTTGAGTAACTTGCAGAGAAAACTGTCTCTGTGGTATGTTGAGTATGGTTGACTCCAAACAATGTATGGTTATTACACCTGCTGCTAAAAAATTGTAAAGGACTATATCTTCATCAAAATGTTGTTTTAACTCCCCTAGCACATCAAAATTATCGCTGTTGTACAAGAGAGGTAATTCCCCAAAGCCCTCTAGAACAATAAATACCACGTTAGGTTCTATTTTTTTTGCGACTTCATTTTCTATAGAAATTTTATTAAATATTGAAAGGGAGATATCATCTTTGTTGATTTTAAGTTTCTGTGCAATGTCAATTTTGTTGTCTTTTTGTTCTGTTTTTGCCTCTATTGCATCCAGCAGGGCATGTACGCTTGTCAGGGGAACATCGTTTATAAATTTGGTTGGTGATATTTGTGCATGAAATTTTCCCAAAGGAAACATTGACACTGTTCCACGCGCAAGGAAAAATGTTAAGAAAGGTACAAGCACAATTATGAATACTTTAGCAAATGTGCTCCAAAAAGATGTGTCTACAAAACAACGCTTATCCACCAATTTTTTTTCAGTCAATAAAATTAATTTGTATATCCCAAATCCAAAAATCGTTAAAATCACCAAAGCTATCGAGAACCGGTGGTCATATATTATCGTTTTTATCAAAGCAAATGTATCGTCGGCAAAAAAGTCAAAAAATAAGATGTTTATGTGATCGCCAAAACAGGCATAAAACCCAAAGTCTGTCGCATTTAGTAGTGCAATTGTCATAAACGCTATCAGGTAATAGATTCTAATAAAAAACACAGTAACTTTAAATAATTTTAAGTTTTTTATTAACAAAAAGACCGTAAAAATAAGCACAACAATGGAATTTATATAGGCAAGAATTACAAGATCAAATCGAGCTCCTAAAATAAACGCCTTCAAAATATAACAGTAAAGACCTTTCAACGATGAGACATTTTGAAAGTATAAAAAAAAGAACAATCTATAGATCGTCATTGTGGCAAGGGCCACTATGTTCAATGGTATTATTTTAATTAGACAATCAAAATATTTTTCAAAATTAAAAAAATTTATCATAAAAAGTAACTTACAGACAGCATGTATTCCAAAACAAACCTACAAAATCTAGGGGATTTGACTTTTTTATGTTTGAATTACTACAATCCGCACTGGCTCCATTCTATCAAAGTATCAAGGGACAATACAACACAAACACGTTGTATATCGGGTAAGGCTGCCTAAAAGAAAAGGAGAATTAAGATGACTGATCAAAAATACACAATAAACTTTCCCTTAGTTCATAGGGGTAAGGTTAGGGATGTGTATGATTTAGGTCAAAGTTACTTAATTGTTGCTTCTGATAGAATTTCGGCTTTCGATCATGTGCTTGCGACGGTAATTCCTGGTAAAGGAAAAATCTTACATAAACTTTCTATGTTTTGGTTTGATTTTGTGCAAGGAATAATTCCAAACCATATTATTACAGGAGATTTTGGTTCTTTCCCTACCGGACTTAAACAGCATGAGTATTTGCGCGATAGATCAATGATAGTAAAAAAGGCAAATAGAATTGGTATAGAGTGTATAGTTAGAGGGTACCTTGCAGGGTCAGGGTGGAAAGAATATCAAAAATCTGGAACGATTTGTGGTATAAGATTACCAAATGGGCTTGCAGAATCTTCAAAATTGTCCGTGCCTATTTTTACACCATCTAGTAAAGAGGATAGTAATAAACATGATGAAAATATTTCTTTTGATGAAACAGCAGAAAGAATTGGAAAAGGAACAGCGGAACAATTAAACACAATTTCTATTGAGTTATATAAAAAAGTAAGCCAATATGCGATTTCTCAAGGTATCATACTTGCAGATACAAAACTGGAGTTTGGTTTTTACGATAATCAGTTAATATTGATTGATGAAATTTTTACACCAGATTCTTCAAGATTTTGGGAAGTACGCAAATACGTTGAAGGAAAAGCTCAAGATAGTTTAGATAAACAGTATGTAAGAGATTATCTTGAGTTCATAAAGTGGGATAAATCATCACCTGCTCCAGAGTTGCCAAAAGATATTGTTGAAAAAACGATGAAAAAATACATTAACGTGTACGAGAAATTAACTGGAAAAAAATTCTAAATGTTTAGAATAGAAGTTTTCATGAAGAAATGTTTTAAAAATCCAAAAGGATCGCAAGTTTTGTCCGATATTTCATGGCTTGGGATTAAAAATATAGCAAAAATTGAATATTGCCCACTGTATCTTATCGATGGTGATGTAAAGATTGAAGATGTCGAAAAAATAGCTTCAGAATTGTTGAGCGACAAGGTAACTGAATTTTGCACTGTAAGTAGATGTTCTGATTTAAATTCGATAAATGTCAATTCTAGTGTACCATCCTTGAGTTCTTCTGTTTCAATCATAGAAATTTGGTATAAAAAAGGCGTTACAGATACTGTAGCAGAAAGTATAGTAAAGGCCGTAAAAGATTTAGGTATTACAAAAGATGTTAAGGTTAAAGCAGGTCATAAATACTGTCTGTATGGTACTATTTCGCGAGCGATTTTAGATACTATAGTGACAAAATTGTTGGCAAATACATTAGTGCAAGAGTATGAGATAAAGTGATAAGTACGAATGATTGTAAAGTCATTAAAATATTTAATTTATCAGATGACCAATTGGTAGAGTTGAGCAAAAATAACGCACTTTATTTATCACTTGTAGAAATGCAAGCGATTCAGTGTTACTTTAAAAAACTTAAGAGAGATCCAACTGACGTTGAAATAGAAACTATAGCGCAAACTTGGAGCGAGCATTGTAAACATAAAACATTGACAGGACCTGTGGATTATACAGAAATTTCTCCAGTTTTATCGTATAAAAATTCAGGTGTTAAAAAAGATAGTAACTCTAGCCATATTACATACACAACGGTGAAAAAAAGATATGACAACCTTTTAAAAGAAACAATTTTCAAAGCTACTGTTGAATTGAATAAAAAATGGTGTCTATCTGTTTTTAATGATAATGCTGGAATTATCGATTTTGATTCCAAAAATGGTGTGGCTTTTAAAGTAGAAACGCATAACCATCCATCGGCTCTTGAGCCATACGGTGGTGCCGCAACCGGGATGGGTGGTGTTATAAGGGATATTTTAGGAGTTGGGCTTGGCGCAAAACCTTTAGCTAATACAGATGTTTTTTGTTTTGGAAATCCAACCACAAAAATTTCAAAAATTCCTGCAGGGATACATCATCCAAAAAGAATAATGAGTGGTGTTGTTTCAGGTGTTAGAGACTATGGAAACAGGATGGGCATTCCCACTGTAAATGGGGCTGTTTATTTTGATGATGGCTACATGGCAAATCCACTTGTTTTCTGTGGAACGATGGGAATAATACCTAAAAATAAAATAGCAAAAAAAGTTGTTTCTGGAGATTTTATTTTAGTTGTTGGTGGAAAAACTGGTAGAGATGGAATTCATGGAGCTACGTTTTCTTCAGCGCGGCTCGAAAGTAAATCTGATGTAAATGCAGTTCAGATAGGCAACCCAATAATTGAAAAGAAAGTTTTAGATGCTATGCTTAAAGCAAGAGATTTGAATCTCTATAGAGGAGTTACTGATTGCGGTGCCGGAGGTTTATCCAGCGCTATTGGTGAACTTGGGGAAAAAACAGGAGCAATTGTTTATCTTGACAAGGTGCCTTTGAAATATGATGGGTTGCATCCTTGGGAGATATGGGTTTCAGAAGCCCAGGAGAGAATGGTTTTTGCAGTTCCTCCAGAAAATAAAGAAAAGATAATTGAGATATTTAAGAAAGAAGATGTTGAAGCTGTTGTTGTTGGTAAATTCACAAATGATGAAAAGTTGACCATTATGTACAACGACAATGTTGTGGTAAATATTGACATGTCTTTTCTTCATAATGGGGTTCCTAGGCCCATAAGGTGTGCGGTTTACAAAATAAGAGAAGAAAAAGTACAAAAACCAATTAAAATGGGTTCCTCCGAAATTTTAAAAGTCTTGAAAGCTTCGCTCTCGGATTTAAACGTTTGTTCTAGGGAATGGATTATAAGGCAGTATGATCATGAAGTTCAGGGGCAAACCATTGTAAAACCATTACATGGAAATGGTATAGAAGTATCAGGGCCTGGCGATGCTGCTATTATTTTCCCCTATACTGTTGTTAAAGGCACAAAAAAAGGTATTGTTTTAGCTAATGGATTAAATCCTCAATATGGAAAAGTAAATACTTATAAAATGGCGGCATCTGCTATAGAAGAATCATTAAGAAATGCTGTTAGTGTTGGAGCTGATATTGAAAAAATATCGATTTTGGATAATTTTTGTTGGGGAAATCCCAATAATCCTGAAATTTTGGGAAGTTTGGTACGGGCAGCAAAAGCTTGTTATGATATGTCAAAAGCTTTTGGTGTCCCTTTTATATCTGGAAAAGATAGTTTGCATAATGAATATTCTATGAAAGGTAAAAAATACTCTATCCCTCCTGTACTTATGATATCTGCAATGGGGATTATTAAAAATGTAGAAAATACAGTAACAATGCCTCTGAAAGCTGAAGGGAATAAAATATTTGTTCTTGGAGTTACAAGAAACGAATTAGGTGGATCTGTATTTACAAAAATAAAGAATATCAAAAATGGCATTATCCCAGATGTGTATCCAAAAGAATCAAAAATTATAATGAAAAAGATTTATCATGCTATAAGTAAAAAATTAATAGAATCTTGCCATGATTGTTGCGAAGGCGGGATTGCTGTTGCAATAAGCGAAATGGCTTTTGCGGCAAATAAGGGTGTAAAGATAGATATAGATGTTATTAAAACTGAAAAAGTTGATCTATTAACTGCGGTTGAAATATTGTTTTCGGAATCAAATGGCAGATTTGTGGTTGAGGTAAAACCTGATAACCAAGCTGAATTTATAGAAATTTTTAAAGGTTCAATTTTTTCTGAAGTAGGTTATGTGATGGATGAAAAAAGAGTAATTTTTGAAAGTAAAAAAAATGGAATATATGTGCAAGAAAAACCTGAAGTATTGTTAAATTTTTGGCGGAGTACATTAACCGGTGGATAGTATAGTGATTAACCACTCTTTTGGTGAAATTGTCCTGGGAAAAGACATAGAGAAAGTGTAATTTAAATATGAAAAAAGTCAAAGTATTAATTTTAAGAGCAGCAGGTACGAATTGTGATTATGAAACACAGTTTGCTTTTGAGTTGTGTGGAGCTGTCGTGGACCGTGTGCATATTAATTCGCTCCTTGCTGGGAGAAAGGATAAAATTTTTGAATACGACATTTTAGCACTTCCTGGAGGATTTTCTTATGGCGATGATATAGCTTCTGGCAGGGTTTTGGCAAATGAAATTAAGAATAAACTTAGTGACAGAATTAGAAAATTTGTGCTAAGAGGTAACCCCGTTATAGGGATATGTAACGGATTTCAAGTTTTGGTTAAAATGGGTTTGTTGCCGGATCCTGAACTTTTCGAACAAATCGCTACGCTCTCGTACAATAGTTCCAATAAATTTGAATGTCGATGGGTTTATTTAAAAATAGAAAAAAAAATTAAAAATGAATCCAACTGTATTTGGACAAAAAATTTACCAAATGTTATTAATCTCCCTGTGGCTCATGGCGAAGGCAAATTTATTACAAAAAATCAAAAAATTTTAAAATCCTTAAACAGAAATAATCAAATAGTTTTTAGGTATTCTACAAAAGATGGAAACAAGCCTGCGTATCCTTTGTGTCCAAATGGCTCCATACAGCAGATAGCTGGGATATGTAATATCAAAGGAAATGTTTTTGGGCTCATGCCTCACCCTGAGAGATATATTTTTGCTTTACAACATCCTGCCAGAGAATGTTGTGCTGATAAAAAATATGGTTGGGGGAAAATTATTTTCCAAAATGCTGTTGATTTTGTGGAATGATTAGCTATATATAACCCATTTTTAGTAGAACCACATGTTAGAAAAATAATTTACAGAAGCAAGTATTACAAAAAAATTAAATGATTGTTTGGAAAAATAATTTCGCTTGATCTTATATGTTTCTGCTGATAATGACGATGTTTAGATTTACTCTTTTTTGTTTATTTTCGGGAAAGAAATTAGTTTTGACTTGATTTGCCCGATTTATTTTTGATACATCAAAAACATTTTATATAGGTGTTAGATATAATTTAACAGTTTTAACAACCTTAAATATTTCGGTAATTTTTGAGCTTATAGTTTTACTATTTGTTGATAATGAGGTTTTTTCAAAAATTTATTTCTTTTTTTAGAGTCATTCACCAAGAAAATAGGCTATAAAACTACTTTGGTTTATGGCGCAATACAGGTTGATGATAGGAAGTCTGCAGCAGAAGGAGATATGTTTGTAGATGTAGGCTGGGTTTTGGTAAAGATGAAGTTTATTTGCGAAAGAAGCGAGAGCAGAGAGAGATTGGATTTTAAAGAGAAAGAAAAGAGAGACGGTTTACTATGCAGTACAGTAGAATTGTGTAGAAAAAAAGAGAGAGCGGTTGAAAGAGAAAAGGAGAAAGGTGTGTTGGTTATTGGAAAGAAGAAAAAAATAAAGAATAGAATAGGAAAGAGAATGGTTTTAGGATTTGGAAACAAGAAGATAAGAATGTTTGTGATTTTGAGTATAGTGTGTATTCTTGGGATAAGTCTATCGAGAAGTGAGTTGTTATTTACAGTTAAGAAGAATGTGTCTACAGATATACATGAATATTGTGAGTTGATAGGGAAATTGGTTAGGAGGAGAGGTGTGTTTGTCCCTAACGTCCTCGAGGTACCTTGTAAGTGTTCATGGCAAGAAGAGGCAATTTGGTTAAGTAATGAGGCTGAAAGGGATGCTCTTTTATTGGTATTTTCTCAGTTAGAAACGGAGCAAAAAAACGAAAATTTGTTCTGTAAAATAAGAAATGGAATTGAAGAAAAAAGGAAGTCGATCGGCAAAGGCAATAGAGTTTGTGTAGGGATGCATTATAGGGCTAATGATAATTTCGAGCTTTGGGAAGAGGTGAAAAAACGTCTGAACGAAGAACTTTTGAAGTTGCCGCACCAACCGCAACCAGTAGCAATGTTAGAATTAGAAATGGAAGTAGCAACAGTAGCACCTCCAGGAGTACAACAAAGATCACGGCCGCAATTATCACGACCGAAGCTATCCTTGGACTTGGAGGGGATGGAGCAACGACAACAGGAAGTTTTGCAAAAATTAAACGAACGGAAAGGACATCCATCACAGCAGGACAAGTACTGGTTTGCGCAATCGGAGATATTTAAGCAAGACTTTAAAGAAAAAGAGGAATTGCTGGAAAAAGCTAAACAATTAGAAAAGGAGCAGTGTCAAGGGATTAAGCCATCATCACACTCAAATGGTGAATATGAGGAATGGAAGCTTGAACAGATTAAGCAGCGATGGGTGAAAGAAGGGAAGCGATTTAGAATACCACGCGGTGAGGAGATTAAGCCTCGATATTATCTTGCAGATATAGAGAGGATTAAAAAGAAGGCGCAAAAAACGGAAGAGGACAAGAGACTTATTGAGTTGTGTGAGAATTATGCGCAAACTCCGGAAAAAAGAGCGGATCAAAAACAGGATCTGTGTAAACGCCTAG
>JAITTL010000004.1 GCA_031286985.1 Endomicrobium sp.
CTTCTTAAGAACTTCTCCTTCTCCTCTCACCAATCCTCCTATCGACATCTCCCTAAATACTTCTTCGCCACAACTGTTCCCATTACATACACTTCTCAACATGTTACCTACGAATCCTAAATGTCCTTGTACTTCTCCTTTCAGTCCTTTGTAATTCATCTTTAACGCTTTGTTAAGACTATACTTCTCCATAACTAATCCCATTCCACCTGTTATTATTCCTTCCCAAATTTTCTCGTTTCCTTCTTTCCCTTTTTTCAAATCTTCTATCCTAGCTTTAATGGCCACAATCTGTTTTTTGAATTTTGAATCCTCTCCATCTGCCTCTTTTCCCATTTCTCTTGTTAAACCTTGTATTATCTCATTAAACCAATCCCTATCTGCTTGATCCATTTCTGCTTTTAACCTTTCTACAAACTTCATCAAATCACTCATTCTGCTCTTATTCTCTTCTGATTTTTCTTCTTTGCTATCTTCTAATTCTTTTACCTCATCAAGCATACTTTTTAATTTATCCGCATCTTCCCTCTTTTTTGCATCACTACTTGCCGAAAGCGCACAAACACACGCTTTTGCCAAAACTTGATCTTTTATTTTATCGCTTATTTTATCACTAACTTCAAATATTTTTTCGATGGATTTTTTTAATAATCTTAATCCTGCTTTTTCATCTAGTTTAAGTTGCTCCGCGCCTTGAACTTCTTGCCCTATTTCTGGTACTTGTACTTGATCTACATCATCATCTCCATTTGGTTCAGGTTGCTCCTCACCACGAACTTCTTGCCCTATTTCTGGTACTTGTCCTTGTCCTACATTACCCCCAACGATTGGTTTTTTTTGTTGATCATTTCCGTCGCTGAAAAAATGGAGAGACATATACTCTTTGTAATCTTCCTCATCCAAACAAGCTAAAATTATTTTATCATAATCATCTGAATGACCCTCAACATATTCCCGCACAGCTTCCAATGCAACACCAGCAGCTTCGTTTCTAGGATACCCGAATATACTAGTTGATATACAGGGAAAGACTATACTTTTTGCTGTAGAATCCTTCTTTTTCAACTCACTTAAGGCACTAGTGTAAGCGTCTTTCAAAGCCTCTCTAGCTTCACTGCTTCCCAGGGTATAACACACGTCTTGCCCGGATTTATCAATATTACCCCGGAGACCACCTTTTAAATTGGGACCCACAGCATGGACAATCCACTTAATTCCTTGTTTTCGCAGAGAAAACGCATCAGTAACTTTAGCTCCACCTGTATGACATCGATATCTACCACATATTTTCTCGAATTGATTACATTCCTGTTTCAACTCCTTTTTTCCAGCTGCTTTAAATATCGCGCCACAAACACCGCCGCCTCCTTGAAGTCCGTAGTTAGCTGCATTTACTATCGCATCAACCGTGGCTCCTCCCAGATTTACAATATCAGCCCCTTCCAATACCGTGATTTCGGTTTTCCCAATCTGTTTCGTCATTTCCACGTGTTGCATTATATCCCCCTGCAGCTTCGCTAACAAAACCATAAAATAATGGAATAACTACGCACACTGTTGACAATTTCATAAATTTTGATAACATGATGCCAATACCTCCTTTGGCTATTATTTTATCTTACTCACTTTGGACTCTTCTTGGTTCAACAAGTAATGTTTCAGCATGTCTTAAGCTCTTCCTAAAAATTTCCTCCTGTGATCATTGGACCTTATTCTTAATTAAAATACAACTTCTTATCATTTCATTTACAATTTTATATCTTCGCTTTTACTTAAAAACTCTTTTATTACTTTACTAGCAACTCCAGGCATACAAATAGTTGCATTACCACCTATGCAACCACCTTCGCAGCCCATAACCTCTATCAAATTCCCTTCTGTACATTTTTGTTCCTTGAGTATTTTCTTTAAATATTTAATGGTCTCCTTATTCAACCCATTAATTACACAAGGTTTTACAACCTCATTAGACCCTTCAAGAAGTTTTGCCACAGCACCAGCAACTCCACGTGTAACCCCAAATCCCCGCCCCTGTTTTGAACTTTCAACATCAAATTTTTCTTCCATACAATCCCGTACTACAATATCTTTCTTGGCAAACAATGCCCAGAGTTCTTCATAATTTATTACATAATCAATATTTTTATTTTCATTAGCTTCTATCTTTTTTGCAACACAAGGACTTATGAAAACGTTTATAGCATCTGGATGAATCATTTTTACTTTTTGAGCAATATAATAAAGTGGCGTCTTGGCACTAGATATAAACACCTTTAGTTTAGGTAAATGTTTTTTTATGAACTGATTATACCCTGCACAACAAGAAGTCGTCATAAAGGAGGCTCCAGACTTCATTCTCTCTTTAAATTCTTGAGCTTCGTTTTTAATAGTTATATCCGCACCCTGCGCAACCTCATATACATCCCAAAAACCAGCTCTCATCATCGCTGACTTTAGTTGATAAACAGTCCCCTCAAATTGGCCTACTATGGAAGGTGCTATCAATGCTATAACTTTCTTCCCAGAAGCAATGTTTTTCAATACATCTATAATTTGACTTTTTTCGCAAACAGCACCAAAGGGACAACTTACCATGCACTTACCGCAGTATATGCAACTACCATAATCAATTTGAGCTGTACCATTTTCATTTTTTTTAATGGCATCAACAGGACACGCTTCCTCACAAGGAACAACTATTTTAACAATCGCATTATACGGACAAGCTGCTATACACATTTTGCAATTTTTACACTTAGCTGGATCTATTACAGATTTACCATTAACTATATCTACTGCCCCGAATTTACACGCACTGCGGCACAAACTAGCCACACATCCTTGGCATAAATCTGTTACATAAATTTTATTTGGAACGCAACCTCGACATGCATTTTCAGCAACCGTAAGCGGATTTTCATCAAGTTTTTCGCGTTCAAGGCATTCTTTTGCATATTTGGAAAGCTCAAATGTTTCATCGTCTCCCTCTATGGAAAACCCCAATCCTGCTATAACACGACCCTTGAGAATAGCTCGTTCTTTATAAATACAGCACCGATAAAGAATCTTATTACCTTTAGGATGCATATCAAAAGGGATAAGACGCACGCTCTCCTCAAAATTTTTGGAGAAAAATGCATTTACAATCCTTTCAAGAACTTCTTTTCTAAAATATATTTCTTGATTTTTATTCATTTTTAATCATCATATTGCATCCATACTAGATTTCCCCACTATAAGCCTTAATCAAAATAGCTTTTATATCTTCCATCAAAGGATATACTGGATTTGCTCCTGTACACTGATCGTCAAATGCTTGCTCTACGAGATTATCTAATTTGTTATAAAAATCTTTTTCCGCTACACCAGCATCTCTAATTGAAAGAGGAATTTGTATATCTTTCTTAAGCTCAGTTATCGCATCAATCAACAAATTAACTTTTTCATCATCATTTTTACCTCCAAGACACAACTCGTCAGCAATTTGACCATACTTAGCTTTAGCATTAGGAAATTTATATTGTGGAAATACCGCTTGCTTCTTAGGACAATCGGTGGCATTGTATTCAATAACCTGATTGATAATCAAGGCGTTGGCAATTCCATGAGGAATACTAAACGCAGCACCAAGTTTATGAGCTATGGAGTGACATAAACCAAGAAAAGCGTTTGCGAAAGCCATTCCTGCAAGCGTTGATGCATAGTGCATTTTTTCTCTTGCAACAGGATCTTCTTTTCCACCAGAATAAGAGCGCGGAAGATATCTAAATATCAATTTTGTAGCTTCTAATGCTGGAGAATTTGTAAAATTTGTGGCCATAATAGATACATAGGCTTCAACTGTATGAGTTAAAGCATCAATGCCCGATGCAGCACATAGCCCCTTTGGCATGGAATCCACGAAATTAGGATCAATAATCGCCATATTAGGAGTTAGCGCATAATCGGCAATCGGATACTTAACATGCGTTTTATCATCCGTAATTACAGCAAACGGGGTTACTTCTGAGCCAGTACCTGAAGTTGTAGGAATTGCGATTAACTGTGCTTTTTTACCCAACTCGGGAACCTCGCATACCCTTTTCCTTATATCCATAAAACGCATGGATATATCCGCAAAATCCGTTTCAGGGTACTCATACATAAGCCACATGATTTTTGCAGCATCAATTGGAGATCCACCACCAAATGCAATAATTACATCAGGTTCATAAGTTCTAAGCATATTCAAAGCTTCTTTTATTGTCGAAACTGTAGGATCAGGTTCAACATCAAAAAATATTTGATAATCAATGTTAATACATTCCAACACTTTTGTAATATTATAGATTGCGCCTGAGTTAAACAAAAATCTATCAGTAACAATAAATGCACGTTTTTTACCTTCTAATTCGCGCAGTGCCAAGTCCGTGGCACCTCTCTTAAAATAAATTTTTGCGGGAATCTTAAACCACAACATATTTTCTCTCCGTTCTGCAACGGTTTTATAATTCAATAAATGTTTTATGCCAACATTTTCGCTCACAGAATTACCTCCCCATGAGCCGCATCCAAGCGTCAACGACGGCTCCAACTTAAAATTATATATATCACCGATTGCCCCTTGAGATGATGGCGTATTAATCAAAATTCGACCTGTATGTAATTTTTTTGCAAATACATTAATTCTATCTTGTTTTCTTTCATCAGTATAAAGAACGGATGTATGCCCTGCTCCTCCTAATTCCACAAGCTGATGAGCTTTTTCAACAGCATCTTCAAAATTTTCTGCTCTATAAATAGCAATCACCGGAGATAATTTTTCATACGCAAACGCTTCATCTAAATCAATTTTTGTAACTTCACCCGCAAGAATTTTTATGTTTTTAGAAACTTTAATTCCAACTATTTCAGCTATTTTGTACGCCGGCTGACCAACAATCTCAGGGTTTAATTTACCATCAATTATTATTATTTTTGCTATTTTTATTTTTTCGTCTTTGTTTAGAACATATACACCACGTAAAATTAATTCTTCAATAACTTTGCTATAAATATCTTTAAGTACTACAATCGACTGTTCCGATGCGCAAATCATTCCATTATCAAAAGTTTTAGACATAATTATTGAGGAAACCGCCATCTGAATGTCAGCAGTTTCATCTATAATTGCAGGTGTATTACCAGCACCAACTCCAAGCGCAGGTTTCCCAGATGAATAGGCAGCTTTTACCATTCCCGGGCCACCCGTGGCAAGAATTGTGGATATATCTTTATGCGTCATAAGCAAATTGGTTAGCTCAAGGGATGGAAAATCAATCCATCCGATTACTTCGGGAGCACCAGCTTTTACCGCTGCTTCTAGAGCAATTTTAGCTGCCGCTATTGTGGATTTTTTAGCCCTTGGATGAGGCGAAAAAATTATGGCGTTCCTCGTCTTTAATGCGAGCAGAGATTTAAAAATTGCTGTAGAAGTTGGATTTGTTGTAGGAACTATCCCAGCTATAACACCAACAGGGGCAGCTACAATTTTAATACCATTTACCTTATCCTCACTAATAATTCCACAAGTACGAGCATGTTTATGTTTATTATAAATATATTCCGAGGCAAAGTGATTTTTTATAACTTTATCCTCAGCAATACCCATACCTGTTTCTTCAACAGCCATTTTTGCAAGAGAAATTCTAGCTTGATTGGTCGCAACTGCAACAGCTTTAAAAATTCTGTCAACTTGTTCTTGACTGAATGTAGAATATATTTCCTGTGCCCTTTTTATATGCAAAATGAGATTATTCAAAGATTCAATACTATCAACTGTGCAAAACGAACCAGCATTTATATCGATTTTTGTTTTCATTTTGACATTTCTCCAGTTATATAAACAAACATAATTTAATCAATTTGTTTATCTAATTGTCTTTTATTGATTTTATTTCTTTTATTATGTTGGGGATTATTTCGTACAAATCACCTTCCAAAGCGTATGTTGCTGTTTGCATCATAGGACATGTAGCATCTTTATTTATTGCAATAATAATGTTTGAAGAGTTTATTCCAACCGTATGTTGAATCTGTCCCGATATGCCGCAAGCAATATAAATCCTTGGTGTAACAGTTTTACCTGTTTGCCCTATTTGGTGTGCATAAGACATCCAACCTGCATCAACAGCTGCTTTCGAAGCACCTACAACACCATTAAAAAGATTTGCAAGCTCTTCAAGAAGTTTAAAACCTTCACCTTTACCGACACCTCTTCCTCCAGCCACAATGACATTTGCATCTGTAATGTTAACAATTGCCCCGAGATCTTTTACAAATCCTAAAAATTTTGTCCTGTTTACCAACGTCTTAGCATCGACTTTAAAATCAACAATTTCACCTTTTCTGTTTTTTTCTACTTTTGCCGCCTTGAAAACTTTATGTCGTACAGTAGCCATTTGTGGACGATGCGATGGAGTCAAGACAGTCGCCATAATATTACCACCAAAAGCCGGCCTCGTTTGCTGGAGATTTCTTGTCTGCAAATCTATTTCAAAAGAGGTACAATCAGCCGTAAGCCCTGTGCCAATTTTTGCCGCAATTCTTGGAGCAAATGAACGCCCTATATTTGTGGCACCAATCAAAACAATCTCAGGCTTTTCTTTCTCTATGAGCTGTACAAAAACGTCAGTATAAGGATCATCTTGAAAATTATCGAATACAGGATCTTGGCAAACATAAACCTTATCAGCACCACTATCTATCAACCCTTGGGCATTCGATTTGATACCACTACCAATTAAAACTGCACTTAAAGTCGTATTCAGCTTATTTGCAAGTCTTTTACCATCATTTAAAAGTTCGTACACAACATCGGCTATTTCGCTATGTCTCTGCTCAGCATAAACCCAAACACCGTTATACAAATTTCTATCAACTGCATCCCGCGAAACACTTTTCACAAACTCTATTGCATTAGATTCACAAGCTTGAACACAAGCTCCACAACACAAACACTTATTTGAATCTATAACCGCAAGCTCAATCTTGCTGTCGTGCCCAGGTCTTTTCATCATTAAAATAGCAGCAAAAGGACACGCATCTATACACGTTCCACATCCTATACACCTATCGTTTAATATTTTTACCACACTTCCCACTTAAAAAACTCTCCATAATTAACATTATGCACTAATAATCTTAAACATCATTTCTGCAAAATACCTGTATTTGACAATTTTTTGACAAAAGCGGATGCAACTTCGTGTGCTTGTCCACTAAACTTCTCACCACATATCTCAATGTGAGGTGTGAACACTTTCATAACCTGCGTAGGTGATCCTTTAAACCCTATCTTTTCAACATCAACCCCTATAGAAATCGCATCAAGGGTTTTAATAACAGCTTTCTTTGCTACCATTTTTCCTTTAAGCGAAGCCATCCTAGGACTATTTATCTCTTTAACAACTGTTAAAAGAACAGGGATTGGACTTTCTATAAGATCACATCCATCCTCCATTGATCTCTCAACTTTAATTGATTTGTCATCAACTGATTCTATTTTTTTCACATAGGATACATGTGGGATATCAAGCATTCCAGCAATCCCAGGACCAGTCTGAGCAGTATCCCCATCAGATGCTTGCTTCCCACAAATGATAATATCATAATTACCTATAACCTTGATTGCACACGATAAGGTATAAGATGTTGCTAAAGTATCTGCTCCGCAAAATGCTTTATCGCTTACTAAAACAGCTTCATCCGCACCTCTTGATATGGCCACTCTTAAAACCGATTCAGCCTGTGCAGGACCCATTGTAATGACAGTAACTTTTCCGTTTGTTCTCTCTTTAATTCTTACGCCTTCTTCTACGGCATATTCGTCAAGAGGATTTATTATGGAGTCCGCACTATCTCTTTTAAGTCTTCCTGTTTCAGGGTCAACTTGCACATTCGCTGTGTTAGGTACTTGCTTAATACAAACGATCACATTCATTCTTTTTCCCTTTCATCAGCAACTCATATCACGACAATTTGACTATTACAAAAGCCCAAAACATCCCGAGCCTTCATCAATTTAATGCACTTATACAGCATAAAGCAATGAAACTGGGAGTTTTACACCACCACGGGCATTCTACAAAACAAACAATAAGCATTGCAAATTCAAAACTACAAACACATTCAATCAAATCACAACCAGGAAGCATTACAAAATCTCATTTATTAATTTCATTAAAATCTCCAATTAATCCCTGTATTCCCATACACATCCTTATACTTCTTGGCTCCTTCATAGTTTATGTTTGCATTTATCCTTATATTTCTCCATAAATTTGTACCCATTACTGCTTTTTTAGACCCACCTCACTTTAAAATTTATAATTAAATCCTAAGTTTGCTCCTATGTCATGGAAGTGTTTGGCTACAGCGTATTTCACCATCGCTGATGTTCCAAATCCCTTTCCTAAGTCTAAACTTAACCCTAATGCTACTTCTCCTATGTCCTTCCCTTCTTCTATCCCCTCTCTTTCTATTTCATCATGTTCATTACATACACCTAGGAGGCTGCGGTCATTGGCTATCTTTACCTTCGGTACTTCTCCACTCAACAATCTCCTATATCCTGCTTTCAGGCTCACAACTCCTACCTCTCCTACTTTCGTTCTTACTTCCCAGCCTATTCCTAATAACGCCCTGCTGTAATCTCCCTTCCTTGTCTCCTCATCTACAACCCTCGTGCCCTCTGTCTCCTCATCACGACTACTATAACTATCATAACTCTCTACCGATGCTTCCATTCCTATCCACGGGCCTGGAACTATCCTCTCACTCACTCTTATCTTATACTTCCCCTCTAACTCTAACCCTCCTCCAAATCCTCTTCCGTTTCCGTAGTCAGTCACAATTTCTTTCCCAAACAATTTCTCAATTTTGTACTTATTCAATCTTCCTCTTATCAACATCCTTACCTCAAACCTCGGATCTATATATCCTCCACACAATCCTAACACTCTACTCGTTGCTCTACCTTTGCTTTCTTTTCCTAAGTCTTTTCCACCTTTCTTCTCTTCCTTTCTCTTTTGTGTCATACTATGACTATCAAACCCTACAAACGCCCCTATCACAAATCCTCTCTCTTCTTCTCCCAACCATCTTGTTACCCCTATTATTCCTCCTACCTGGCTATCCTTATACTCTCTGGACAACTCCTTTGCACCTTCTAATCTTGTCTGCTTATACTTCCCTTTCCCATATACCTTCCACTTCCCTCCCTTCTCTTCTTCCTCTTTTTCCATTCTTACCATCTCTCTAAATACTTCTTCTCCATAACTTACACTCCCTACGCTCCTTATCATGTTCCCTGTAAGTACGAAATAGTCTTCATCTGCTGCAGCTGCTAGAGCTGCTAGATCTGCAGCTGGATCTGCTCCTCCTGCAACGGTCATACCTAGACTTGAATCTGAATCTTCATTTGAACCTGCATATAAATCTGTTTCCCCAAATTGATTATCAAGGTGCTCAAGAAGTTTTTCTAGAATCCCCTCTTCTTTTTCTAATTCCGCTGTTGCTCCCATTTCTTCTATTTCTTTTTTCCTTATACTTATTCCTTCTTTTACTATTTTCCGTAGTTCTTCATAATATTTCCTTTTTTTAGTTCCTGCAGATGTTACTTTTTTTTCTGCTGCCTCTAGCTCTGCTTCCACGCTTTGAAGTTTTTTTTCAATGGCGCATAGTCTTCTCCATTCTGCTTTTTCTCTTATTAAAGCTGCTTTTTCCCTGTCTATTTCTGCTCTTGCTTCTGCTTTTTCTTTTATTAAACGTGCTTTTTCCCTTTTTATTAATTCCTTCCTGGAACTTGCTAGTTTAAACGCTTCTTGCACTGCTCTTTCCATGCCTCCTTGTGTTTTTATTACATCCATTGATGCTACTATTACTTTTTGCCTTGCTTCCTTTATCCCTTCTCCTGACGCTCCTCCCAACTGTGCTTTCGCTTCTGTTAGGTTCTGTTTCTTGATTGCTACTGTTCCTTCCTTTTCTTCTATTTCTCTATCTTTTCCTGATTGATCTGCCTTAAGTGCTTCCAGGCTCTGGTTAAATTGTTCTTGCTCGCCTTCCTCTATTCTTAGTAGATGTTCAGGCCCATCCAAGCTGAGGCTTAGCATCATACCGACGGGCGAACCACTCTCTATCTCACGCTCACTATTCTCCCACAGAAATTCAAATTCTCTCTGGGATATACTCGCCCCCGGAGGGGCAAACAGGGATAGTACTTGACTATCCAGTGGCGACAACTTATTCGGAGTAGTCCTGCTTAGCTTAACTATATTGTGTCTTCGCCTTTTACTTGATTCATTCCTTACGCCTCTGAACGGGGGCGGGGGGGGGTTATGTGAACCATCTGAATGTGGACTCTGTATTGCTACCTGCTGCCCTGCTTCTGATCCTTCTCTCCCTGAATTATTAGCTGCTCCTTCCTCTCCTTGTGCTTGGCCTGACTGTATTTCTGATGTTGACTGCTCTATTGGCTGTTGTTGTGGATCATTTGCAAATCCAAACTGACTAAATAATGATAACATAACTGCTACACAAACACCGCCGCTAAAGTTTGCTCTGAATCTCTGTAATTTACTTTTTTTCATTTGCTCTTTTACTCCTCACCTTTTATCTACCATTTATATTAACATTAATCTATACAAGTGATACCACATGGCCTGTTTGTATTTGATCCCTACATTCATAGAGATTGCTTATTATTATCTCATTTAAACTTACGTATCCTCTTGTATTTTCTTTATTGTGCATAGGTATTTCTTTTCTGATTAACTACTCAAATCACATCACCTACAGAAAGCTTATGTAATGGCCTTTGTTTCGCTTAAGATTAATCATTTTGATTTCAACCATCTACATTGTTCTAAAACCTTCCTCATAATAACAAATAAAATGTTAAATGCAAACATTTATGTAAAAAGACCACGCAAATATGAAAAATTTGCGAATTTTTTCCTTCTACTGTTCAAACGTTGCGGAATCAGTCGATTCAGGAAGATTCACAATTTCTGCTATGAGGACAATGTCCTGGTTTGAGCTCGGGTTTTCGTCTGGAAAAATAAGCATTACGCAATTATTGAAAAATTCAAAAATATCAGCTGATGCGGCGAAGATATCAATCAATAATATCATTGAACGTATTATAATAGGAGATTGGCCGGTTAATATAGATAAAAATATAGAGATAGCCGGGAGAATAAATAAAGCTTACAATAGACTTAATTATTGATATAGATTTATCAAAAGCGTCAAAAATTTCAAGGGATCCAAACAAAGTTTGGCATTATTAAAATCTTTTGCCCGTAATATTTCTACAGCTGCAAGCATTCAAACTCTTACTAATGACACAAAACAAGACTCTGATGCTATTTCCCGTATAACAATCAATGAATATCTTGATACTCTTGAACGAATGATGTTAATTGAAAATCAGCATGCGTGGAATACTAGCATTCGGTTATCTGCGGAACTCCGCAAAACGCCTAAAAGGCATTTTGCCGATCCTTCAATGGCTGTAAGTATCTTGGGTTTGGATAAAGAAGCTTTGTTAAATGATCCTAATTATTTAGGTTTTTTGTTTGAATCTTTAGTTGTTCACGATTTAAGAGTTTATGCTCAAGACTGTGCTGCTCAGGTTTATCATTACCGTGATTCAAAAAATGATGAGATAGAGCCATTAATCCAAAACAGAGCTGAAAACTGGGCGGCATTTGAAATTAAACTCGGATCAAACGCTTTTGATGTAGCTGCTGAAAATTTAATCAAAATCACAATCACAAAAAATATTAGTAAAAAACCTCAGTCTTTAAATATTATAACAGGAACAGGACTTACTTATATTCGCCATGATGGTGTAAATGTTATTTCCATTTCGTCTTTGGGGATATAATTGTAAAAACTTGAACATTTTTCATAGAACCGCTAATTTGGAAACCTGATTTAATCGTTTGAGTGTTTTTACTTAGGTCTCTTTGTCCACAAGCATGGTAACGCATGAATCTGACCAAACATTAAGTGCTGTTTCTTCCATATCTATCAGATTGTAAAACGGTAAAATAATACCCATTAACGATATAGGCACGTTCATTGCCGACATTAAACTTACACTCATGAAGAAACATCCCATAGGAATGCCGGCATTTCCTATAGCAGCAAGAGTTGCTATAAATACCCAACTTACAATTGTAAGGAAATTAATTTCAACTCCGTTGTTTTGAAGCATATATGTACACGTTGTAAATATGAAAGCGGCACAACCATTCATATTGATAGCTGTACACAAAGGCAAAACAAATCTGCCTATTTTAGGACTTACATTAAGATTTTTTTCTATTGTATCCATCGTCACCGGTAATGTCGCACTTGATGATTTAGAAAAAAATGCGACTGACAACGCTGGAGACATAGCTTTAAACGCTTTAAAAGGATTAATTTTCTTGTATGCTAACCACAATGGCAATATAATAATTCCCTGCACTGCGTTTGCGGAGAGTACAATAAATAAATACTCTCCTAAACCCACAATATTTAATCCATTCTTAAATTCTAAAACACTCACAACAGCAAATCCAAACAATCCGACCGGCATAATTTTCATTATAAATCTCGTTATCGTAAAAAAAATGCTCTGAAAGCCTTTAAAAAAAGAGATCACTATATTTTTGGCAACAGGCTCACTTATAAATCGAATTGAAATTCCAATGATAGCGCTTATTAACAAAACGCTTAAAATATTATTTTCCAAAAAAGACTTTAATATGTTGTCAGGTATAACCCCTAATAGATACTTTGAATAAGTACCGGATGGCATAACGTTTTGCACATTCAGTTCTGAAACTGCCATAAGGTTATTTGGTCGTACTATAAGATATAGCAGTGCCGCTATGGATGCAGCGCAAATAGTTGTCGTTATTGTGTAGAACCAGCTTTTTTTAATCACTTTTATCATAGATTTGTCGGAATCATAGCTTGAAAGCGCAACTATAACAGACAAAGAAACTATCGGTACACTAATAAATTTTAGAATTCTAGAAAAAATTTCAGCGCAGTATTGCCCAACTTGTTCCAATAATGCCATACCTGACATTCCACAAACAATACCTAAAAATATGGCAATCAAATAAAACCAAATACTTCTTATTACTTTGTTACTGTAAATCTTTGGCATAAATCTCTGCCCCATAATTTATCCTGTTGCGTCTTGTTTTATTATAACATCAGTGTCTTTTTCACTGTATCTTTCTTGTAATCAGCTTAATATATAAAAATATTATAATTTTTTGGCAAACAACAATGTATGCATTATATGAATTATTTAACAGCTTGTCTTTAACTTTTTGTCAATATGTAAACTCCGTATTTTTGTCAGCAAAAACTAAAGATCCTAAAAAAATCTTTAAGATCTTTACATTTCTTATTTAATTACTCTAGGGTACCTTTGCTTAACATTTCTTTGCCTGCTCCAAAAATCTTTCGCTTTCTTTTTGTCTTTTTGGGTATTTCAGTTTTTTATACCACATGTTATACTAAAATAAGGGATGCATCCATTTTGCCATTAACAACATGCTTGAAAGTAATGGTTTTTTTTGATAGGATAGCAGCCACGCTTGTGGGCAAACATGTCTTAAAATAAACACACAGTCGAATTGGCTAAAGGTCCTCATATTGGCAAACTTGATTTTTGAGGTTTTAGATGTTGAAGGCTGTGGGGGTCGTGGGATAGCAACAAAAGCTATCTGAAGCGAGGGATGCGTTTGGAAACGCAGCAAAAAAACCAAAGGGGATTTAAAAATGGCAAACATTACGATGAAAGCTTTGTTGGAAGCAGGTGTTCATTTTGGGCATCAAACGAGAAGGTGGAACCCAAAAATGGCAAAATTTATTTTTGGGACAAGGAACAAAATTCATATCATTGATCTTCAAAAAACTCTCAAAGAACTGAAAAAAAATTACCAAATTATAGTGGATTTAGTAGCGCAAAAGAAGAGTATAATATTTGTGGGTACAAAAAAACAGGCACAGCTTCCGATAAAGGAAGAAGCATTGCGTTGTGGTGCGTTTTTTGTTTCTGAAAGATGGCTTGGAGGAACACTTACGAATTTTGAGACGTTAAAAAAATCAATTATGAGATATAAAGAGATAGAGAAAATGAAGAAAGATGGGATTTTCAAGGTGTTATCAAAAAAAGAACAATCTCAGATTGAAAGAGAAAGAATAAAATTGGAAAAATCACTAGAAGGTTTGAAGGATATGTCTTCCCTTCCTGGACTTATGTTTGTTGTGGATTCTCACGAAGAAGCCACGGCTGTTTCGGAGGCAAGAAAGCTCGGTATTCCTGTTGTCGCAATTTGTGATACAAACTCTGATCCAGATTTGGTTAACTATCCTATACCTGGAAACGACGATGCCATAAGGGCCGTGAAGCTTTTTTGTTCCATTGTTGCAGATGCTGTTTTAGAAGGTAAAGGAATTGTTGAAAAAAATGAGAATGATAAAAAAGCTCAAGTTGAAATTAAAGCAAGTGAAGAAATTAAAGAAATGGAAAATCCACAAGGAGGAGAGGTCGAACAATGTCAACAGAGCTTATAGTAAAGTTGAGAGGTATGACAGGCGCTGGTGTGGTTGATTGTAAAAATGCATTAAAAGAATCAGGTGGTGATATAGATAAAGCATGCCTGTGGCTTAGAGAAAAAGGTATAGCGTCTGCTGTCAAGAAGATAGGAAGATCAGCTAAAGAAGGATTGGTTTATTCGTATATTCATGGTAATGGAACTCTTGGGGTTTTAGTTGAAGTAAACTGCGAAACCGATTTTGTATCAAAAACTGAAGATTTTAAAAATTTAGTTAAAGAGATTGCTATGCAAGTTGCTGCTGTTGCACCGACTTACGTTTCGCGGCAACAAGTTCCTTTAAATATCCTTGAATCAGAAAAAAAGATTTATGAAGCTCAGCTTAAAGAGGATAAGAAACCTGAAAGTGTTTGGAGTAAGATAATTGAAGGAAAAATTGAAAAATTTTATAGTCAAGTATGTTTGTATGATCAAATTTATATGAGAGATGCTTCTGGTAAAGAAACAATAAAGGATTTAGTAACCAATGTTATAGCGAAAGTTGGCGAGAACATAGTGATAAA
This sequence comes from Endomicrobium sp., assembly GCA_031286985.1. Classification (GTDB taxonomy): domain Bacteria; phylum Elusimicrobiota; class Endomicrobiia; order Endomicrobiales; family Endomicrobiaceae; genus Endomicrobiellum. Next base: position 15,152 of record JAITTL010000004.1, read on the forward strand.
AAGATTTGCAAGATTTAAACTTGGGGAAGAATGATAATGCGCGCTAAAAAAAGAGCTCTTCTAAAACTTTCAGGGGAATCTTTTTCGGGCGGTTCGTCGTTAATAGATGCGGATAGTCTTTCGAGAACAGTTAATGAGATTAAGTCTGCTATCACAGATTGCGGTGTGGAGCTTGCAATTGTTGTTGGAGCTGGCAATATTTGGAGAGGTGCTGAAAAGTTCGTAGAAAGAGATATTTCAGACAAAATGGGCATGCTTGCGACTGTTATGAATTCACTTGCTCTAAATGATGCTTTGAATAAAGCTGGAGTGAGGTCGATTTTGTTTTCGGCAAGTGGTGTGTGTGGTTTTGTTGAAAAATTCAATAAAGAGAAAGCAATACAAAGCATGGAATATGGTGTTACAGTGATTTTTGCTGGTGGTACTGGGAATCCGTTTTTTACAACCGATACCGCCGCTGCGTTGAGAGCTGCAGAAGTAAAAGCAGATATTTTACTTAAAGCAACGCAAGTTGATGGTGTTTACAGTGAAGATCCAAAGAGGAATAAAAATGCAATCAAATTTGATTCTTTAACTTTTCAGGAAGCTCTGAAGAAGCATTTAAAAATAATGGACTATGAGGCTTTTTCGTTGTGTATGAAAGTAAATGTTTCTGTTGCAATATTTGATTTTTATAAAGATGGGAATCTAAAGAAAATTTTGAATGGTGAAAGAATAGGGACAATTGTGGAGGCTTGAAATGCAGGCTCAAAAATTTTTTTCAATAGCGCAGGAAGCTATGGAAAAAACTATTTGTAAATTGAAAACAGAGTTATCTTCAATAAGAACTGGTAGAGCAAATAGTTCAGTGATAGATGGAATAAAAGTTGAGAGTTACGGAACCTTAATGCCGATAAACCAGATTGCTGGTGTTAGTGTTTCTGATGCAAGGACAATAGAAATAAAACCTTGGGATATGTCGCAATTAAGTGCAATAGAAAAAGCCATACTTAAGGCTAACATAGGTATGACACCTGTTAACGATGGAAAAATTATACGTATTTCGGTGCCTTCTCTTACTGAAGAGACAAGAAAAGAAATAGCAAAATCCGTAATTAAAATGGCCGAGGATTTTAGAATTGCCATAAGAAATGAACGAAGGAATCTAGTTGAGAATATAAAAGATCTTGAAAAAGATGGAATCATAACCGAAGATGATAAGAAAAAATTTGAGATAGAAGCCCAAAAAATCACAGATATTTGTATAAAAAAAATAGATGAAATTGTAGCTGGTAAAGAAAAAGAGGTTATGCACATATAGTTGCAATTGTATGTGGTAAATTGGATGTAAAAAACGCTATGGGAGGTAATGAGTAATGTCTTATGAAATTAACAAAGATATTTGTGTAGGATGTGGAGCGTGTGCTGGAAATTGTCCTGTTTCAGCCATTGAACAAATGGATGATAAATACGAAATTGATTCTAAAGCATGTGTGGACTGCGGAGCATGCGAGTCTACTTGTCCAGTAAGTGCGATTTCTAAGGTGAATTCCTGATACCTGTACATGTAGCTATCATAATGGATGGGAATAGAAGGTGGGCGGAGAAGAAATCTTTACCTCGGGTATTCGGTCATCGACATGGTGTAAAAGCTGTGAAAAGAATTGTTAAAGCTGCAAATAGCCTTGGGATTAAGTTTTTGACTTTATATGCTTTTTCTTCTGAAAACTGGGAAAGATCACAAACTGAAATAAAATCACTGTTTTCTTTGCTTATGCAGTTTTTGAAGAAAGAATCGAAGGAGTTGATGGATTCTGGTGTTCGTTTAAAAATACTTGGCGACCTGTCAAGATTTCCAAAAAATATTAGAACTAAAATCAGTGAAATTTGTGAGGTTTCATCTAAAAATACAGGCCTTGCACTAAATGTGGCTTTGAATTACGGAGCAAGACAAGAGATTGTTCGGGCTTTCAAAGAAATGTTAAAGCAAGAAATAAAGAATCCCACTGAAGATGTAGTATCATCTTTTCTGTACACAGCTGGACAACCTGATCCGGATTTACTTATACGCACTTCAGGAGAATTTAGGATATCAAATTTTCTTCTTTGGCAGATTGCGTATTCTGAAATTTATGTAACAAACAAGATGTGGCCAGATTTTACACGAACTGATTTAGAGGATGCTATTGCAGAGTTTCAAAAAAGAGAGAGACGTTTTGGCGGAGCATAAAAGAACGATAATCTGTAGATAAAATTTGGAGTTTTAATGTTATCATCATTGATTGTTCTGATGGTGGTATTGCTGTTGCAATAAGTGAGATGGTGTTTGCTTCAGGTAGAGGTGTGAAAATAGATATAGATGCTGTAAAAACAAAAATGACATTGACTGTTGCGGAAAAATTGTTTTCAGAGTCAAACGGTAGATTTGTTGTTTGAGGTAGAGCCTGAAGATGAAGAAGAAGTTTTAAGAGTTTTCGAGGGTGTTATATTTTTTCGAAATTGGCTATGTTAGCGATGATAAGAAAATAGTGTTTGTAAGCAAAGAAAATAAAAGTACAGGAAAAACCTGAAGTCCTTTTAAATTCTTGGCACAATACCATAACTGGTAAAAGTAGAGTGACAAACCCTGGTCTTTGCCGTTATCTTGAAAGAGCGAAGCGACCGAAGTATCCAGAAAGATTGGACTTTATCTTATAACGATTTAGATAAATTTGAATGTCGTTGGGTCTATTTAAAAGCAGAAAAAGTTAAAAATGAATCTAACTGTATTTGGACAAAGAACTTACCTGGTGTAATAAGTTTGCCTGTGGTACATGGAGAAGGTAAGTTTATTCCAAATGATAAAAAACTTTTAGATAGTTTAAATAAAAATAATCAGATCGTTTTTAAATACTCTGCAAAAGATGGTAGCCAACCTCAGTATCCGTTAGCTCCAAATGGATCTATGGAGTAGATCGCTGGGATATGTAATACAAAAGGTAATGTTTTTGGACTTGTGCCTCATCCTGAAAGATGTGTTTATGTATCGCAGCATTCTGAGAAGGCTTTGATGGTGAATATGGCTGGTGAAAAATTATTTTTCAAAACGCAATTGATTTCGTAAGGTAATCAACATGATCGTATAAAGCTAAAAAATCTATTTCTATTTTGTGAAATAGATTTTTTTTCAAAATATAAAATTTTAGGATGTATTATGACAAGAAATCTCAAATCATTATTTTTAAAATTAATTTCATTAAATTTTGTATTTTTGATCTTAATGACTATATTTAGATTCTTATTTTTTATGTACTATGGCAAAGCTCTAAGTTTTGAAGGGCTTGGTTTTGACATATTTAAATCGTTTTATATGGGCGTAAGATATGATTTAGCAGTTTTGGCATATTTAAATATTCCTATAACCTTTTGTTTAGTTGTTTTGTTATTTGTTGGTAAAGAAACTTTATTTAAAAAATTCATTGCTTTTTTCAAGTGTTATTACACTGTTTTTGTAGGTAGTCTTCTTATTCTTTTGTGTATTGATTTCGGATTTTATTCATATTTTCAAAATCATTTAAATATTTTAATTTTTGGTTTATTTGAAGATGATACGTTGGCGCTTATATCGACTTTTGCCCAGAATTATAATTTGTTTTTGATAATAGGTGGATTCATCATCTTGTATGTAGTAATTTTCATTGTTTCAAAATATATGTTGATTTTAAAGTATAAAGAAGATAGCGATGACAAAAAGTATATGGTTAAAATATTAACCGTAATTACAGCTATATTTGTTAATTTTATTGTTGCCAGAGGTTCTTTTGGAATTTTTCCTTTAGGTATGGATAATGCTGAAGTATCTTCAAATTCGTTCTTAAATAAAGTTTCTATAAATGGCGTTTATACTTTACAAAATGCCATAGAACTTAGACAAAAAGATAACAACAAGTTTGATTATGTATCAAAAGCCGGATATGAAAATAATATAAGAAAGGCATTTGCGGATTATTTAAATGTTGATATCGGTAAAATCCCTGAAAAAAATCCGGAAAATTCTTTGTCCTACACGTTGCCATATAATAAAACGATGGAAGATTTAAAACCTAATGTTATTCTTATTGTTATGGAAAGTTTTGGAAGTGATTTGGTAAAGTATAATTCTGAAATATTCAATGTTTTGGGAGAACTAAAGAAACACTTTGACTCTGATTTGGTTTTTTATAATTTTCTGCCTGCACATGAAGGCACTATAGGTAGTCTTGAAGGTATTATAACAAATGTAGTCAGATTGCCGTCTTCAATATATTTGTCACAGTCAGAATACGCGTATAAAAAATATGATTTTTCAGGTCCGACTCCTTATAAAAACAAAGGTTACGAAACTACTTTTCTATATGGCGGTAATGTAGGATGGAGAAATGTAGGTAATTTTATGCCTATTCTAGGATTTGATAATGTTTTAGGCGAAGGTAGTATGGATAAAGATTGGCCTCGTAGTCAGTGGGGAGTTTATGATGAATATCTTTTTGAATATTTATTTAGGACTTTAAGCCAAAATGACAAACAAAAATTTATTTATGTTATGACTACAAGTAATCATCCTCCGTATTCCATGCCTGACAATTATAAATCTCTTCCACTTAATATACCGGAAAGTTTAGATAAAAGGGTAATAGGGAGAAGTCTTGCCGACAAAAGATTTATTACTTATCAATATTCAAATGAAATGCTTGGCAGATTTATTACAAGAATCAAAAAATCAAAATATGCAGATAACACAATTATAGCTGTCACAGGGGATCATAACTTTTGGAATGTGATAGGATATTCAAATGAAACAACATTGGATTCATTTAGTGTTCCATTTTATTTGTATATTCCTGACGCGTTAAAACCTAAAAATGTAGATACTTCTGTTTTCGGATCTCATTTGGATATTTTACCTACTTTGTATAACATATCTATTTCAAGTTCGGAATATATTGCTATGGGACAAAATCTATTATCTGAAAAAGCAAAAGATAATATTATTTCTATCGATGTTGGTTTTATTATGAATAAAAATTGTGTTGTGAAATATAATTTTAAAAATGGTGAATCTTCTTTTTATAAGTGGAATAAAAATAAATCAAGAGAAATATGTACATCTAGTGAAACACAAGAGCAAAAAGATTTGATTAAACATTATTTATCAGGATTGGCTATTTCTGATTATTTGATTTAAAATAGTGAGAAACAGAAGAAAGATTTTAAGGCTTGAATAAAGCGAATGCGCTCGGCGGCAGAATTTTTGGTACTTTTGTTTTTTGACAAAAGTACAAGAACGTATTTTGCCAATACTTTCATTATTTTGTAGAATCAAGAGCGGCTCATTGGGCACAAAAATTTGCAAAAAAACGCGGATAAAATGGGTCACTATGTAAATTGTTTGTTTCAAGGTGACAATAGTCTTGATGAACATGGCAGTGGCAGAGTTTTTTGTATGGTCAAAAAAAGTGGGTGGTTGAAAATTACTCCTGCGAACATACTGATTTAAGCAAAGAGATACGCAGTCAGTACGCTTTTGAAATCCGTTCAAGTAAATTTGATGAAAACAGTAAAATGGCTTGGGCTATTAAGCAGAATTGGAAAGCAATGATAATTACGTTTATAATAACTTTTGCTTCTTTTTTTGCTGTTGTTAAGTTTTTTGTAAATATGATTTTTGATTGTTACTTGTACCGTACAGCTGCGGGAACCCTCTTTGCCGTCATTCCCCGCGAAAGCGAGATCCAAGTTTAAAATGAGTTTTACAGCAGGAGATTAAATGAAATTACTAGTTATAGGTTCCGGCGGAAGAGAGCATGCAATATGTTGGCAATTTGCAAAAAGTTCTAAAGTGAAAATAATATATTGTGCGCCGGGAAATTTTGGCATATCGCAGGTTGCTGAAAATATTGATATTGCTGTAAATGATTTTGCAAAACTTGCTGATTTTATAAAAACAAAACAAATAGATTTTACTTTTATGGGTCCTGAAGTTCCTTTATCTTTAGAAATAGTTGATTATTTTCGATCTCAAGGTTTAAAAATAGTAGGTCCTTCAAAAAATGCAGCCGGGTTAGAATCAAGTAAGATATATTCTAAAGAATTTATACTAAAATATAATATTCCAACAGCTTCGTGCAATACTTTTTCAGGTTGAAGAAAATAAAAAAGTTGTGATAGAGGATGCTGTTGCAGAGTTTCAAAAAAGAGAGAGACGTTTTGGCGGAGCATAAAAGAAGGATAATTTGTAGATAAAATTTGGAGTTTTAATGTTATCATCTAGGGTTTTAACTGCCATTGTTGGTATTCCAGTTGTTTGGGCAAGCGTGTACTACAGCAGTGTTTCGTTTTGTTGTATGATGTTTGTAGTATCGTTTATGTGTGTTAAAGAATATTTGTTCATTTCAAAAAAATATAATCCTAGAGTTTGTTTCTCACTCGTAATGGCAGTTATGTTTTTTTTGTTTTTATGCTCTTTTAAAAATTTCCATATTGATAAGGTGGCGTTGTCGGCAATTGTAATGATGTTTGTTTTTTTTGGGATAGAAATTTTTGGCGAGAGTCCGGATTTGTGTGTGGGAAGAATATCAACATCTTTTTTAGGCTCATTTTTTATTCCTCTTGCATTTATACACATGGTGTATATACGTAATTTGCACGCTGGCATGAAATTGGTCTTTTTCCTATTCTTGGTGGTTTGGATTTTAGATACCGCTGCTTATGTTTTTGGAAAAATGTTTGGAAAGCATAAACTTGCAAAAAATGTTAGCCCTAAAAAGACGATGGAGGGGGCAATAGCTGGGGTTGTTTTTGGTGTTTTAACAGCGCTAATATGTAGATGCGTATTTATGAAAAATATTTTAACTTTTTGTGAATCTATAGTGCTTGGGTTCGTAATTGCTATCGTAGGACAATTTTCAGATTTTGCGGAATCTATTATCAAAAGAGACGGTGATATTAAAGATTCTGGAAAAGTAATTCCTGGACATGGAGGATTTTTTGACAGATTTGATTCTTACATGTTTGCTGCACCTGTGATGTATTACGTTCTGCAGTTTTTTCAATGTGGTAAACCGTGATTATAATTCAGTTCAGTGCATCGGTTTTAGGAATACATGTTGCAAATACTTTGTGATGGTAGCATTGTGGTTTAGTGTTAACTGATTTCGGTAATGCATATGTTTTGTACTGATTGGAAAATAATAAGTATGGGAATTATATTTGTAAAATTAACATGGAGAAGAGTTTAACATGCTTGAACAACAAAAAGAAAGAATAACTATTTTAAAGAGGTCTCTTTGATCTTAGTTCGAAAATAAATAGGATAAAAGAGCTTGAAATTGAGATATCAAATCCTAATTTTTGGCAAGATCAAAATGCAGCAAAAAAAATTATGACTGAGCTTGATGCTCTAAATGAAGTATGTAAAGCATGGAATGATGCAAATGTAAAAATTAACGATTTGATTGGTTTAAAAGAGCTTGCCACAATTGAAAAAGATGCGAATATTTTGGCAGATATTGAAAATGAAAGCAAAGAATTTGAAAAAAAACTGACAGCTTTTGAAATTAGGATAAAGCTTGGTAAACAGCATGATAAAAACAATGCAATTATGTCTATACATGCAGGTGCTGGTGGAACTGAATCATGCGATTGGGTCCAGATGTTAGCAAGAATGTATTCCAGATGGGCTGAGAGTAAGGGGTTTGAAATAGAGGTTGCAAATAGTTTAGATGGGGAAGAAGCTGGTATCAAGACTATAACGATGATTATCAAGGGGGAGTATGCTTATGGGTTTTTGCAATCTGAAATAGGTGTTCATAGACTTGTAAGAATTTCGCCATTTGATTCAAATAAAAGAAGGCATACGTCTTTTAGTTCTGTGGATGTTATACCTGAAATAGAGGATAATATCAATATAGTTATTGAAGATAAAGATATAAGGATTGATACCTATAGGGCTTCAGGTGCTGGCGGACAACATATTAATAAGACGGATTCTGCCGTAAGGATTACGCATTTTGCAACTGGAATAATAGTGCAATCGCAAAACGATCGTTCGCAGATAAAAAATAGAGCGACAGCCATGAAGCTGTTAAAAGCTAAGTTGTATGAGTTTGAACGAAAAAAACAACTTGTCTCTTGTGAGGAATATTATAACGAAAAAGATGCTATAGAATGGGGTAGTCAAATACGTTCTTACATTTTTATGCCTTATCAACTTGCAAAGGATCACAGAACAGGGTATGAAGTACCACAGGTCAATTTAGTGATGGATGGTGAAATTGACGGTTTCATAAATGCATATTTGTCTTGGATTTTAGAGAAAAAAAAATAGTAAATTTTGCATACATATTTGTTAAAAATATTTATTTATTAAGTTAGATCAGCTTTTTGTTCTTCGACTGTTGCAGGGTTGTATTTACTTTTGGGGAAAGGGAAAATTTATATGCAAATTGTAAAAGAAGGATATTTATTTATTTTAGTTCCGTTTAGTTTGGGGTTAATACTGTTTATTATGGGTCTTGGTGGGCTAGCATATATAATCGGAGTTTTATGTGTTCTATTTTCATTATTTTGTTTATATTTTTTTAGAGATCCCAAAATAGAAATAACAAAGGGTGATAATTTAATAATTTCACCTTGTAATGGAACTGTTTTGGAAGTAAGCGAAAGTGAAACAGAAAAGATCGTCAGGGTATTTTTATCCGTTTTGGATGTGCATTTACAACGTTCACCAATCTTTGGTAAGGTTGTAAGCGTTGAGCATAAATCTGGGAAATTTTTAAAAGCTGACAATCCTCAAGCGCACATAGTTAACGAGCAAAATATTATCACTATTGAAAATGAAAATGGTAGATATGTTGTCAAACAAATTGCAGGAGTACTTGCTAGAAGGTGTGTTTGCTGGGTAAAACAGGGAGATATTGTAAATATGGGTGATAAAATAGGCTTGATCAAATTTGGGTCTCAAGTTGATTTGCACATGCACAAAAATGTTAAAATTAAAGTCGGGTCCGGCAATAAGGTTGTATCGGGAGTAACAATAATTGCAACTTTATAATGAACAGGGAACGAGGTCAATGGGTGAAAAATTAAAGAAGGGTATTTATATAATACCAAGTCTTTTTACGTGTGGAAATTTGGCTTGTGGTTGTTTGTCATTAATGTCGTCTATAAATGGAGATTTTCAACAAGCAGCATGGCTTCTTATTCTTGCTATATTTTTTGATGCAATGGACGGAAGAATTGCAAGACTAATGAAAACAACTAGTAAGTTTGGAATTCAGCTGGATTCATTGAGTGATTTAATCTCTTTTGGGATCGCTCCATCCATTATGATGTATCAATTGGTTTTAAATTCCATGGGAAAGCTTGGGATGCTGATTGCAGTGTTGTTTGTTCTTTGTAGTGCTTTAAGGCTTTCAAAATTTAATGTTAAAGTGCAAGATGGGGTGGTGCATAGTTTTTTTTCGGGGCTACCTACGCCTGCTTCCGCAGGATTATTGTTATCTTTTGTGTTAAGTTACGAGTTGTTCATTGCGGATTCTGGACAATCTTTGACGTTTAAGACAATTCCTATAGTGATGAAAAATATGCCTACTTTTTTTAGGGTTATGCCAATCGTAATGGTAATGCTGTCTTTACTTATGGTTTCAAGTATTCCGTACATTTCTTTTAAAAAAGTAAACTTATCAAAACCTAAAACCTTCAGGCTTTTAGTTTCAATGATACTTTTTGCGCTGCTTGTAGTTGCGTTTCCACAAAATACTATTTTTATATTGTTTAGTCTATATGTTTTGTCTGGAATAGTTGGTGTAGGAGCGAAATATTGTAAAGCTTATAGAAAGAAAATTTGTTCGAAAAAAGGAGAAAACAATAATGATTGAGCAATTGCTAATTTTGGTTAAACCTGATGGAATAAAAAAATCTTTAACAGGAAATATTTTGACTAAACTATCGGAAGCGAGAATGTTCATTATAGGTGCCAAAGCAGTGAAGGTTGACAAGAAATTGGCAGAGGAACACTATTATCAACTTAAGGATAAACCTTTTTTCGATGAACTTGTGGATTATATTCAAGGGAAAATATACGGAGAGCCTTGGGACAGAGTGTTAGCATTTGTTTATCAGGGAGAGAATGCTATTTTAAGAATGAGGCAGATTGCAGGAGCCACAAATCCTGAAGAAGCGGATCCTGTTTCAATTAGGGGTGCATATGGAAGGATAACCACTAAGGGGGTATATGAAAATGTTGTCCATTGTTCCTCTTCTAAGTTAGAGGCTGAAAGGGAAATTAAATTATGGTTTAAGCCTGAGGAAATAGTTAATCCCATATATTCTGTTAAGAAAGTTACGATAGAAAAAGAAGAGAGAATAATTTGGGCATAGTTTTACAAAGAATAAAAGATTAGTGATTATTTTTTCACTATAGGTCCTAATCTGATTTTAAAAAATATTTTAGGAAATGGGTGTGGGTTTTTGGGGTATGTTTAATTTTTGAGGTGATAATTTAGTTGTGTCGTTAAAGTAGTGGTGTTGCGAGATAAGTGGGGAAAATATTAAAATCGGAGATTGTATAATGGATGCAAAGTTTTCAAAAGAAGCTTTAACTTTTGATGATGTTTTGTTGGTTCCTCAACATTCAGAAGTACTTCCGAAAGATGTTCTCTTAGGCACGAATCTTACAAAAAAAATTAAGTTAAATATTCCTCTTATGAGTGCCGGTATGGACACCGTGACAGAATCTAAAATGGCTATTGCTATAGCAAGAGAAGGTGGAGTAGGTATAATTCATAAAAATATGTCTATTGAGGCCCAAACTTTAGAAGTTGATCGCGTAAAAAGAAGTGATCATGGTGTTATACATGATCCTTTTTCTTTAAAAAAAGATAGCACTTTAAGAGAAGCAAAAGACCTTGCTCTAAGGTATAAGATTTCTGGTGTTCCAATTGTCTCAGATAGTGGAAAACTTGTTGGTATAATTACAAATAGGGATATGCGCTTTGAAACAGATGATAACAAAAAAGTTTCTGAGATAATGACGAAAGATAACCTTGTTACAGCCAAAATAGGAACTTCAATCAACGAAGCAAAGCAAATATTACAGACCAAAAAAATAGAAAAACTTCCATTAGTTGATGAAGCTTTTATTTTGAAAGGTCTCATCACAATTAAGGATATAGAGAAAGCGATTCTTTATCCAGTTTCTTCAAAAGATGCAAAAGGCAGACTTCTTGCTGGTGCAGCTATTGGAATCACAGGAGATATGTTTGAAAGAGCACAGGCTTTACTAAGTGCTGATGTTGACGTTTTGGTTGTAGATACAGCTCATGGCCATAGCCAAAGTGTTCTTGCAGCAGTAAAAAAACTAAAGGAAACATTCCCTCAAGCACAAATAATAGCAGGAAACGTTGCTACGGCAGCAGCAACGGAAGATTTAATTAAATTCGGGGCAGATGCAATTAAGGTAGGCATTGGTCCAGGTGCTATCTGTACAACCAGGGTTGTTGCTGGGATAGGTGTTCCTCAGATAACAGCAATTTATGACTGTGCACAGGTAGCTGTAAAATATGGTGTTCCAATCATCGGTGACGGTGGGATTAAATATTCAGGTGATATTCCAAAGGCCATAGCAGCAGGTGCTAGTGTGTGCATGATGGGATCTTTATTTGCTGGGACAAAGGAAAGCCCTGGGGAAGATATAATTTTTAATGGACGTGCATTTAAAACTTACCGTGGTATGGGATCTTCTTCTGCAATGGCAGCAGGCGGAAGTGACAGATATTTTCAGGATAAAACAGAAAAATTGGTAGCGGAGGGAGTCGAAGGACGAGTGCCGTACAGAGGCTCAGTTGCGGATGTTGTCTATCAGTTGATCGGAGGACTAAAAGCTGCAATGGGTTATTGTGGAGTCAAAACTATACAGGAACTCAAAGAAAATGGAAAATTTGTCAAAATAACTTCTGCTGGTCTTATAGAAAGCCATCCTCACGATATCTTCATAACAAAGGAAGAGAGCAATTATTCTGTTGGCAAGTACTAACGAATTATAAAAGCCAGATTTGGTTTGGTTCTGTTTATCCCATCTTTAATATCTGCAGTTCCATATCATAATCTTTTCCTTCCTTTTTGTATGTGTCCTGAGACAATTCATTTAACTGACACAGCTATTTGATTTTCTTTATCCAAATGTTGTACAATCGGTCGGTGTTACTTTTGATAGATTCGCGTGTATGTACTTGTGGTTTTCAACAATACAAGTGGCTCGGTTTGGTGGTTAGTGTCTGAGCGCTGTGTTTAGGCGTATAATTTTTATAAGGCAAGGTTTTTGAGAAATGAATAAAAAGACTTATTTACCAAATCAAGATGCAATTGAAAGAAAGTGGCATTTTGTAGACGCAAGTGGAAAGATTTTGGGTAGGCTTGCAGTTGAGATAGCAAGTCTTTTAAGGGGCAAAAATAAGATTTTTTATACCAATCATATAGATTGTGGTGATTTTGTGGTCGTTGTAAATTCGAGTAAGATTGTTCTTACTGGAAAAAAACTTGATCAAAAGACATATTTTACATATTCCGGGTATCCTGGCGGCGTAAAATTAACACCATATTCTGTTTTGATGGAAAAATCCCCAGAAAAAGCGTTGATTGCTGCTGTTAAGGGAATGCTGCCTAAGAATAAGCTGGCAAGTAGGCAAATTACAAGGTTAAGAGTGTTTAAGTATGATAAGCATTTGCACGGGGCACAGTTGGCAGTATCGCAGAGTAAAGAGGAGAAAATATGAGCGACATTTCTTGTTTAGTCTCAGCAGTAGGACGTAGAAAGGATGCAGTTGCTAGAGTGAAGGTATTTGATGGAAATGGTAGGATCATGGTTAATGATATGACTATAAATGAATATTTGTGTGGGTTAGAAAGGCTAAAAAAATTAGCATTAAGACCTATGTCAGTTTGGGAAGGTGTAAGGAGCTATGATTTTTTTGTTAATGTTAACGGTGGAGGAGTGAGTGGTCAGGCTGGTGCTATAAGTCATAGCTTGTCAAGGGCAATCTTAAAGCTTAATGAAGCATCAAGAACAATATTGAAAAAAGAAGGGTTGTTGACCAGAGATTCCAGAATGGTAGAGAGAAAAAAATCTGGAAGACCAAAAGCAAGAAAACGCTTCCAGTTTTCCAAACGTTAATCGCTTGAAGATTGTGCAGAAATTTATGCAAAACCTTTCTTATCGGCGGAATGTGTATGCGGTGTTTTGTTATTTTGTTGCATCGCGTTACTGGTGTGGTTGTACCGGTTAGATGCATACACGGTATTTTGTTGTTTTGTCGTGTCCTCTACCAAAAGGGTTTTTAGGTTTAATGCAAATCATAAGTCATCTTCTTCAATTCCTTAATCCTTTAAACTCTTCCTATAGTGTTATTTCGTTTCTTTATGCATGGCCAAATAGTTTCTGCTGTTTTTCTTCACGCTTAATTGTAATTTTCTTGTTTTTTTCAGGTTTAACGTATATTTTTTGAATTTTTGCAAAAGGTCTATTGCAATTGTATACCATACAATGCGATCTCTCACTTACTCTCAGTAAAACATCATTTTTAAAAACTAAAATTTTGATAAAATGTTGCATATGATAACAGTTTCAACAATAAAAATACCATATGACAAATTGCTTATTAGATTAGGATATTGGCAAACCAAGACAAAACTTAACAAAAAAACCGATGAGTCAATAAAAGAAATTTTAGATTTGGCCCAAAAGCTTATTAAGCCGAAAATTGTAACAGCTTTTGAAAATACGATAGTGAATGAACAAGAAATATTGTTTAATAATGGGTATAAGATCAAAAGCGCTAGCGTCGCGTCGCTTTTAAGAAATAGTTTTAGGGCTTATGGTGTTGGTATAACTATAGGTAACACATTGGAAGACAAAAGAGCTGAGTCCTTGAGAAAAGGAGAAATATTTAGTGCTTTAATATTGGATGCTGCAGGTTCTGTTGCTGCGGAAGAAACAATGATATTAGTAAACGCTCAAATTAAAATTTATGAAGAAAAAAACGGAAATAAATTAACAAAAAGGTACTCTCCGGGATATGGTGATTGGGTGCTCGAAGATAATAGGCAATTTTTGAGCTGGCTTGGTGCGGAACGCATAGGCATCAAATTGAACGAGTTTTGTCAAATGATTCCGGAAAAATCAATTTCAGCTCTAATAGGGGTTGAAAAATTGGAAAATAAGAAAGAGAGGATATGTGGATAAATCATATTTCTTAGATATATTAAAAAGCCAAGTGCTGATAATGGATGGTGCTATAGGGACGGAGCTACAAAAGAAAAACTATCTTATCGACGTTACAATACCAGAAGAATTAAATATTAAATTTCCAGAAAGAATAGTTGATATTTATTCTTCTTATATAAATGCTGGTTCGGATATAGTTCTTGCGAATACTTTTGGTGTAAATCCTATAAAATTGAAACAGAATGGATTATTGGATAGAGCTGATGATATAGTAAAATTTGGTATTGATTTAATAAGAAAAATTTCCCCGAAAGTTATTGTGGCAGGGGATGTATCTTCAATAGGGGAATACATAGAGCCTTTAGGTTCTTTATCTTTCGATGAAGCTTATAATGCTTTTGCATTCCAAACATCTTTGTTACAAAAACACAATGCAGATATTATCATTATCGAAACTATGACAGAAATAAAAGAGGTTAAAGCGGCAATTCTTGCTGCAAAAGAGAATTTTGGAGGAGCAATTGTTGCTCAAATGACATTTTCAAAAGATGGCACTACTGTTACCGGAACTGATTTAAGAAGTTTTATAGCAATGGCAGAGAGTTTAGGGGTTGATGCGTTAGGATTAAATTGTTCTATAGGTTCCAAAGATTTAGTTGAGCTTGCAAAAGTTTTATGTGACAATACAAATTTACCTATATCTTTTAAACCAAATGCAGGAATACCTGCACTGATTAACCGTGAAACTTTTTTTCCTGAGACAAAAGAAGAATTTTTAGAATCAAGCTTAAAAGCATACTCTTATGGTGTTAATATGTTTGGAGGGTGTTGTGGTAGTGATCCTGAGTTTATTAGAATTTTATCAAGTAGATTAAAAAATAAACCTCCAAAAATTCGAAAATCAACAAATAAATATTTTCTCTCAACAAGAATAAAAGCTATTGATATAAATGAAATTAAAACACCCATTGTAATTGGTGAAAGGATAAACCCAACAAATAGAAGCAGGTTTCAAAAAGAATTACTTAAAGGGAACTTGTATCCAATAAAAGAAGAAGCACGTGTGCAGGTGCAATTTGGAGCAAATATTCTAGATGTAAATGTTGGTATTGCAAGTGTAGATGAGGTAAAACTTCTCACAAATGCTGTAAACCAAATACAGGAAATAGTTTCTGTCCCTGTATGCATAGATTCGAGTAATTTTTATGCGTTGGAGCAGGCAGTAAAAAATTGTGCAGGTAGACCAATCATTAACTCCGTAAATGGCGAACAAACAAAGCTTGATTTGATATTGCCTATAGCAAAAAAATATGGTGCTGCTTTAATAGCTTTAACAACTGATGATGATGGAATACCTAAGACAATGGAAAAAAGATTAGAAATAGCTCAAAAAATTTTAAAATTTGCTGACAGCTATTGTGTAGAAAGAAAAAGCATAATTTTTGATTATCTTGCTTTATCGGCAAGCTCTTCACCTGAACAGATACAAGAAACATTAAAAGCAATGAAAGAGTCGAAAATAAGATATCCTGAATGTAAACTTATTTTAGGGATATCAAATGTTTCTTTTGGTCTTCCTTCAAGGCAGACGATAAATTCCACTTTTTTAAAAATGGCTACTGATACCGGTCTTACCTTTGCAATTATTAATCCTCTTGAGGACTGGACAATAGACAGTGCTCTTGCTAAAAATTTGCTTAAAAATGTAGATAAAGGTGCAGTTAAGTATATGGAGACTTTTGCCTCTTTTAGGAAACAAATTCCTATAATCGAAGATAAAAAACTTTCATTAGATCAACAACTTTATTTTGCAATTTTAAATGGAAACCAGGAATCTGTGTCGGATATTGTAAATCAAATCATTGCATGCGAACCTAATTCTTTTGAAATGGTAAATGACAATGTTTTAAAAGGATTAGATGTTGTTGGACAAAGATTTGCTCTAAAAGAATATTTTCTTCCGCAGCTAATTATGTCAGCGCAAGCAGCTCAAACCGCGTTTGCTGTGGTAAAAACGATTCTTAAAAAACATGAAAAATTTTCTAAAGGTAAAGTTATAATGGCTACGGTTAAAGGAGATATGCACGATATAGGTAAAAACATAGTTGGTGTTGTGCTTGAAAGTTACGGATTTGATGTTATAGATATGGGAATAAATGTTGATTCTCAATCAATAGTAAATAAAGCTTGTGAGCTTAATGCTATTGCAATAGGGCTTTCAGCACTTATGACGACTACAATGCCTGAGATGGAAATCATTGTAAACTTAAGAAATACAGCAAATACACGAGCAAAAATAATAATAGGAGGTGCAGCTGTTACAGACAAATTTGCAAAAGAAATTGGTGCAGATGCTTATGCCAAAGATGCCGTCGGAGCAGCCAAATACATAAAGACCTTATAAAACGTAATGAAAATGTTAATTTGTCGCAAAGATATACAAAAAGAATAACGTAAAATAAGGATGTTACAAGATGACTTCGCCAAAAAGAATTGTGTTAGAGGTATCACAGCAAACCACGAGCCTTTAATTGCTATTGACAATTTGTAGCATTTTTGAAATTGGTAAATAAGCTTTCTGTCTCACATCTTCTTTTACTGAGACTATGTTTTTCATGTTTGTAAGTACATCTAGTACTTTTGCCAATGTAATTTTTTTCATATTTGGACACTCAGCCAGTTCCGTAACAGGATAAAAATTTTTATCTTGATTATCTTTTCTAAGTTTATGTAATATCCCGATTTCTGTAGCTATAATGAAATCTTTTGCGGTACTTTTTTCTACATATTTACACATAAGTCCTGTTGACATAACGTGATTGGCTAAAGAGATAACCTCAGGACGACACTCAGGATGTGCTAAAACCTCAGCTTTTGGGTGTTCCATTTTTACTTTTAAGACATAATCTGGCAAAATAAAATTATTATGAGTAGGGCAAAATCCATCCCATACATTCATCTCTATGTTCAAATTTTTCTGAATGTAGCTACCCAAATTTCTATCTGGTAAAAAAAGTATATCAACCCCTTGGATGCCTTTTTTGTCAATGACGCTCTTTATAACATTTAGAGCGTTGGAAGATGTACAACATATATCGCTTTCAGCTTTTACCTCGGCAGAGGTATTTACATAAGCCACAACAATAAGGTTTTTATGTTGTGATTTAAAACTTTTCAATTTTTTAGCGGTCACCATATCTGCCAAAGGGCATCCTGCATTCAAATCTGGGATTAACACTTTTTTGCTTGGACTTAGTATGGATGCAGTTTCTGCCATAAAATATACGCCACAAAAAACAATTACATCCGCATCAATCTGTGTGGCTTTCCTACTTAGTTCCAAAGAATCTCCAACAAAATCCGCCACATCATAAATTTCAGGTGGTTGGTACATATGAGCTAAAATTACAGCCCTTCTTTCTAATTTTAATCTATTTATTTTTTCAATAATTTCATTCACACTAAGTTCCATTTTCACATGATAGTCACACAACTACGATCATATAATTGCGTCATTTTATTTTTCGATTTTTTCATTTTGTTAACAGATGTGTTGTTTAATTTGCTATTTCATCAAACATTTTCATCATAAACGTTCCAGACCCTTCAAAAGCATTGCTTGCGTTTTCTGCAGCTATTCCAAGTGCTGTCACATCCCTCTTTAGGAAGTCTAAACAATCCACTAACGATCGGCCATCAGAGTCTTATAATCTTTGCTACAACATTCATTCTTGTCTTAGCCCTACTTGTTCTGTTTCTATCAAAAGGTTTTTTATGTAGTTATTTCACCATTTTTTTAATTAAAATGCAACTTCCTATTTTTTATCTACATGTAACAACAATGTGGTACAATATTTGATGTTAAGTCTAAAACCCATTTTGGAAATGGTAAAATATCGTATATGCGTCTAATCAATGTGTGTGTTTGACAAATGAGGGTAAGTGTTGCTACAATGATCGGCAAACTGAGTCGCGGGGTGGAGCAGTCCGGTAGCTCGTCAGGCTCATAACCTGAAGGCCGCAGGTTCAAATCCTGCCCCCGCAATTTGATTCGTACGACCTCGTTTGGAGTGAATGGGGTCGGATTTTTTTGTGTTGTAGAAGAGAAGCTGCATTATTTTATACAATTGGTATCAGTGGTCAGATGTTCATGACAACGTTATTTAGGCGTACAGGGAAAAAATGATTATAGGTTTAACGGGTTCTTGTTGTTCAGGTAAAGATACAGTTGCAGACTATATACGCAAGAAACATGGGTATATGCACCTGTCTTTATCCGATGTCATAAGAGAAATGATGAAAATCGCAAAAATTGAATCTACAAGGGAAAATCTTATAGCATTTGGAACTAAGTTGAGAAGAGAAAATGGAAATGGAGTTCTTGCTGAAAAAATTTTAGAAAAAATTGACTTGAATGGTAAGTATTGTATAACTTCTATAAGGCACCCTGATGAAGTTAAGATTTTAAAGAAAATAGATGGATTTGTTTTAATAAATATCGATGCTCCTGAAGATATACGTTTTGAAAGAATGCAAAAAAGAAAGAGGCTTGGGGATCCAAAAACGTTGAAGAAATTTATTGAACTTGAGGAACAAGAATCTCAAATTGAAGGACCAGGACAACAATTGAGTAAAACATCAAACATGGCTGATATCACATTAGTAAACGCCTCAAACTCTGTGGCAAAGCTTGGAGTTGCAATTGAAAATTTATTAAAAAACATTGAAAAATAAACAATTGACTATACTGTGTTATTTTTTATATATTCGGCTTCGTTTATAGATCGTTCGAACGGTGCGGTACCCAAGAGGTAAGGGAGCAGTCTGCAAAACTGTTATTTCGTCGGTTCGATTCCGACCCGCACCTGATTTTGTTAAGGTGGTGTTATCAATCTGCCCAGTTAGCTCAGTTGGTTAGAGTACTTCCTTGACATGGAAGGGGTCAGAAGTTCGAGTCTTCTACTGGGCATATCTTGGGTGTGTGTGGGCATAGTGAAGAAAAAAATATCGAACTTAGTTTTAGCAAAACAATCAAAAGTCCCACTGTTTAACGCTCTCCTGGCTCATGCAAAGAGGGACGTTGTGTCTTTTCACTGTCCTGGACATAAAAATGGTAGAAGCATTGATAAAGTACTAAAAGATTATACTGGGGAAGATGTTTACAAATTTGATGTAACTGTTTTTGATGAAGTTGATTCTTTACATGATCCAATAGGTCCAATAAAAAAAGCTCAGGAGCTTATGGCGCAAGCTTATAACGTAAAGCATTCTCTATTTTTGGTAAATGGTACTTCAGTTGGCAATATGGCTATGTTTCTTGCAGCATGCGATTCTGGTGATTCAGTGATAGTATCAAGAAATTCGCATAAATCGGTTATGTCTGGTGTCATAGTATCTGGGGTGTGGCCAATATGGATTCAACCTGAAATAAACCAAGATTTAGATTTAGTTTTTAGTGCTACCTATGATCAGATTAAAAATGCTTTGGATAGATATCATGAAGCTAAAGCCGTGTTTATTACAAGCCCTACATATAACGGCGTTGTTACGGAATTGAGTAAAATTGTTGATTTATGTCATAAACGAGGCAAAATAGTTTTAGTCGACGAAGCCCATGGAGCGCATTTGCATTTTAATCCATCCCTTCCGGAATCTGCAGTTGCAGCTGGCGCTGATTTGTGTGTTCAGTCGATCCACAAGACTTTGTCTGCAATATCTCAAGGCTCGGTATTACATTTTAATTCTAAACTTGTTGATTTCAATAGAGTAAAAAAAATAGTTTCAATGCTTCAGACAACCAGTCCAAATTATTTAACCTTGGCAAGTCTTGATTTGGCAAGGAGGCAAGCATTTTTACATGGAGAAGAAAATTTTAATAAAGTTATAAAGTCGGCCGAAATAGGTCGCGCTTATATAAATACTAATATACATTCCATGAAATGTTGTACTCGTCAAGAAATACAGCGATTAGGGTTTGATTTGGATGTTACTAAACTTACTGTCAATGTTACAAAGACAGGCCTTTCAGGTTATGAAATTGAGAATATTCTTGCTAAAGAATATAACATACAGCTCGATTACGCTGATCTATTTAATTTAGTTGCCATTATGGGTGAAGGTTCAAACAAATCAGACGTGGATGCTTTTGTAGATGCCCTTCGAAGCATAAGTGCAAAATACCATGGGCAACAAAAAAATTGGATACTCAAAATTCCATCGCTGGCTACAGAAATGGTTATGAGACCAAGAGAAGTGTTTCTTTCGAATAGTACTAAAAAAATCAGTTTTAAAAAAGCTGTTGGACATGTTGCTGCCCAAACACTTACACCTTATCCTCCTGGCATTCCTGTTGTGATTCCGGGTGAAAGAATTACCAAGGAAATATGTGATTATTTAATAGATATGTCTTCCAAGGATATAAGAATGAGTGGACAGGAGACAGAATGTTTGAGGACAGTAAAAGTTTTTACAAATTAATGGAGAAAATTATGAATAAAAAAGATCTGTCAAGTTTAAAAAGAATTTTAATACAAAAGGAAACAGAGCTTTTAAACAAAACTGATAATACAAGTAGAGATGTTGATATCAGTTCAAATGAAAACGTCGGAGATGAGGTAGATGTAGCAAGTCAAAATATAGAAAAAGAGATATATTTTGAACTTGCTGCAAATGATAAAATAACTTTGAGCGCTATAAATGATGCGCTCACTAAAATAGAAAAGGGTACTTATGGTTGCTGTGAGTGTTGTAATGATGCTATACAAATTAAAAGATTGACAGCAATTCCGTGGACACGATATTGCATTAAGTGTCAAGAAGAAGCTGAAAATCAGAAAAGATAAAAAGTG
Organism: Endomicrobium sp.; assembly: GCA_031286985.1. Classification (GTDB taxonomy): domain Bacteria; phylum Elusimicrobiota; class Endomicrobiia; order Endomicrobiales; family Endomicrobiaceae; genus Endomicrobiellum. The sequence goes on from JAITTL010000004.1 coordinate 36,218, forward strand.
ATAAATCTCTTATTAACTCATCCTATTTCAAAAAATTTTGCATCATGGATGGAAAGTATGTTTTTGTTCGTCCTTGTGTTTTTTGTTGGATTTTTGTTTAAGAAGTACGTCGCAAGACTTATTCGAACAGTTTTAGTAAAAATCGGAATTGTTTTGCGCGGTGAAGTATTTGCAATGTCGGTTAGCTATATTTCTTTTTGGTTTTTTCTAGTTGCTTTGTATGTGGCTTTTTTAAAAGCTCCAATAAATGTTGCTAACTCGGTTATTAATAAATTATTTGTTGCGGTGTTTGCTTTTTCTATAGTTGTTCTAATTGCTTCAATTGTATCTAAAATGTTTCAGAATTTTGTCCATGAGAAGATAGGGGCAAATATAATAAAGTTTGGTGTTATTTTTGTTGGTTTAATATTAATATTAAACCAAGCTGGTATAAAACTAACACCTATTTTGACGGCGTTGGGTATAGGATCGCTGGCCGTTGCCCTGGCTCTCCATGATACTCTTGCTAATTTTTTTGCTGGAATAAGTATTCTTGCAAGCAAGCAAATTTCGAGGAATGATTATATAAAACTTGATTCTGGGCAAGAGGGAACAGTAATTGAAGTTAACTGGAGAACAACGCTTATAAGGGAAATATCTAATGCTGTTGTTGTGATTCCAAATAACAAGGTGGCGTCGGCAATAGTAACAAGTTTTCAATTTGAAAAAGCGGATGTCACTGCTTCCGTAAGTTGCGGGGTGGCGTATGGAAGTGATTTGAAGCACGTGCAAAATATCGCAAAACTTGCTGCACAAGAAATAATTGATAAATATGAAGATTCTGTAAAAACCTACACACCGCTTGTACGGTTTGTGAATTTTGCCGATTCTTCTATAAATTTCGTTTTGTTATTTAGAGTAAAAAATGTTTATGTGAAAGCTTTTATGCAAAGTGAAGTATTAAAAAATCTTTACAAAAAGTTACATGAAGAGAAAATAGAAATACCATTCCCTCAACGTGTTGTTACAATTAACAAGGTGTAATGATGATTGTGTTAATAATATGGCTTACTGAATTTTGAGGAGGGATATAGATGAAATTTGTTTTAAGTTCAAAAATATTTAAGGCTACTGTAACAGAAGCAAATCTGGAATATAAAGGAAGCATAACAATAGATTCTGATCTTTGCAATGAGGCAGGTTTATGGTTGGGTGAAAAGGTTCTTGTTGTCTCAAATACGTCAGGGGCTCGTTTGGAAACTTACGTAATTTTTGGAAAGGCTGGTTCCGGTGTGGTTTGTATGAATGGTGCGTCTGCTCATCTCATAAAAAAGGGAGAGGAAGTAATAATAATGGGGTTTGCTCTTTCGGATAAGCCTATTGAACCGAAAATTATTTTTCTGGATAAGAATAATAAAATATTAAAAACAAAATAGTTTTCATGGTTGTGTGCGTGTCCAATATGGGTGAAATACCAATTTGTTGAAATAGTTCATCGGGGTGTGGCTCAGATGGCTAGAGCACTCGGTTCGGGACCGTGAGATCGCTGGTTCAAATCCAGTCGCCCCGATTCTTCGTTTCGATATGAAGATGGCGGGTTTAGTTGTTTAAAAGATGTTTTTCTACGAATATAAGTTTGCATTATTTGCTGGCATATTTTATAAACGTTTAATTTTGCGTTGCCCTGATAGCTCAACTGGATAGAGCAGATCCGTCCTAAGGATAAGATTGGAGGTTCAAATCCTCTTCAGGGCAGGTTTTTTTGCTGTTTCCCTTTTCCTTCATATTTCACAAATTTTTCACATCTTGTCAATTTATTTGAATTAAAAAATGCTAACCTTAGCCATGTTCTTATAAAGAACACAATTGTTGTGTGAACAAAAGGAGGAAAATCCAATGTTTTCATCATCAACGGTGCCATCAACGAAATTAACAGGATCTATGGAAACGCCGGAAATTGCAAAAAAGTTTAAGTACTGGCAGATTCAGACGATGGCAGTGACCTGGGTATCGTATGCTGTGTTTTTTATAATGCGTAAATGTATATCTATGGCTACGCTTGGAATACAGGCAGATTTAGGTATTTCAAAAGATCAGCTTGGTATTTTTTTTACATTGCATGGGTTGATATACGGTGTATCAAGATTTTCAAGTAGTCTTGTTATTCATAAGTTTATAGCTCGCAATTTTCTTGCATGTGGTCTTGTTTTGTGTGCCATATGCAATTTTGCTTTTGGTTGTAGTTCAACAGTGCTTGTTATGGGTATTTTGTGGCTTCTTCATGGAATCTTTCAGGGTATGGGTTGGCCCCCTTCTGCAAGACTGCTTCCCTATTGGATTCATCCACAGGAGCTTGCAACAAAAATGTCAATATGGAATACATCTCACTGCGTTGGAAGTGTTATAATTCTTGCTGTTGGTGGTTGTTTGGCATCTTTAGGTTGGAGAAATGTTTTTTTTGTCCCTTCTATAGCAGGTTTAGCAGCAGCCGTAATAGTGTGGATTTTTCTTAGAGATACCCCAAGTTCTGTGGGATTGCCTGAGCTTACATTTGGTGAAAATTACGAAAAAACAAAAGATAAAAAGAAAGAATCGATAGAATTTAAAAAATTCATAAAAAAACAGGTATTTAAAAATCATTATATTTGGATTCTTGGAATATCAAATTTATTTGTTTATGTCTTGAGATTTGCAGTTTTAGATTGGGGTCCAATGCTATTAAAAGAATGGAAAGGCTTAAGTCTTACACAGGGCGGCTTTATTGTTGCTGCATTTGAAATTTTTGGAGCTGTTGGAATCATTACGTGTGGGTGGGTAACTGATAAATATTTTGGAGGAAAAAGTCCTCGCGTGTGTGCTATTGCTATGGCTCTTGGCTCATTTTTTCTATTCTTGTTTTGGTATATGCCAAGTACATATGCGTGGGTATCGTTAATAGCATTAGTATTATCAGGGTTTTTTATATATGGGGTTCAGTCACTTGTTCTTGTAGCTGTTTCTAACATAGCTACGAAGCGAGCAGCGGCAACAGCAAATGGTTTTGTTGGAATTTGGGGTTATGGAGCTGTTATCTTTACAGGATGGTTGTTGGGTAGAATAGCTCGCTTGTTTGGCTGGGATACTGCTTTGGGATTTATAATTTTATTTGGTGTTGTCGGAACTGTTTTACTTGCATTCGCTTGGAAAGCAAAAGCGACAGGGTACGAAGAGCTTGAGATGGGATCTAACGTAAAAGCTTAAAGAGTGCATATGAAAGTGATACATGTTAAATAAATATAACCATATAATTATGACATGTTAGATAAAGAAGAGAGATTATTGAGTTGAGAGGCACCCTGAGGTAAAGATAGGAAGTACTGCTGATGATAAGAATAAGAACGTAAAAAAAATATAGAGGAAGGAAAAGAAATAGAATGGTTCTGTATATAATGAAATTGTGAAACAGAAAATGGAGTAGAAGTTTATGTGAATGTAAAATGTTTGGTAGTTAAGCACTATTATGGTATATATAACGGAGCCCATGTTAAATGTGTGGGCTCTGTTCTCAAATGATGGTCCTGATCAGCTAAAATACATCGCAAAATCTTAACAACATGTCGTAAAAACAGTTACTCATGAACCTAAATCCTTGATATTTAAGTGAAAATTACACTGTTTTTTATGAAAAAATTTTTTTATGTTGCCACAATTTTATGTTTGCTTATAAATTTTACTGCGTATTCAAAAGAATATAGGCAAATTGTTTCTTTGGCTCCATCAGTTACAAAAAGTCTTTATGAATTGGGGTGTGAACAATTCATAAAGGGAATCACCACTTATTGTCCAAAAGGAACAACTGAAAAATATATCATAGGTACTTTTTTAGATCCTGATGTGGAAAAAATAATCTTACTTGATCCTGATTTGATTATTGTTACAAAAGATGGAAATAACAAAACAGTTACAGAAAAACTTGTGCAATTAGGATTTGAAGTACATACAGTGGAAGCTGCAGAAAATTTTAATGATATATGTATTAATTATCACACCCTTGCAAATAAACTCAATAAAATAAAAATTGCAAAAGAACAAATAGAAATAGCAAAATGTTCATTGAAAACAATCTATAAAAAATTAAATAAATTTGATAAATCAAAATTATTTTGGGAAATAGGTACTCACCCTTTATACACGGTAGGCAATAAGAGTTTTATAAATGATTATAATTACTATACTAAAACAATAAATGTATATGAAGATGTAAACATGCGGTATTTTGCTGTTAGTATTGATGATATAGTTGAACGTAATCCAGATATAATGGTATTTGTGAATATAAGGCCTAATACTAGTGAGATAAAGAATTGGAATAAATACAAAAATGTGGAAGCTGTAAAAAATAATAAAATTTTTATGCTTGATTCTGATGATATATTTTCATCGACACCGTTAACATTTGTAGAAAGTGTAAAAATGCTTACAAAAATAATATATGGAGATGTTGTTTGATGCCCAAAAAAAGGTTTACATGCGTTTATTTAGTATTGGTTGTATTGCTTGTTGCTGTATTTTTGTTTTCTTTGATAAGTGGCTCAAATAAAATATCACTTGTTGATGCATTAAAAGCATTGTTTGGCAATGCGGATGAAAATCTGATCGTGATAATAAAATATATACGTTTACCAAGAATTCTTATGTCTTGTACTGCAGGTGCAGGTCTTGCTGTAAGTGGTTGTGTTTTTCAGTCTATATTAAGAAATCCTTTGGCTGATCCTTTTACTTTAGGTATTTCTGGAGGTGCTGCTTTTGGTGCTAGCGTGGCTTTTGTGTCTGGTTTGGCAACTATAACAAGTTTTTTTGTTCCCATTTGTGCTTTTTTTGGTGTTTTTCTTTCAGTGTTGATTGTATATTTACTTAGCATGTATAAAAAATTTGATTTAAATGCGATGGTGTTGTCTGGGGTTGTGGTAAGTTATATTTTTTCATCAGCAATTATGCTTATGTTTGCATTATCAAAGGCAACTAATATTCAAACCGCTTTTGTGTGGTTGATGGGAAATATTTCAACGTTTGATGAAAAAATGATTTTATTTATTACGTTTATTGTTGTAATAGATATAGCGATTTTATCTTTATCAGGTAATATTATTAACACTATTTCTTTAGGTGGTGAGAAATCAAAAACACTTGGGATAGACATTAAAAAAAGTGTAAAAATTTTGTTTCTTACAACATCCTTCGTAACAGCATCCATAGTCTCAATTTGTGGTATTATAGGTTTCATTGGCTTGATGATTCCACATATAATGAGAAAAATTGTTGGGACAAATAATGTAATTTTAATACCGGTATCTGCAGCAGCAGGTGCAATTTTTTTGTCGTTATGTGATACATTAAGTAGAATTTTATTTTCACCTGTATTAATACCTGTCGGTGTAATTACAAGCATAGCTGGTGGTGCTTTTTTTATTTTTTTGTTGCTAAAATCAAAAAAAGGTGCATTAAAAGGTGCATTATGATACACATAGAAAATATTTCAGCAGGGTATTTCAAAAGGAAAATTTTAAATAATGTTTCACTAAACATAGTTCAAAAAGATTTTTTGGGGATAATTGGAAAAAACGGAGCAGGAAAGAGTACTTTGTTAAAGGTTTTATGCAATTTGATTAAACCGTGTGCAGGGGATGTATATATAAACGGTAAAAGCATAAGTGTTTTTTCAAAAAAAGCTTTTGCAAAAACAGTATCTTTTCTTCCTCAATATGTAGATACTTCTCTTCCTTTTACCGTACCAGAATTCATTATGTTTGGAAGATATCCATATATGAATATGTTTAAAATTCCCTCAAATAAAGATTATATTGCAGTAAAAAAAGTTATGGAATTTTTAGATTTAACGGATTTCGCAGAAATGAAAATCAACGAACTTTCAGGTGGAGAAAAACAAAGAGTTTTAATAGCACAGGTTTTGGTACAAGAAACAGATATTATTGTTTTTGACGAACCTACGCTACACCTGGACCTTGGAATCCAAAATAGTATTTTAGGGATACTAAACGATTTGAATCAAAGGCATAATAAAACCATAATTTTAACATTGCATGATTTAAATGCTGCAGCCGAATTTTGCAACAAATTGGCTTTGATGGAAAAAGGCTCAATCTGCAATTGTGGGTCGCCCGAGGAAGTTTTAAATTATAAAGATATTGAAAGAATTTACAACACAACAGTTGTGGTAAAAACAAATCCTATTTCCAACAAGCCTTATGTTGTACCTGTGTGTAAGGTGATATGCCAGCAGTAGAAGTTATATTTTGGGACACATCTTTTTACCTAATATGGTTGTTACGTAAGCAAAAAAGATTCCAATTACTGCACCTGACATAACGTCGAGAGGAAAATGGCTGCCAACGTAGATTCTATAAAACCCCGTACATAAAGCAAATGCTATATACAAGTACCAATATTTTCTTACAAACATAAACATAAATGTACACAAAGCAACAGCAGCTCCTGTATGACCTGATGGAAAAGAGCCAATATTTAATCTTTCAAGCAGTATGTTTACATTTTTATCGCCAAATACACTTAAAGGACGCAACCTTCCGAAATGACTTTTTAATAAATGTGTTAGGATGGAAACAATTATCAAAACACCTACCATAATGATTAAAGTAGTCCAAAAATGATCTTTTTTATTTTTTCGTAGTATGAATATATATGCTGCTATCATTAAGCACAAACTTATATTAAACCCTTTAGAATCGCAATAAGATATTGGCATTATAAGAAAGTCTACAAACTTTGATTTCATGGTGAAATTGATAAATTTGAAAATCATATGGTCACATTTTATAAGTTCTTTCAGTATATCTTTCTTAGGTTTCAAAACATTTGCTGCATATGGATGTGGAAGTTTTGACGGATTAAATGATTTACATACGGTAAAGAAAAAGTTTTTAATTTTTCTTCCGTTTCTATAAATTGGAAATTTTTCAATATCAGTGTATGTTGTAAAAACTTGATCTCCATATTTTTCTTTTGGATCTGCAAAGAAATAATCATTACAAATGAACAAACCATCCCTATTTTTTAAATCACTTAGATTTGTTTGCCAAAAATCATAAGCGTTGATTTTATCACTTATGCAAAACACCACTAGCTCAGGGACTGCAGCTGCGAGTTGGCTTGCTAGATAGCTTTTGTGCGTAAAAATAAAAGGTTTTTTTTCTGGAGGATATATCTTTATCGTTCTTCTTATCTCGTTACCTATTTCTTTCCATCCATAAACTTCATTCGATATATCAATTCTTTCTGGTTCATAGATACCGTGTCTTATTTTTTCAGCTTGTTCCTTGCACACCAATTTTTCTATTGGTATTACTTTGTAAAAGATATGTAAAACAGCTGTTATAATCATAAACAATGCAAGTCCATATGCAGCATAAGAATATATTCTAAACCATTTTGCACGCCAAAACCTTGATGTTAAATGCGCTACATAAATTAACAACACTAGATATCCCATAGCAGGCCAATGCGGTAATATTTCGTTAAAAATAGCGATTCCGTTAAAAAGAAATAAAACAGGCAGTGAAAAACATGAAATAATTAGAGCTATCTGATTTTTGTTTTTGTATGCGTCCTTTACACAGAAAAACGCTGCGACAATAAAAAATAGAAATAATAGAGGCGATATATACCCTGCTTGTGCTCCAACGGACCTTCCAAAAAGTGTAAGAGATATTTTTGGCAAGGAACTACCAAGCCCATGGGTTAACTGAAATCCAAAAGACGCCCAATTGTTTTCAATATTCCATATTATCACAGGTAAAACCATTACCATAGATATGATGAGTGCTAAATAAGGTTCTTGTTTTTTTAACCAAAATCTATTAGTTTTTGAAAGGACTAAAAATATGAAAATTGAAAATGGAATTAAGACGGCATTATATTTTGCAAGCATTGCAAACCCTGTAATTATTCCAAGCAAATACCAATAGTTTTTGTTATTTGTTTCGATTAAAAATATAAAAACAAGCAATGCTAACATCCAAAACAAAGCAAGAGGGGAATCTGGCAATGCAATTACCGATCCTAAGAATGAAAAGACTGGCAAAATATTTAATAATAAAGCACCTATGAAAGCTGTTTTTTCATTATAAAGTTTTTTGGCGCATATAAAAAAAATCCAATTTACAAAAAAGAAAATTATAACTGTAGGAAATCTTATTGCAAATTCATTGTTACCAAAAAAGAATGTTGATGCTTTAATTAAGTAGGCTATAAATGGTGGATGGTCAAAGTAGGAAAGATCTAAAAATTTAGTATACACCCAGTAATGCGCTTCATCTATGGTAAGTCCAATTCCACCTATTATAAGCAACCGCAACGAAGTTAAAACGATATTTGTAATCCAAAACCAAAATTTATAGCGCATTATTTCCCCATGGCCCGCAGTTTTAGTGCCTTAAAAAGGTACGTAATCAAAGTTGTTGTATGCAATTTTGATTTTCCAGAAAATCTTTCTAGGAATACTATGGGACTTTCTTTAATTTTTAAATTATTTTTCTTTATTTGATAAAGAACTTCTGTTACTATAAACTGATCGTTTGCGATTAATATATGTGCAAACTTTTGCAACGCTTCTCTTTTGAACATTCTATATCCAGATGTTGGATCTTTTACCTTGGTTTTTAGAACAAATGATAAGTAACATCTAGAAAGATTGCTTATAAGCCGTCGTAATAAAGATCTTTTTTCATCCTTTCCATTAATGACATATCTGGAGCCAATTACAACGTCGCAATCTTCTATTGCTTTTATAAAATCAGGAATATACTTAGGTGAGTGTGAGCCATCTCCATCCATTTCAACTATATATTTTGCTCCCATCTCGATAGCTTTTATAAAACCATCTTTTCCAGCATAACCGCGCCCTTTTTTTTTGTCTCTCAAAAGAAGATGTACTCTATTATTATCTTTTGCAATTGCTTCAACTATTTTATATGTACCATCAGGCGAAATATCATCAACAACAAGAACATCTATGTCAATGCCGCAGTTTAAAACATCAAAAATTATTTGCTTTATATTTGGGGCTTCATTATACGTAGGAATTACAGCAATAGTCTTCAAATAGTCCTCACGTGATGCAAACGATGATTAAACATTTTTTATACCTTACTGCACATACCGTTCTATGGCTTCCAAAACTTTTTCCAACTCTATCATTTTCATACAGTTATTTGTTAAGTGACATTCTTGTTTATAGCAAACAACACAGTCTTTTCGAGACTGTATTTTAATACCCCTTGAGTACATTTCTATTTCATTTGCTGACGTAGGTCCAAAAAGAGCCACAACATTTTTTTTTAATCCTATCGCGGCATGTAGTGTCATAGTATCACCACACAAAACTATGTCACATAAATTTATTTTTGCAAAAAACTCAGAAATTGAGTTATCTACACCCGCAGATACAACGTTTGGTATATTTTCTTTTAAAATTGCATCAATTTCATTTTTGTCTTGTAATCCACCAAGTAGTAAAATTGTATGCTTTCTTTTTGAAAAATATTTTGCAACTTCAACAAAACCTTCCAGTGTCCATTTTTTCAGATTCCATCTTTTCCCTGCACCCGGGTTAATTCCTATAATTTCTTTATTGTGAGAAATATTGTTGTCTCTAAAAAATTGCTCAGCTTTTTTTATGGATTTTTCCAAAAGAGGAACGATTATTTCATAGTCATCTTTTGGCACATTTGCTATTTTTGACATCCAGTATTGATATGTTAAAGTATTCGTTTTTTTCAACTGATCATAAGCACTCATCTTGAGCCACTGTTGAGCGAAATCATTTGATGCAACAATGTTTCTGTTATCATCTACAGTGAATCCAAAAAACTTTGATTTATTTGAAAGTTTTGTAAGCGAAAGACTTTCATGAGCTAAGTCTAGGTTGATGACAATATCGAAAAAATTGTTTATAAGATATTTTTCTGTATTTTCATCGTTAAACACTATGGTATCAATCAAAGTATTATTTTCAAGGGCAGCAGCACTGTTTTTGTCTACAATCCATGATATTATGCTGTCACGATACATTTCTTTTAGCCCATGCAGTAAAAAGGTGGTTCTTAAAACATCTCCCATTGCTCCGAGTTTGATAATGAGAATACGTGTCGTCTTTTGCAATGTAGCCACTCTTGTATAATGCGAACACTTATCACAGAGCACAGAATTATTTGTTTTTTGATAAACACACGGACGATCAAGAGGAAAATTCGCACAATCCGTGTAGATAGTGAAATTTTTGCTAGCTCTTACCATGACACGGTAAAGCTAGCATATCTTACTAGATATTGCAATATGTTATGAAACCTTACAACGAATTGACAAAACGGGTAATTTATTATAACATGATGCCGATGTCGTGTCGTGTATGGTAATTTAATGAAAAGCAACCGTCCCGGTTCACCTTCCCCTGGTGCTTGTGGTTCTAGGAAAAAGGTTAGATGTGGTAGAGTCGTAAGTGTTTGTTTTTGGGGCGGGATTGTGTCCGTCCCGATTTTTTTTGTTTAAAGATTTGGTGGGATAAATGTGTGATTGCAAGAGGGGGAACCGTCGAAAATAAAAAATTTTGTATAAATCAGTTTATCAGAGTACCAGAAGTAAGGCTTATCGATTCTGCTGGGGTGATGGTTGGAGTAGTAAAGGTGGCCGATGCTTTGGTAAAGGCTCAATCTGAAGGATTAGATTTGGTTGAGATTTCTCCGCAAGCCAAACCGCCTGTGTGTAAGATTGTCAGTTTTTCGAAATTTAAGTATGAGATTGAAAAAAAAGAAAAAGAAGCAAGGAAAAAGCAGAAAAATTCTCATATGAAGGAAGTTAGAATAAGACCTCGTATTGGGAATCATGATTTAGAAGTTAAAATTAAACATGCTAGAGCGTTTATTGATGCTGGAGATAAGGTGCAACTTACTGCAATGTTTTCAGGTAGAGAGATGCAGCATAAAGATTTAGGGATTAAAGTTATGGATAAGATAAAGGAATCTTTGTCTGATGTTGCAGAACCTGAAGGAAGAACTTCTTCAATGGGGACAAGGGTATTTTTGACGTTAGTTCCAAAAAAGAAAATAAAAATTAGTTAATTTATATCATAGCCAATATTGCGAAGTTTTGTATTTACTATGATAAAACCTGGTTCGTTATCGATTGACTTAAATTGGGGGGGGGTAAGAGTGCCTAAAATGAAAACACGTAGTTGCGCAAAAAAGCGTTTTAAAGTTACTGGGACTGGAAAGGTTAAATACAAGAAGCCAGGGCAGAGGCATCTTATGACTGGTGATTCCGGTAACCAAAATAGGAGATCTAGGAAAGCAGTTATAGTTGCAGATGCGGATATGAAAGTTATGAAAAAGGTTATGCCATATAGTTTTTGATAATATTATTACAGCTATGTAGTCAAGGAGATTTAAGATGCGTACAAAAAGCGTTGTGTACACGAGGCAAAGGAAGAAAAAAATATTTAGGCTTGCAAAGGGATCGTATGCGACGAAAAAAAATCGTTGGAGAATGGTTATTCAGCAGGTAGAGAAATCGCTTAATTATTCTTATACTGGGAGAAAGGATAGAAAAGCAGATTTTAGAAGTATGTGGATAGTTCGTCTCAACGCTGCTGTTAGAGAAGAGGGAATTTCATATAATAAATTTATTTCAGGTCTTAAAAAAGTTAATATCGCAATAGATAGAAAAATGCTTGCAGAAATTGCTGTAAACGATAATGTGACTTTCAAACAGTTAGTTGAGGTCGTGAAAGCCGCTTAATTTAATTTCATAATGTACTATTCTAAATTTCAGAGCAAAGGTAGGAATAAATGAAATAGAGGATCAGCAGTCTGTCGTTGCGTTGTCTTTAGTTTTACGGTATTTGGATGAGTTTAATTATCAAGATTGATGATAAATAATAAAGAAGGGTTTTTGGATGAATGTCGAGCAAGTTGTTGTTGAGGCTATGAAAAAGATAAGAAATGCGGGTTTTGAGGCACTCGATGGTCTAAGAGCTGAGTATTTGGGTAGAAATGGTTGTTTAACGCAAATTTTGAAGTCCTTATCCCAATACTCTGTTGATGAAAAGAAAAAAATAGGATCAGCGGCTAATATAGCAAAAAATACCATTGATAGCGAGATAGAAAAAAGAAAAGAAAAACTTAAAAAAAATCTATTTGATGAAAAAGTAAAAAAAGAAGTACTAGATTGTTCTGAAAGTTTTTATTTCCCGTTCTCAAAGGGTGGGTTTCATCCAGTTGTACAGATGATACAGGAAATGAGTTCTGTTTTTGTATCTCTTGGCTTTTCAGTAGCTGAAGGGCCTGAAATAGAAACTGAATGGTATAACTTCGAGGCATTAAATATCCCTCAAAACCATCCTGCAAGGGATATTCAAGATACTTTTTATCTTGAAGGTTCGAATAGTTTACTTAGAAGCCAAACATCTACAGGACAGATTCGCGTTATGGAGCAATATGAGCCCCCTTTGAAAGTTATTGTGCCTGGGAAGGTGTATCGCAACGAGGCTTCTAATGCTTCACATTCTTCAATTTTTCATCAAATTGAGGGGCTTTCTGTAGATGAAAATATAACATTTGTAGATTTAAAATCGGTTCTTACAGAGTTTTCTCATATATTTTTCGGTTCTGGGTTAAATGTTCGGTTTAGGCCGTCGCATTTTCAATTTACAGAACCGTCAGCTGAGATTGATATACAATGTCCTTTTTGTAAAGGGAAAGGATGTAGAGTATGTAAAAATTCAGGATGGATTGAAATATTGGGTTGCGGAATGGTACATCCAAATGTTTTCAAAGCCGTTAACTATGATCCTGAAAAATATACAGGTTATGCTTTTGGAATAGGGGTTGAAAGAATTGCAATGATTAAATATGGAATAGATGATATACGTTTATTCTATGAAAACGATTTGAGATTTCTAAAACAGTTTTAAGCGATAATTCAATCATTTTTGTTAAAAGTACTCTTTAAAGTTCCTTTCAATTCAATTTACGCTCTTTTTTTTGTTTTGCTTGCGTATAAATTTTAGTGGTCCATATATACATAATTATTGTTTTTAGATGATGATATTGAAGAGTGATGTCAATATATTTTAATTGTCTAAAACAAACTAATTTTTGAGGATATACAGATGAAGATATCGTACAATTGGCTCAAAAATTTTGTGGATTTTGAGCTTAATCCACAGGATCTTGCTTCCGTGCTTACTTCTGTTGGTGTTGAAACTTCTGTTGTTTCAAGTGATTGTTGTTGGACCAATGTTGTTACTGCAAAAATTTTAGATGTGAAAAAACATCCTGGTGCTGATAGGCTTTCTTTGTGTAAACTAAGTGATGGATCAAAAGAGTATCAAATAGTGTGTGGTGCAAAAAATGTCGCTGCTGGACAGGTTGTTCCACTTGCAAAAATTGGTGCATCGTTACCAGGAAATTTTGTAATAAAAAAATCAAAAATAAGAGATGTTGAATCTGAAGGGATGATTTGTTCCGCAAAAGAATTAGGCCTCAAAAAAGACTCAGAGGGTATTTTAATACTTGATGAGAACGTAAAAATAGGTAGTGCTCTTGAAGATGTTTTTATGGAAAACGATTCAGTGCTTGAAATAGAAATAGCAACCAACAGAGGGGATTGTCTAAGCCATTTAGGTATTGCTAGAGAAATTGGTGCTAAATTGCATAAGGTAATATCCATGCCTACAATAAAAACATTTGATGTTGCATCATTGAATTCTGTAAAAGTAAAATCTGATTTGTGTTTGCGTTACATGGGAAGTATCATATCTGGTGTAAAGGTGGGACCGTCACCCAAGTGGATTATAGATGCTTTGGAAAAAAGTGAAATAAGATCTATTAATAATATTGTTGATATAACTAATTACGTTATGATTGAATTGGGTCAGCCATTACATGCTTTCGATATATCAAAAATTTCTTCAAAAGAAATTATTATAAGAAATGCTGTCGAATTGGAATCTATAATTGCTCTTGATGGTAAAAAATATCAACTTGATCCAGAAATGCTTGTAATAGCAGACAATCAGAAGCCTATTGCTATTGCTGGGATTATGGGGGGTGAATATTCAGGGGTTGATGAAAAAACTGAAACAATATTTTTAGAAAGTGCAATTTTTGACGCTATATCGATAAGAAAAACTTCGAAAAAATTAAACCTTTCAAGTGATTCTTCATATAGATTTGAAAGATGTGTGGGATGGGATATAGCTGAATTTGCTTTATGGAGAGCTGCCAATTTGATAATTGATATTGCAGGTGGTAAAATGGAAGCCAAAGAAGATTTACAAACTATCAAATATGAAAAAACAAAAATCGCTTTAAGAATTGAAAAAATGACAAAAATTTTGGGATATGATATTGAAGAAAACGAAATAGCGGAAATTTTGAGATTTCTTGGGATAGATTTGCAACCCAGAGGTGAAAGAATTCTTTGTAGTATACCATCTTGGCGTAATGATATTAAGATAGAGGAGGATTTAATTGAAGAGATATTAAGAATTAAAGGATATGACTCTGTCCCTTGCCCCAAAAAACATGTAAATACGGTGTGTACAACGAATAGTAGTGCATTTATTCCTAAAATTGTTGAAAAATTTAGAACTAAATTAAACGGGCTCGGTTTTTGTGAAGCCTTAAATTACAGTTTTTTAGAAATAAAAGAATTGGAAAAATTTAACTTAAACCCCTACTATAAAATATCAAATCCTGTGTCCAAAGAAAACGAAGTTTTAAGACCATCTCTACTTCCTGGGCTTTATAGAAATTTACTGCTTAATATTAAACAGGGGTCCGAAACTGTGACTTTGTTTGAGTATGGTAAAATTTTCGGTGAGTTAGGTGAAAAAAAAGCTTTTGCAGTTATAATGTATGGGAAAGTATGGCAGGAGTGGTGGATGTGGTCAGACCGAAAAATTAATTCCAGTTATGATTTTTATTTTGCTGGTGGAATAATAAGAAATATTTTACCATTTGATGATTTCGTGATTGCACAGAATTTAACCTCTAATAGTTATTATCATTCAGGACAAACTGCAGCTGTTGTTTATAAAGGGGAATATGTGGGGCAATTTGGTGTTCTAAATCCGTTGATGACTGATGATGTTAATGGGGATGTTTTGTACTTTGAGATTGACATAGAGAAAATCAGTGGCGATTATGTTGAAAAAAAATCACAGTATAAAGCATATTCAAAATTCCCAATTGTAAAAAGAGATATTTCAATAGTTTCCAATAAATCTCTGCGATTTTCAGAAATAGAAGAAGTTATTAAAAGTATTAAAAAATCAGGAGATATTTTGAAAGAATATTCCCTGTTTTCTGTGTATTTCGATGAATCTAAGTTAGGGAAAGACAAGGTTGTATATTCCCTCAGACTGTCTTATAGAAATAGCAATAAGACATTGACGGATGAAGAAGTTAATAAAGATATGTATGCGTTATTAGAAAAACTAGATATAAACCTTGGTGTTAGGTTGAGAGAATAAATCGTTTTGATGGTTTAGAACAGTATTTATAAAGTAAAATGATAATCAAGAAAGATCAAAGTGTGATTCAAAATTATCTACAAGATTGTTCTGGTGTTTGTGGTGCTAATGCTGATTTTGTAGCAATAGCAGAAGCTGAACATGATATTTCAGAGTTTCTTGTTGAAATGTCTAAATCAGATACGTCTGTGACCGTGGCAGGTGCTCTTACGGGGAATACTGCTTCGGGTCTTGCGTTTGGTGGAGCGGTATTATCTTTAGAAAAACTGAACAAAATAGGCAAAATAGACAAAATTGATGATAAAAATGCTGTAATTGCCGTGCAAGCTGGTGCGAGATTAAACGATATAAAATTAGAGGTATATAAGGCTGGATGGATGTATCCTCCAGATCCTACTGAGAGCAGTTCGTCCATTGGTGGAAATATTTCAACTAATGCTTCCGGAGGTAGAGGTTTCAAATTTGGATCAACTAGGGATTATATTAAAGCTTTAAAGGTTATTTTTTCAGATGGGTCAAGTTGTTTCGTTGAAAGAGGTGAATATTGTGGGAATGAAAACGGTAAAATAATTTTTGATACTGATAAAGGTAAAAAACAGATAGTGTTGCCTAAGTATCATCTGCCTATTATAAAGAATGCTGCCGGATATTATAATTATCCAGGAGCCGATTTGGTTGATGTCTTTATAGGATCGGAAGGAACTCTTGGTGTCATTGTTGAAGCTGTTCTTAAACTTATTCCTCGTTTTACAGAAGTTTTTGGTGGTATAATATTCTTTAAAAAACGTAACGATGCGTACGAATTCGTAAATAAAGTAAAAGATATATCTAAAAAAACAAGAAAACAAGGATTAAAAGATTCAATTAACGCGATGTCTTTAGAGTATTTTGATGAAAACACGTTGCATCTTATATCAAGTGATTATCCAACCATCCCTAGATACGCTGAAGCTGCCATTATGTTTGAACAAGACGTTTACGAAGATAACAATCAAGATATTTTAATGGAAAAATGGATTGAGATCATTGAAAATTGTGGTATAAATTTAGAAACTGTTTGGTTTGCCTCAAATTTGATAGAGCAAGAACATTTTAGAGTATTTAGGCACAAAATCCCAGAACGTGTGAACGAAATGGTAAAAAAAACAGGGATTGCGAAAGTTGGTACGGATTTTGCTGTTCCTGAAGGCTGTCTTTCAAATATTGTTGATTTTTGTGATAAAGAATTCAAAAAAGTAGGGGCTTTCAATTTAACTTTTGGACACATTGGTGAAAATCATTTACATGCGAATATTGTGGCTGTAAATGATGAAGAATATAAAAAATGTAGACAAGTGTATGCAAATATTGCTCAAAAAGTTGTTGAACTTGGCGGAACGGTTTCAGCGGAACATGGGATAGGTAAGCTTCGACATGTCTTCTTGAAAAAAATGATAGGTGAAGAAGGTTTTAAAGAAATGGCTAAGTTTAAGAGTATGTTTGATAATTACGGGATTTTAGGATGTGATAATATATTTCCTAAGAAATATTCTCAATTGTGAAGTAGTCTGCTGTGATTATAATCTTTTTATTTGCAACGAAGGACACTAAAGAAAGCGGAGCTCGTACAATATGCACAGGCCCTGATCTTTCATATTCCTAACTCCTCTTTTGATACCTTTACTTAAACTTAAAATCTACACCCCACACCTGCATTTACATATACATCATGAAAATGCTGCGCTACCGCATACTTCACACTTGCATGCACTCCTACTACCTTCCCTATTTCCCAGTTCCATCCTAGCCCTATCTCTCCAATATCCTGACCTTCCTTTATTCCTTTCCCTTTTATCTCCTTGTTCTCCTCATAAGCAATACTTCCTATCTTTACCTCTGGAACCTCTCCATTTAGTATCCGTTTGTATGCTAACTTCACTCTCAGATCATTACCGCGGCCTAACTCTGCTCTACACTCAACTCCCACTTTTGCCAACGCCCTATTATACTCTCCTTCCTTTATGTATTTCTTCTTATCCTCATCGTACTTCTCTATTGATCCCTCTATCCCAAAACA
>JAITTL010000009.1 GCA_031286985.1 Endomicrobium sp.
TGTTATTTTATTGTTTCTTTATGTTGAATGTTTTCTTATATTCTTCAAGATATCTCATGTATTCCTCAGCTTTTCTAAATGCTGTGTTTATATTTAATGAAAAATTTGCTCTTCCCAAAGTATCAACAAATCCATAATTTTTTAATACCCTTAAAGTATTATTAAAGTTGGATATATCTTAATTAAGCTTTATTATTTCAACATCATCTGATACTTTAAGTTCAAACATATTTTTATTTAATAAAGGATTTGCAATATAATTTTTAAATATAATTTCTATTGTTACATCTTCAGAGCACATAACAGCTCTATCAACGTTCATGGTTGTTTTTGAAATATATACTTTCATGTCCCATTTCTTGTTTTTAATAGGGGTTATTCTGATTATAACATGATTTTTAGTTTCAAATTCAAAATTTATTACGTTAGTTTTTTTTATTTTTTTCCAACTGTTTCTAAAATCAACAATTGTTGCAGGATTAAAGCCAACATCAATTACATTTTTCCAATCATCAACTACTGCTTGTTTATTAGCAGGTGTATAAATCGTTATATTTTTACCATCAACATATATTTGTTGTTCTTGTGGCATTCTTTGGATCATACAGATACTACCATTTTTAAAAAAAATTGTACCACACATCTCTTGTTTTTCTTTTGTATGTTCAAAAAAAACAAATTGGGTATAATCTACCTTAAAAGTGTCAATTTTTGTTTTTGGATTTTCAAATTCTAAAAGGAAAGGGGGGGGTGATTGCCCTAGTGCATAAGCAAAACTTAAAGAAAAAATAATAATGGTAAAAACAGCGCTACACATGGTTGAAACGATAGAGCTATTTTGTGTGGCAATGGAATCGTAATTCTTCACTTTTATCTCTTTATTTGTAAATGTTTTTACAAAATTTTTGATTCAAACAGCATTAGAAAACCCATGCTAGCATCATCTATTTTTCGATCATTTCTAAATATTTTGAAATTTTATCGAAATCTATTTGCCACTTATTAACACCATCAGGTTTTGATATAAACCCCTCGATTTCAAGAATACTTAATATGTTAGTAGCCCTTGCAGAACTTCCAAAATTTGCCTTAAGTAAATCTTGAGATACCCGTTTACGTTCGCTTATGAGTTTTAATGCAGGAATTAAATCTTTTGTTAATTTTTCTTTATTTGCATCTAAACTATCTTTGCTGTCAACTTCAATTACCATGGGTTCATATACCCTTGGGAAATTTTGTTTGTTTATAAACGAAATTATTTTTTCAGCTTCTTTCAACGAAACAAAAGCTCCTTGAAGACGTACAGGCCTAGATTCTCCAGGAGGTAAAAACAACATGTCTCCTTTACCAATTAAAAATTCTGCTCCCACCATATCCAAAATCACTCTGGAATCCACTTTGGACGTGGTCTGGAAAGATAGTCTTGCTGGAAAATTTGCTTTAATAATACCTGTTATAACATTAACCGAAGGCCTTTGTGTAGCAAGAATTAAATGTATTCCTACAGCTCTTGCCATCTGGGCTAAGCGCTGTATTGAATCTTCTATTTCTTTTTGTACTATAAGCATCAAATCCGCAAGCTCATCTATTATAACGACAATATAAAATTCCTTTTCCCCACCCACTTCAGATACTTTATTGTTGTAGTCCTCAATATTTCTTACAACAAATTTTGCAAATTTTTTGTATCGATCTTCCATAACGACTACAAGTTTTTTTAATGCTGAAACAGCTTCCCTAGGGTTGGTTATAATATCTGCATCAACTGCGTCAACACAAGGATTATATAGATGCGGAATATCTTTATATATTGGCATTTCAACACGTTTAGGATCGATTAACATAAATTTTACTTCATCGGGGCGTGCCTTATACAAAATGGAAAGGATTATTGTGTGAATACCAACGCTTTTACCTGATCCTGTTGCCCCTGCAATTAAAAGATGTGGCATGGAACTTAAATTTGTTACATAACCTAGACCATCTGTTGTCTTTCCCAAAGCTAAAGTAAGCAATGAATGTGAGTTTTTAAAAAATTCACTTTCTAAAATTCCTCTTAATCCAACAGTAACGTTTGAAGAATTAGGTACTTCTATCCCAACAACAGCTTTTTCAGGAATAGGCACAACTCTTATTGAGGCAGTACGCATAGCAAGAGAAATATTATCTATAACGTTAGACACCGTTTGTATTCTTATACCAGGAGCTAAAATTAAATCATAACGTGTTATTACAGGACCTGGAATAATATCTTTAACCTCAACGCTTATACCAAAATCGGCAAGAGTCTTTTTTAAGAGTTCAGCTCTTTGAAAAAGTTCGTTTTTGTTTGTGATAGAACCAGATGCACTATCACTAACAAGCAAATCAATCGGTGGTAACTTATAATCGAAGCTCTTGCTATCCATTATTTCTATTTCGGGCTTAACAATTGGTTGATTTACAACATTTTCTTTTTTATTTTCTTCTTCTTGTTTATTTACAATATTCGGTTTTATAGACTCCTGCTTTGAAAATTCAATAACAGAGTCTTGTTGTGTTACAGAATCAATCTTTTTTTGCTGAGTGTCGATACCACCTTGAATTTTTGCGCTGTTAGAATCTATTATGTCTTTTTGCAACTTTTTAACAAAATTACATATAGAATAAACTAAGGATACTCTTAAAAATTTTGCAATAATCATCAAACATATCATTGCAACAATAATGAAACCAAACCACACCCCAAAAAATTCTTTAAAAAATGGGTACAAATTGCTTCCAATCCATCCACCTGACACATTTAATTTTAATACAAAACGTGTAAATTCAAATAATACAGATATTGAAATTAAACAAAGAATTGACAATATAAAATCAATTCTTGCTCTTATTTTCATAGATTGCCTAAAATATATTATGGAATACCATAAAAATATGAAGGGCAAAATATACGATGTTGTTCCAAAAACATTAAGCAAAACCGTTAAAAACGCACGTCCAATTATTCCGCAGCTATCTGCAACGATAAAAACGTAAGCACTTAAAAAAGCTGCTAGAGCAAAGAACAGGGCTGTCGCTTCCCTGTTTATTTCAATACTATCATGTTTTTTTTTTCTATTTTTATCTTTTTTCACTATGTAAAAACAACCCCCTACTTTTGTGTTCCATTCCTTTTGATTTAAAAACAAGTCCCACTCAACGAGGACACCTAATATTCAAGTAAAATTTATACGCCATGCGATTACCATAAATTACACATATAAATATTATTCATTTATTTCGCTCTTAACTCTTATACCTATTGTATAATGTAATCCTTAGGGGAATTAGGCTATTTTTTCTCTTTATCTACAGGTTTAGCATTTTTAATTATTGAATTAAAAATTCCATTTGCTTATCGGTAATAATATTTGATTGTATTATCGCAATTTTTATATTGATAAATAAAGATTTTTTATGATTTGCCAACTAAAAACAGATCCCACCATGCTTTGATTACCTATGAACCAACAAAAGTAGCTCAATTTTTGACTTTACCAATTTTACAACTATCAAAAAATTACTCTACACCTGCATTATCCATTTTTTCAACACTAAACAAATCTTGGCCCGCATCTACAGCTTTTCCATTTTCCACCAATATTTTAACTATTTTTATTTTGAAAGCGGCTTTTATTTCGTTCATAGCTTTCATCGCTTCAACTATACACAAAACACCACCAACCTCAACGATATCTCCATTGCTGACAAACACAGGAGACAACGGAGATGGTGCCAAATAAAACACGCCCGTTATCGGCGACTTGATCGTTTCCATCAAAGGAAACACTTCTTTTTTCTCAATTTTATCAACTGTAGTAACACGCTTCTCTTCAGTCGCACTTAAACCACGATCACTACAGTCTTTACGCTTTATGCAAATACTATATTCTTTCGAATTTATCTCAAGCTCTTGAATCTTCTCTTCTATCATTATTTCATAAAGAGACTTTATTTTACATTTGATATCAGTAGCCATATTAATTTAGCCCTATAAGCCCCTTGACAAAACCGCAATCAAATCCATCTTTTAAAATGCTTGATAACCATAAAACAACACAAGCAAAAAAAACCACGTACCATATTAAATTATAAACTAATGCTTGTTACAAAATCTTATTATTAATTTGCTGCTTTAATGCTTAAATTTATCCTTCCCTGCTTGTCTATTTCAATTACTTTAACCTTCACTTCATCACCTTCTTTTACAACGTCTTCAACCCTTTTTACATGTTGATTAGCAAATTGCGAGACATGTATTAAGCCTTCTTTTCCTGGCAAAATTTCAGCAAAGGCGCCAAACGCCATCAATCGTGTGATCCTTGCATTGTATATCTTCCCAACTTCTGCTTCTACTATCATAGCCCCTATATACTCCTTTGTGCTATCAACACCATCAAAATCAGTACCCGAAATGAACACTTTACCGGATTCTTCAATATCTATTTTAACATTATTTTCTTCTTGAAGTTTTCTTATAGTTTTCCCACCAGGCCCTATAAGTTCGCCAATTTTATTCTGAGGTATCGTTAAAGTTACCATACGAGGAGCATAACTTGAAAGATCATTTTTTGGAAATGAAACAGCCTCATCCATTTTGTCTAAGATAAACATCCTTCCACGCTTTGCCTGATCAAGTGCCTGTTCCATGATTTTTGTAGTAAGACCTGAAATTTTAATATCCATCTGAAGAGCTGTAATCCCTTTTCTTGTACCAGCAACTTTAAAATCCATGTCACCAAGATGATCTTCCATCCCCATAATATCTGTTAAAATAACGTAATCATCCCCTTCTTTCATAAGTCCCATCGCAACACCTGCACAACTTGATTTTACAGGTACCCCGGCATTAAATAAAGCAAGAGATCCTCCACAAACTGAAGCCATAGACGAAGAACCATTTGACTCCAATATATCAGATACAATCCTTATTGTATACCCAAAGCTCTCTTCATCTGGTAAAATTGCTTTCAAAGCTCTTTTAGCTAAATTGCCATGACCTATTTCCCTTCTACTAGTAGATCTTTCCCCCTTAGGTTCTCCTGTTGCAAAACCTGGAAAATTATAATGAAGCATAAAACGTTCTTTGTATTCACCAGCAAGTTCATCCATAACTTGCATATCCCCAGGAGTTCCAAGAGTTACTGTTACTAACGCTTGCGTTTGACCTCTTGTAAACAAACTAGAGCCATGCACTCTAGGCAATATGTCAGTTTCACATGTGATAGGCCTTATTTCTTCCAAACCACGTCCATCTGTACGAACCTTTTTATTTAAAACGAGCTCCCTTGCTTTTTTGTAAAAAATATCTTCCAGTATAGCATCTATCACAGCGGAAGATCCTTGAGGATATTTTTCAGTAAGTCTTGATGAAATATCTTTTTTAAACGATGCCCAAAAAAAATCTCTTTCATCTTTTTCTTTAATTACAACTCCTTCTTCAGCTTTTGTGATAGCTTCTGCTTCTATGTCTGCTTTTAGTGAAGGATCATATTGAGGCTCTTCAACAACATGCTTTACTTTAGTAGGTAATGTTTTTAAGGATAAACATATTTCTTCTATTGTTTTTTTTGCAAGATTCAAAGCTTCAAGCATCTCTGATTCAGAAACTTCCTGTGCTCCAGCCTCAACCATATTCAAAGCTTCTTCTGTTCCACTTACAACCAAATCTAAAACGCTCAATTTTTGATCTAAAATCGAAGGATTTACAACAAGCTGCCCGTCTATTTTACCTATTCTAACGGAAGCTATAGGTGTAGTAAAAGGCAAACCGGACGTATATAACGCAACAGAGGCACCAAGAATAGATGCTGTATCTGAATCGTTTTTGCCATCATGTGAAAGTACAATAACAGATACCTGAGTATCATTTCTCCAATATTCAGGAAAAAGCGGCCTGATACTTCTATCTATAAGCCTGCTTACCAGTATCTCACTATCTCTTGGCTTAGCTTCCCTTTTAAAAAAACCACCCGGAATCCTCCCAGCCGCATATGTTCGTTCCCTATAATCAACTGTCAACGGCATAAAATCTATACCTTGTTTTGGATCCTTCGAAGCGGCTACCGTAACCAGCACCACCGTCTCCCCAACCCTTACAACACATGAACCATCTGCCTGCTTTGCAACTTTACCAGATTCAATAACGAATTTTTTTCCAGCAATATTTACTTCTTTTTTAAAATATTCCACTTTATCTCCATAAGCCTAAACCACCACAACAAAAACCGAGCAAACCCAAACACTCTTCAGTGTTAAAGAGCTTTCCCAAGTCTTCAATGTTAACTGTTAGGCTTTATTTTTACTTTCTAAGACCTAATCTTTTAATTAAGGAAAGATAACCCTCTTTATCACGCTTTTTAACGTAATTTAATAATTTTCTTCTGTGCCCTATCATCCTAATAAAACCTACTCTTGATGCAATATCCTTAGGGAATTTGTTAAAATGATCCGAAAGATATTTAATTCTTGTCGTAAGAAGAGCAACCTGAACCTCTGGAGAACCAGTATCAGCTTCATGCGTTTTGTACTGCTCGACTATAGCCTTTTTTACAAATGCCATCTCTCTTACCCCTTGTTTTCGTACATTTTTTGGCGCTGCTAGCGTGATTGTATCAAATATCTAACTTATCTGTCCAATTCTGCCTTTTGTTTAATTTTATTTCTCAATATCGCTTGAACCTTAACTGGTAAACCCCAAAGATTAATAAAACCTTCAGCATCTTTATGATTATAAAATTCATCCTCACCAAAAGTTGCAAGTTTCTCTGAATACAAAGAATATTTTCCATATCTTGATGATGTGGTAATGGTTCCTTTGTAAAGTTTTAGTTTTATATCTCCTGTAACGTATTTTTGCGTATCGTTGACAAATGCATCAATAGCCTCCCTCAAAGGAGAAAACCACAGACCATAGTACGCGAGTTCGGCATATTTTGCAGACAAACATTGTTTAAAATGCAACGTATCGCGATCAAGTGTAACTGATTCAAGTTCTTCATGCGCAGCATATAAAACTACGGCGGCAGGAGATTCATAAATCCCTCTAGATTTTATACCTACAAGTCTATTTTCAACGATATCCATTCTTCCTATTCCATTTGCACCAGCCACCTCATTTAATTTCTCGATTAATTCTACGGGTTCTATTTTTTCACCATTGACAGCAAAAGGCGTGCCCCCATCAAACGATATAGAAACATACGTTGGTCTATCAGGGGCTTTTTGCGGAGAAACTGTCATTTTAAACATTGATTCATCGTATTCCTTACTAAGATCTTCTAAAATACCACCCTCATAAGAAACATGCCATAAATTCGCATCTGAAGAATAAGGTTTTGCTTTTGTTACCGGGATTGAAATATGATTTTTATCTGCATAATCGATAGCATCTTCTCTTGACTTTATTTCCCACTCTCTCCATGGAGCGATAATTTTAGTGTTTGGTATCAGAGCTTTAAATGCAAGTTCGAACCGTACTTGATCATTTCCTTTTCCTGTAGCTCCATGACAAACAGCATCAGCTTTTTCTTTTTTTACAACATCTGCAATTTTTTTAGCAATTAACGGTCTTGCAAGTGCTGTTCCTAAATAATATTTATTTTCGTACAGAGCATTTGCTCTTATCGCAGGGTAAATATAATCTGTGACAAATTCTTTTTTTGCATCAATTATATACGAATTCAAAGCTCCCGTTTGTTTCGCTTTTTCGTTTAATCCTTTTAATTCGCTTCCTTGACCGACATCAACACAACATGCTACAACTTCACAGTCGTAACGTTTTTTTACCCACGAGAGGATAATCGATGTATCAAGACCACCTGAATAAGCCACAACCACTTTTTTAATTTCTGACATTATTAGCTCCTAGATTATATGCATCTTAATAAAAATTTTGGAATCTAAACAAAAAACCTCAAACAACATGAGCTAAAGCTTCATCTAAAATCTTTATAGCGCAGTCGACATCTTTTTTTGTAATTGTTAGAGGAGGTAAAAGTCTTACTACTGTGTTATTAGTACAATTTATAATCAACCCCCTATTAAGACAATAATTTACGATGTTGTTACCATTTACGGCAAGATCGACCCCTATCATTAAACCAAGTCCTCTTATTTCTTTTATAATCTTGTACTTCCTTTTTAAAATTTCTAATTTTTCATAAAAATATTTTGCAATCTTTACAGAATTATTTAAAAATTTTGAATTGATTATTTTCAATACAGCAAGAGAAGCAGCACATGCTACGGGGTTACCTCCAAAAGTGGACCCATGGTCCCCGTATATAAAGGATTCTGCACACCTTTTCCCTCCAACAGTAGCCCCTAAAGGAAATCCGTTAGCTAACGATTTTGCCATAGTCACAATATCTGGCTCAACATCGTAATTTTCAAAGGCGTAAAATTTGCCAGTTCGCCCAACACCACACTGTATTTCATCAAAAATCAAAAGAAGATTTTTTTTGTCACAGACATTTCTTAACTCTTTTAAAAACATTTTATCGCAAGGAATTACTCCACTTTCACCTTGTATAGGCTCTATCATTACAGCAACAGTCTTATCATTTATAAGTTTTTCAACGGAGTTAATATTATTAATTTCAGCAAAAACAAATCCCTCTTGTAACGGTTTCAAATATTCATGAAACTTCTTTTGCCCAGTTGCAGAAATAGTTGCCATGGTTCTACCATGAAACGAGTTAATAAAACATATTATTTCGTATCTACTTCCTTTTTTTGAGGGATTTTGCATTCCCCATTTTCGTGCAAGTTTTATAGCACATTCATTTGCTTCAGCTCCAGAATTTGAAAAAAAAACCTTCGCGCCGGGAAATGCTCTTTTAGCTATTTCTCTCCCTAATCTAATCTGCGCAGGGGCATAATATAAATTTGAAACATGCACAAATTTATCAAGTTGAACTTTCATGGCCTTTATAACTGCATTATTGCAATGGCCAACATTACACACACTTATGCCTGACATAAAATCAAGATATTTTACACCTTTTTCATCCCATACAAACTGATTTTTGGCTTTTTTTACAATCAATTCACCGCGTTTATATGTATGCATAAAGCATTTATCTTCGACTTGTTTTATGTTCATTATTGCCAGCCGTCCTTTCCGTCACATGTGCATTCCAATATTTCTACGAACCTCTTTGTACATTAAATCTGCAAATTCTATTAATTTTTTGTTATCACTGTTCCTTTAATTTTTTTTATACCACTTGTGCCATCCGCTATCCACACTTCCTCTACGCCTCTTTTTACTGAATTTATGCAACTTTCAATCTTTGGAATCATTCCATTTTTTATAGTCCCGTTTTTTATCAAAGCATTTACTGCTTTTACTTTAATTTTCTCAATTATTTCCATATTTTTATCAAATACGCCACAAACATCCGTCAAAAACACAAGTGTTTTTGCTTTAAAGGCTGTTGCTATATAAGCAGCCAATGTATCAGCGTTAACATTCATAACATCACCGAGAGCATTAGAAGCAATAGAAGCTATTACCGGTAAAAAGCCAGCATTCAATAAATTTTTTATAAGTTTTTTGTTTGCCTCAATAGGCTCACCCACAAGTCCAAGTTGCTTAATTTGTTTACATATTACACTTTTCCCATCTTTTGCAGATATTCCTACAGCATTTGCTCCATTTTTTATTAAACCAGAAGTTAAAATCCCATTTACTTTTCCGTTTAGCGCCATTTCAATAATGCTTAACGATTTTGCATCTGTAAATCTTAATCCTTTAACAAACTTGCTTGTTATTGAAAATTTTTCTAGTAACGCATTTATTTCCGGTCCACCACCGTGAACCAAAATAACTTTCCGCTTTTGTGATATTTGTGCAAGTTCTTTAAGAAATTTATCTTGTGCTTTCAAATTTTTCAATAAACTTCCACCAAACTTTACTACCATCAACGATCTCATTTTACGCCTTCTTGCAATACCTGGATTCATCATTCCAACTACAACGATATGCAATATCAAATTTCATTTCTACTATAAATTTTCCAATTTGTACTGAGAATATTTGCACTTTAACTTAAAATCACAAATTTGACATTTCGAAGTATCAGGATCAAACTTTTCAGCCGCAATATTTTCTGCTGTTTTCACAGCGATATCTATTGCATTTGATATTTCTTCTTGCGTTCTTTTCGTATAAATTTTTTTATTATCTGACAAAAAGTACATCGATATCTTGTCTGGTTCAAAACCGAAAACATTTTTACACGCATAAGCATAAAAACTCAATTGTAAATCTTTGTCTACCTTTTCTTGTTCCCACACAATCACATGAGTTTTGTAATCCACAACTTCATGCGTACCATCCTTATATTGATCAATTCTATCAATGACACCTACAAATTTATATTTTCCTATGTTCGTATCAAATGCTTTCTCGACATATAAGACCTTACTTTTTGATTCGTAGGAAGATCTGTAGTAAACCTCAAGCATCTGCTTACCACGTTTATAGTACTCAAATACTTGTTGTGGGTCACTAAAACCATCATTTTTCCATGAATTATTGTAACATTCAATTAGAGTATCAAAGCATTGTTCTTTATTAGTGTGAAAACGTTCTAGCGTTTTATGAATTATGTGCCCAAACGTAATGTTAGCAAACAAAGGTATATAAACATTCTCCAAATACAACAGCTTGTACTTATAGGGGCAAAACAAATACGCATTCACCCTTGAATAACTTATCTTAAAATCATCCCTCATGTTCTATTTTTTTTGTAAAAAGAAACAACCGTATCCCCATATTTTTTCGATCTAAAGCACTCAAGTCCATCAACATCTCCAACAGGTTCTTTTATGTGTTTTTGCGTTATAAGCAAAGAATCACACTTCAAAACATCATAACGCACTATATTTTTTAGCGTAGGATACGTAAAAGCAAGCGGTCTTTTGCCAACATCTTTATACGGAGGACCCATAAAAATTATATCATACTTAGCTTTTAAAATTACAAAATTTTTCATCACATCACACTTGATAATTTTTGCTTTATCATTGAATCCAAGCATATTTACATTATGCCTAATAAGTGACAAAGAAACATCATTTAATTCTGCAAAAAACACCTCTCTGGCCCCACAAGAAAGGGCTTCAATCCCTACAGACCCAACACCTGCAAACAAGTCAATAAACGTAGATTCCGCAATTTTAGACCGCATCATGTCAAAAACTGATTTTTTTATTCTGCCAAGCATTGGCCGCACAGACAGATCACCATAAGGAAGAGTTTTTAATAATCGCCCTCTTGCCGAACCTGAAATAACTCTCAAACTCACTTAATTAATCTCCAAACACGTATTCAAAACCAAAGCACACACGTGGAGCTAAGGGGGATCGAACCCCTGACCTCTTGCATGCCATGCAAGCACTCTCCCAGCTGAGCTATAGCCCCAAAAGCCCCGAATTATCAACCGTCAATGCCGGAGATTGTAATGAAAAATATTACCATTGTCAATTTTATCATTAAGGTCAAGATGAACGTGCCCATTTTTAGTAAAATAAAGATGGTACTGGTCTCCATTTCAAAAGGTAAAATCATTAAAGATCTTTATTTACCAATACCAAAATTGCAAAAACGTATTAAACATGTGTAAAATCAAAAATTATCATTACATACAAAGAAAATTTTTAATTTACACCTAAAAAGGGTCTAATCTAATTGGTATGTTTACAGTTTTATTAAACGCTTCTAAAGTCCAAAGTGTACTTGGGATTTTGCCCAAATTGACATTATTATTTGAATTATTATAGACTTGAACACACGGGATGTTGGTTTGATGAAGAAATTATATGTTACTTAAAAACCGTGTAGCTGATGTGGAAAAACAAAAATAGGTGTTACAGTAAAATCTTTTTAAATTGCGTACTTTAAGTATTTTTACTGCGCTAAATTAAAAAATAATAATAATTGTCTGCTAAGTTTGTTGTTTTTTAGAGATAAAATAAGGAATCCTAAAATAAAACTGAAGCCATAATTTCTGTTTCTTCCGGAGAACGAGTTTCTTTTTAACTAACTGTGATGCCAAGAAAAAAATATAGTAGTCAAGAGAGCTGGTCTGTTATGATCAACATTGAACCGTCCAAAAATTTAGTAAAACTGCCGTCTTATCTTTTTACTACGATTGACAAAAGCAAGAGAGAAGCCTATGACAAAAATCTTGATGTCATAGATCTTGGTATGGGAAATCCTGACTTGCCAACACCTGATCATATTGTTGATAGATTATGTGATACCGTCAAACATCATCACAACACGCACAGATATCCACAGGCCAAGGGAATGCCTAAATTCAGAAAGGTCATAACTAAGTGGATGGAGAAGCGTTTTGGAGTAACGCTTGATTCTGAAAATGAAGTTCTCGCATTGATAGGTTCAAAAGAAGGAATAGGGCATCTTTGTATGTCGTACTTGGATCCTGGTGATTATGTTTTGATTGGTGATCCATCGTATCCAGTATACTTTAATGGAGCACTCTTAGCAGGTGCCCGAATCCATTTTATGCCGTTGCTTGAAGAAAAGAGTTTTTTGCCGGATTTTACAAAAATTCCTGAAGAGATAGCCCAGAAGGCAAAGATAATGTTCTTAAACTATCCAAACAACCCTACCGCTGCCGTTGTAGAAGACAATAATTTTTGGAAAGAAGCAATAAAATTCTGTAAAAAATACAATATTTTGTTGATATCTGATAACGCGTATTCGGAGCTTACGTTTGGAAGCTACAAAGCATCATCGATTTTCGAATTTCCTGGGGCAAAAGATGTAGCTTTGGAATTTTACTCATTCTCGAAAACGTTTAATATGGCTGGATGGCGGCTTGGTTGGGTTTGTGGAGCCAAAAAACTGATATATCCCATAGAAAAATTCAAATCGTTTTTAGATTATGGATCACCAACATTTATGCAACTTGCTGGTGTTGCAGCATTGAGCGAAGAGCAAAATTGTGTAAGAGAAATTGCCGCAATTTATGAAAAAAGAATGAAAAATATGTCATCTGGTCTTCGAAAAATAGGATGGCGTGCGCGTGAAACCAAAGGTACAATGTACATTTGGGTGGGTCTTCCTGATTGCTTGATTAAAGATGGATCCATTGCTATCGCAGAGAGATTAATCAAAGAAACAGGTGTTGTTGTTTCGCCAGGACGAGCGTTTGGAGAACATGGCGAAGGATATGTAAGAATGTCTTTGGTGACGCACAACAGGAGATTCCATGATGCTTTACTTCGTATAAGTAAATTTACAAAAATGTACAAAATATAAATCAATAAAAATCGGTTAAGCTATCTAAAAATGACTATTAATATAAAAAAGAAATATATCAACGTAGGTTTGATAGGGTATGGAACTGTAGGAAAAGGTGTACTAAAAATTTTGGAAAAAAATAAAAAAATAGTTTTGAGAAAAATTGGAAAACCTATAAACATAAAATCGATATGTGACTTAAGACCGATAGATAAACCTGAACTTTATGTAAAGAACTTTAGAAACATAATAAGAGATCCTGAAATAGATCTGGTTGTAGAACTCATAGGTGGATATGAACCAGCTAGAACAATAATAATAGAATCTTTAAAAGCTGGGAAAAATGTTGTAACAGCAAATAAAGCTGTGCTTGCAAGGTATTGGGATCAAATTTTTACAGTCGCACAAGATTGTCAGAGATCGATATATTATGAAGCTTCGGTAGGGGGTGTCATCCCAGTAATTCAAGGGTTAAGTGAAGGGCTTGCATCTGATGAAATATTTGAAATTAAAGGTATCTTAAATGGCACTACAAATTTCATTTTGAGTGAAATGACAAGGCATTCGATATCATATGACTCAGCTCTAAAAAGTGCCCAGGCAGCTGGTTTTGCCGAAGCCGACCCGTCTTTTGATGTTAATGGTATTGATTCAGCAAATAAACTTGCAATACTTTCTTCGCTTGCTTGGGGAAGCTGGATAAAAGTTAAAAACATATCCATTAAAGGCATTGAAGATTTAGACGTAGAAGATATTTTAATAACAAAAAACTTTAGATATGATATAAAACTCATAGGTTGCGCACAAAAGACAAAACACGGTATAGATTTATCTGTACAACCTTGTCTTGTAAATCATAATCACGCTTTTGCAACAGTTGAAAACGAGTACAACGCTGTTATGATTACAGGAAAAGATTCTGGAGATGTCCTATTTTACGGTAAAGGAGCTGGGCAACAACCTGCAGCAAGCGCGGTTGTATCAGATATCATAAATCTTTCAAAATTTATTGTTACAAATACAGCAGGTATTGTTCCAGATGTCATATATGATAAAAAGAAAAAAATTAAAATTATTGCTCCAGGAAAAAGCAGAGCTTCCTATTATCTGAGGTTTACAGTAGTAGATAAACCAGGTGTTTTGGCTAAAATATCTGGAATTTTAGGTAGATTCAAAATTTCAGTTACAAGTCTTTTACAACAAGATACAAGCAACAGAGATTGTGTAAAAATAATTATAATTACACACGAAACATACCGTGAAAATATTGAAAAAGCTTTAAAACAAATTGATGCAACGAGATCTATAGTTAAATCTAAAACAGTTAAATTTAAAATAGAAATTTAAAAAAATTAATTTTGATTATCTTTTATGGTAATTATTGCATTACTGTTTTTATCGAAATAAAGTTTAGCTAGTGCTTTGTTCTAGCATTAGAGTCGTTTTGTTTGTACGTTTTGAAGGTTCGCACTAACGTAAATAAAAACTGGAGAAGCCTGAATGGAAAATTTGGTATTTGAGGTTATAAACGGCAGACAATTATCGAAAGAGGAGTCTGTTAAACTTTTTGATGTCGAAATTGAGGATCTTCTTTTCGCATCTTCAAAAATCCGCAAAAATTATAAAGGAAATAAAGTAAAAATTTGCTCTATTGTAAATGCTAAATCAGGACAATGTGGTGAGGATTGTAAATTTTGCGCACAATCGATTTTCAACAAAACAGGTGTTGAAATATATCCTCTTATTGATCCTGAAAAAATCAAAGAAATTTCTACAAAA
Source organism: Endomicrobium sp. (assembly GCA_031286985.1). Lineage (GTDB taxonomy): Bacteria > Elusimicrobiota > Endomicrobiia > Endomicrobiales > Endomicrobiaceae > Endomicrobiellum. Next base: position 15,080 of record JAITTL010000009.1, read on the forward strand.
GCATTGAGAAATGTAGGATGTTTTGGTATTGTCTCAAGCGGTAATTCTTTAAACGATAGTGAAATTACAAAGCTTTGCCAAATGTTTGAAAAACATGAAAAAGTGTCACAGTTAGGACTTTCTATAGGCAAAATATCAGATGAAACTTTTCTGAAATTAAAAAAAGCTGGCATAAAAAAGATACATCATAATCTTGAAACCTCAGAAAATTTTTACCCAAAAATATGCTCGACGCATAGCTATAAAGAAAGAGTTGACACCGTACAAAGGGCAAAGAAGCACGATTTTAAGCTTTGCACAGGTGGAATTTTCGGCATAGGGGAAAGCCTTAGGGATAGAATAGATTTAGCGTTTACTTTAAAAGAACTCAACGTAGACAGCGTACCCATGAACTTTTTTATGCCATTTAAGGGAACAGTTCTGGAACATATAAAGGCAGTACCGCCTATCGAAATTCTTAAAACTTTAGCAATCTTTAGGATAATTTTACAAACTCCCGACATTATGGTTTGCGGTGGTAGAGAAATGAATTTAAGAGACTTACAGTCGTGGGTATTCCAAGCTGGGGCAAACGGGATCATGACTGGCGGTTATCTTACTAGTAGCGGCAGAGAAATTGCCTCTGACAGGCAAATGATAAAAGATTTAGATTTAGAAGTGTAGGCGCGTTGTCATTTTTTGACAACATGCTCATATTGTAATGTTTTAGTTGTCATTTCTGTTATACTGGCAGGACCAAAATACTGTATCGGTCCTGGAAAAACATAATTTTCACCAATAGCCCACATGTTTCTCTTCTTAGCAAATTCTTTAAACGATTTTCCGTTTAAATTTACTAATGTTTTTCGTATGACGGGTTTTTCCTTGCCCAATCTCTTCTCTATATCTATCATCATTGTAAGCGGAATACCACCACATTCCCATTGTTTGGGTGATTTTGTAAGATTTTTTACATATGACATGTACCCAGTAAACCCATTTAAAACAAGTAAAGCAGCATTATAACCTAAAGCATAACTATAGTTTGCATCAAAATTCGATGGAATTCCACAGCGTCCTTCATACCCTAAAAAATGAGAAATGGTTGAAAATTTGCCTGTGTATCTTTTTTCTTTTTTAAGTTTTTCTAATTTCTTATAGACCATCCCAATTAAAAGCTTTTCTGTTTCAATTGATGATAGCGCAACATTACCATGCGGATCTCTATCTAACATAAACTGCAAAGCGATCTCATGAGGTAGTCCCATAATTAAATCAGACATATTACTTGAAAGTTTGCCACATATAAATTTTGTCTTTTCTTCTGTCGAAAGAATGCTTGCAACAATTTCGGCGTTATCAGCTAAAACATCATTCAATGCAAAAATAAGTTCTTTTATTTCAGGAATAAACTCTATAACACCTTCAGGAACCAAAACAACACCAAAATTTTTTCCAGCCAGTGAACGTCTTACTACAACATCAGCTATGTACTCAACAACATTTGCAAGAGTCATGTTTTTTGCAAGAATCTCCTCACCAATTAAAACAACATTAGGTTGCGTTTTGAACCCAACTTCCAACGCAATATGAGAAGCTTTTCTTCCCATAAGGCGAATAAAATGCCAATATTTCTGTGATGAATTTGCGTCTCTGCAAATGTTTCCTACTAGTTCAGAATAGATTTTCGTAGCTGTATCAAAACCAAAAGAAGTTTCGATAAATTGATTCTTTAAATCCCCATCTATAGTTTTTGGAATACCTACTATACACTTATCTATATTTTCCTGTTTTAGATATTCCGCTATCATTGCAGCACTTGTATTAGAATCATCTCCACCAACTACCACTAATGCATCTACTTTACACATCTCAAGATTATCTTTTATTGCACCAAATTGTGCAAAGGTTTCAATTTTTGCTCTACTAGATTTTATATAATCAAATCCCCCCGTATTTCTGTACTCATTCAAAAACTTTTTAGAAATCTCTTTATATTTATTATCCAAAATCCCAGCAAAACCTCCAAGATAACCTATCAACACATGGTCCTCATTGGCCTTTTTTAATCCGTCAAAAAGGCCAAAAATAACATTATGTCCACCTGGAGCTTGTCCTCCTGAAAATACTACCGCAACTTTTACAGGTTTCTTTTTAACATTGATGTTACGCCCCTTTTTAAACGTAACTACAGGTAAACCATAAGTATTTTTAAAAAACCCCTTGACCTCGCTTTGATCTGCTACGGATCGCGTTCGTCTGCCTTTAATAGGTTTTACAAGCCGCACATTATTTTTTAACACATCAGGAAGCACTGGTTTAAACTTCAATCTTTCAATCTGTAACTCTGAAATATCACGCAATTTTTGTAACATCCACCTATCCCTAAGCATTGTAAATACCAGGTACTTATAACAAAAAAAATAATACTTGTAAAATTTTAAGATTCCACAACACATCAAATTTTTGAATGTGCATTGCCCAATGTTGAAGAGAAGAGGATTATACCAATTGTAGATTAAAAAATAAGTTGCATTTAAATAAAAAAATAGAACGAAGCGTTAGGGTTATCTTCTTACAGAATTTTTGAAACAATATCTTCGCAAGTAATTTGATCGATATTATTATTCTTTATTATTACATGTCTTTCAAATGGCATAGGTCCTATTTGCATAGGATCAGTATACCCAAATATAGCTATACATTTTGTTCCTACCGAAGCTGCCAAATGCATCGCTCCGGAGTCTATACCTATGAACAAAGATGAAATCTTTAAAAAAGCAGCACTATCTAAAATATTTTTTGATATAAACAATTTCGTTTCGGTTCTACATTGTTTTGATACTTTTGTTAAGTTTTCTTTCTCCCAATGCGCACCTAAAAAAATACAGGTGAACCCTTTACTTGATAAAATATTTACCACTTCTATCCATTTATTTTCTGGCAAACATTTATCTTTTCTTTTTCTGCTTGCATTTATAGAAATTGCAATTGTTTTTGAAACATTTAGTTTATTTGATTCGAACCATTTTTGAACATTATTTAAATTTTCTTTTGGTATGTTTAAACAATTTGTATAATCCTGTCTGATCAGCTGTAATCCTGATGCAATCCCAAGTTTTCTGTTATTAAATAAAGATGGAACTCCTGTTCTTTGTACTTTTTTTGTAAGTAGAAAACTCAAAGATGCCGTATTAAAACCTATCCTTTCTTTTACTCCAGAGAAGAAAGCTGAAATTAATGAACTTGGGGACTCTGAAAAGAGAATTGCTTTATTAAATTTTTCCTTTCTTATTATTTTTACAAAATTTTCATCTTTCGATATTATTTCATCGGCCAAATTGGAGGATGTTAAAAGAGGGGCTAAATCTGATTTAACAACGGAATATGTTTTCGAATTAAATTCGTTCTTTACGGCTTTAAGAACAGGAAGTGAAAAAAGCAAATCACCAAGTTGATTCATATGGAAAAAAATTACTTTATCCATTTTGTTATCTCAACAAAGACACTTTCAGGTTTAATCGCATTTATATTTTTGGGATTGTTTTTATCGATAACAACTGAAAAATTTCCTATGCAAGGAGATGTTTCGTTACTATTTGAAGACCCAAATATAAACACAGATGGTCTTTGCAAAACTGCAGACAAATGCATTGGGCCAGTATCTGCACCTATGGTAACTCTGCTTTGCAGTAAAATACTTGCCAGTTCTTCTATTCCTGTTTTACCACATAAATCTATAACTTTGTTGGACTGGATTTTCCCAAAATCTTGCACTGACCCCAGAACTACAACATACATATTAGAATATTTTTTTTCTATTAAATCCACAAGTTTATGATAATTTAACACACCCCAATCTTTTCCCTTCCCTCTTGCAAATGGGAGCAATGCAATGAAATCTGATATTTGTTCTTGTTTATCACACTGTTGTTTAAAAACATTTTTTTCATCCAGTCCTATACTACAAGTATCTTTAAGAAGACCATTAGTTCGTAAAATAATTTTGGCAATCTTTTGGGATTCATCACTTATTTTTATATTTATTTTAGGAGAAAATGTTTTGCCTGTTAAAAATCGAACTGTCTCAAGATTACGCAAAGTAGCATTCATCATCGCACGCTTGGGGTACACCTCTTTTATCAAAAAACTGCTAAACTCTTTCATCCCTGGAACACCAATCTTTATTTTCGCACTTGCAAATTTTGCCAAAAAAGCGCTACGCAAAAGTCCCTGTAAATCTATGATTAAGTCATACTCCACACTCTTAACTTGCCTCAATGTTTCCCAAAAACCTTTTAACCCTTTTTTTCTATCCCACAATATGATCTTATCAACATCCGTACACATTTTAAGCAAAGGTTCCCAATCACTGAAAACAACCCAAGTTATTTCACATGCATGATATGCTAACTTCAAAGCATTTGCACAAGGTAAAGCTTGAATAATATCACCGAAAGAACTAGGTTTAATAATTAAAATTTTCATATTTATTATCTAAACATTTGCCACTATATTTTTTACTTAAAAGTCACAGACAACCATTTACTATCCTGTTTTTTTATTTCACTATGTTTTTTTAACTATAAACTTTTTCTTAACCTCTTCAAAAACTTCAAGTGCAGTTATATTTTGCATACATATAGCGTTTTTGCAATTTCGGTTTCTACAAGGCTGACAGTCCACAAAATGCTGTATAATTTTGGTGTTTCCTTTATATGGACCTGTTCTCGTTGCATCTGTAGGTCCTAAAATAGCAACAGCCTGCGTATTAAACACCGTTGCAATATGCATCGGCCCGGATTCATTTCCAACAAAAACTTTACATATTTTTAGAAAAGCACATAATTCTTTTAATGTAAACTTATCCGTCATATCGATTATTTTAACACCCGCGTTTTCGATTATGGTTTCACTTAATTGCTTTTCGCTTGTTCCACCTTCTTTACCACCAACAAGTACTATGTCGGCCCCTAATTCAGTTTTTAGTTTTTTTGCAAGAGCTATAAATTTATAGCTATCCCACCTTCTAGAAATCCATCCACCACCTGGGTGGATACCTATTATTTTGGTTAAATCTGCATTTTCCTTTAAAAGCTTTTCCTTAACGCTTTTAAAACTTTTTTCGGAAATAAATATTGGGTAACCTATCTCATCCGTACACCCTAAATATTTTGCAACTACTAAATTACGTTCAACGCAGTGGTGACTTTGATTAGCTTTTATCTCCTTGGAGAATAACCATGAAAATTCTCTCATGCCATTGGTAGAAGATGAAGCTATTTTAAACCTTGCAGCTGCAAGCTTAACAAACAGTGCAGATTTTGCAAGACCATGTAAATCTATACTTAAATCAAATTTTTCACTTTTTAGCTGTTGTCTTAAATTTTTATAATACTTAAATGAAACTTGCCTTTTATTCCAAACAAAAATATTCTCTAACAAAGGGTTCCCTTCCAAAATTTCAAAGCATCTTTCATCCACAATCCAGCTAAGTCTTGCGTTCGGATACTTTTTTTTTATTGCCGAAATAATTGGCAAAGAAAACACTATGTCACCTATTCTACTTGGTTGTATTATCAAAATTTTAGGAGCTGGATGATATTCTAAATACTTTAAAATATCTTTTCCCCAATAATATTTATCTGTAAATTCAAACAATTTATTTAATTTTTCTTCCACGAAGGCCACTTTTTCTTCTATGTTATCACCATCATTTATATAAATTGGCTCACCATAAATTTGTATTGTCTTTGAAAATGGCAACGGGATTATAGTTTTATCCCACAATTTGCTTACCACGATTTTATACTCCGGTGAACAATTTATGGGAAGTAATGGCATTCCGGTTTTTTGCGCAGCATAAACAACCCCTGCTTTAAGTTTGTGGTATGGACCTCTTGGACCATCTGCAGCAAAAGCAAGAGTATGTCCTTGACGTGCATATTTTATAATTTCAATTAAAGCTCTAACTCCTCCCTTACTTGAAGAGCCACGAACAGTTAGATATCCAAAATCTTGTAAAATCTGCGACATAAGTTCACCATCATTTGACATGCTAACCATAATAACTATATTGCTTTTTTGGTTAGACATAACCATTGGAAACTCGTTACCATGCCAAAAAGAATAAATTGACGGCTTATGATAATGAAAAGTATCGTTTAACGATCTTTTTCTTAATGTTTTATCTATAACATGGCATATAAATATGATAATGTTTATGAGGTATTTTCTATGCATTCAAATATTCTTTAAGCTTTTTCATTGTAAAAAGCAAAGCACCTTTTTGGGATTCAACAGTTTTTAAAGCGTTTTGACCCATATGTTTTGACAGTTGTTTGCTGCCAATAAATTTTTTTATTTTATCAGCTAGATCATATTGATTTTCAACAATTAACGCACCACAGTTTTTTATAAGGTTTTCAGATTCCGATTTGAAATTATGCATATTTTTACCAAACAAAACAGGTTTCCCGTATGCTGCAGGTTCTATAGGATTTTGCCCACCTTTGTTTACAATTGAACCTCCAACATAACATACATCTGAAATCGAATATATATCTTGTAATTTTCCAAACGCATCAACTAAAACAAAATTACTGCTAAATTCTCCTAAAGAAAACATGGAATATTCAATATTTTTGTTTTTAAGAATTTCAGTAACATCTACTATCCTTGAAAGATGTCTTGGCACAAGAAAAAATTTAACATCATTGAAATTTGACCTCACCATATTGTATGCATCAGCTATAATTTCTTCCTCACCTTCTCTAGTACTGCCTGCTGTAAAAACAAAATCGTCTTCATTTAACGAAAAATGTTGTCGTTTCGCATACGATGTGTAACCACTGTTGTACTTTATATTGCCTGAGACGATAACATTATTCTTACCATTGCTCAAAATTCTAAATCTACGAGCATCATCTTCACTTCTTGCAATAATAATATCAATTAATCCTACGAATTTACTCCAAAATAATCTTGATTTTTTATAAATTTTAAATGATTTATCAGAGATCCTTCCGTTAATTGTGATAATTTTTACATTTTTATGCGCGGCGGTATAAAGCATAGTCGCCCAAAATTCAGTTTCAACTAATACCAGCATATCCGGATTAATCTGATTAAAAGCCTTTTTTACAATCGGGTATATATCCAAGGGAAGTAAAGCAACAAAATCCGCTTTTTGTAATTTTTGCGCGTACTCTCTACCGCTTTTAGTAACTGACGTCAAAACAATATAGTATCCTTTTAGGTTATCTAAAACAGGTTCCACACAGCGAACCTCACCAAGAGATGCACAATGTAGCCAGATGGTACCTTTTTTTGATTTTTTGTTTAATGGCTTGTATATAGCAAAACGTTCTGAAAGTTCAAAAAAAAACTCCCTTCTGTATTTTTTGTTAAAAAAAACAACAAAAACTGCAAAGGGCAAAAACAAAATAAAAAAAATGTTATATATTACAAGATACGCTTTTGTCATTTTTTTGTTACTAACAATTTACTATATCCCAAAAACTTATACCACTTTTTTTATGGGCCGTCTTTTGCCAAACGGTACCCAGTAAAACAGTCCACAGGTTGAATATTTAGGATTAATACCACCACATTTCACGCTTATATCTATTTTATCAATAGCAACAAATTTTGAAAATTTATCGTATAAATCGACTGGAATGTCTACAATTTTTGTAATTTTACAACTCTCACATTGAGCCTCAGCAGCAATAAGTCTTTGTGTAAAATTCCTCGATTGATCCAAGGCATCGGCAGCTATTACAGAAACAATCTCATCTGTATACTCTCCAAAAACATTTTCACTTTTCTTATGCTCTTGGGACAAACCATTACCTATGGTTACGAAAAAAACACTTTCGGCAACCCACCTGGAAGGAACCTCTTTTTTGCAAGCAGAAGAAGGAAGAATTCCTTTTGAAAAGGTTCCATAAACAACAGACGGTGACAAAAATTTAAAATAGAACCCACAACAACGTCTAACAGTTTCCTCAAATTCTACAGACACATCAACACTGTCTAAAAGTCTTCTGACAGTTTGCGAAATTTTTTTAACACGTAAATTTATTTTAAAATTTTTTATCTTTCGCATTATTTTCAATTTTTATACGATTAATTCTTCTCGTTTCACACTCATAAACAAGCGGTATGCAAATAAATATCGAAGAAAATACTCCAAGTACCGTTCCTATAACCATTATGTACGCAAATGTGTGAAGAACTTCTCCTCCCAAAAAAAATAGCGAACATGACACAAAAAACACAGTCAAAGCAGTAACAACGGTCCTTACAAGAACTTGATTCATGCTTTTATTCATCACGGCTGCAAAGCTTTCCTTAGCATAAAATTTTAAATTTTCTTTTATTCTATCAAACAAAACTATTGTATCGTTAATTGAATAACCCGCAACCGTAAGCAAAGCTGCTACAACGATTATAGATACTTCTTTATTTGCAAAAACCACAAACCCAAAAGACATAATAACATCAAAAATAATACCGATGATAGCAGCAACCCCCCAAACCACTGATTTAAATCTAAAAGCAACATAAACAATCATGCCTAAAAAAGCAAACAAAAACGCAAATATAGCTTGTTTTGAAAGATATTTTCCAACACTTGGACCTACATACTCAACTTTTCCAACAGTTACAGTATTATTTTGAAATTTTGACTGTATGGAGTTCTTCACCAAATTTTCAAACTCTTCACGTGATTCAACATTTTTTTTAGCCCTTATAATAATAAAATTTTCTGAACTTTGAAGTTCAAAAGATTTGACTCCAGACTCTTCAACAGCATGGCGAACATCCTTTAAATCAACATTGCTATCTTGAAAAAAAATTTGCATAAGCATACCACCGGTAAAATCAATTCCGTAATTTGGTCCACCTCTATAAATAAACACAGCTATCGCCATCAGAAGTAACAACCCAGAGACAGCAAGATATTTACGGTGATTTTTGATAAAATTTATGTTTGTGGATTTAAAAAATTGCACCCTACCCTCCGATTATATTCTCATTTTCAGCAAAAAATTTTTTTTAAATAAAAACTCATATATGAGTTTTGTTACAGCTATGGCTGTAAACATACTTGTCAAAAGACCTAGTGAAAGTGTAACAGCAAAACCTTTTATAGGACCAGTTCCAAACTGAAATAGAAAAAACGCAGCTATAAGAGTTGTAAAATTTGAATCGAAAATTGTCACCAAAACCTTCTGATAGCCGACATCCACTGCAACCCTTGCTGTTTTTCCAGCAGCAAGCTCTTCTCTTATTCTTTCTAATATAAGCACATTTGCATCAACAGCCATGGCAAGCGTAAGTGCTATTCCAGCCACACCAGGAAGCGTAAGAGTAAATTGAAAATATGTCATTAAGGCCACAAGTATTATCAAATTTAATCCAAGAGCCACGTCTGCAATCAATCCTGACAAGCGATAATAAACAATCATAAAAAGAAAAACTAATCCAATCCCAACAAGACACGACATGAAACCATTCTTTATTGAATCGTCTCCTAATGATGGCCCTACAGTTCTCTCCTCTATCACCTTTACGGGAGCTGGGAGTGCACCCGCTCGCAAAACAGTCGCAAGAAGCTTTGCATCCTCAGGTGTAAAACCTCCATTAATAATAGCAACACCTTTATCAATTTTTTCATTAATCACAGGGGCAGATTGCACAATTCCATCAAGCACTATAGCCAATTGTCTTTTTACGTTATTTCCAGTAATATCTGAAAAAGTTTTTCCACCCTCTTTATTAAATTCTATCGAAACATCAGGTTCACCAAACTCTCCATTAAATCCAACTTTTGCATTTGTAATCGCTGCGCCAGTTAGCAGAGTTTTGTCTAAAACGTAATACCTCATGGCTTCTTTATATTCAAAAACTGATGTCTCCTCAGGTATGAGAGCCCTTATGCTAGAATATGCCGACGGGTTTTCTCTAAATTGGGTTGGCGTAATACCCCCTTCTTCAAGCAAGTTAAGCACTTGACTGGCTTCTTTGCTAGTATTTACAATCTTAAACTCAAGTAATGCTGTTTTCCCTATCAAATCCTTTGCAACTTTTGGATCTTTAATACCAGGAAGTTGTACTACAATCCATCTTTCCCCTTGTCTTGCAATCATCGGTTCAGATACACCAAATTGATCAATTCGGTTCCTTATAATCTCTATAGCTCTATCTACAGCATCCTTAATTTTCACATCACCAACTAATTTAGAATCGTCAACTTCCAAAAGGAGATGTGTTCCACCCTTTAGATCCAACCCTAATTTTAAGATTTTATCACGTTTTTTTTGTCCAAACTCCCTATCAGAATCAGATATATTCAACGATGGCCACAACGCCCACAGTGAAAAAAGCAACAACGCTACAGTAAACCACAGCTTTAAATTAATTCTACTCATCAGAGCAACTTCCCCTCATTTATTTTAGCAATTTAAAAAACTTGCAATTTCTCTATTTTTTACAATTAACTCTATTTTTTTATAACTTCTGGCATTTTTGCTGCTGCTTCTTCGCCTTCTTTAGTCACAATCGTAGCAATGGACTGCCTTACAACTTGAATGTAAACACCATCAGCTATTTTTACATCAATAATATTTCCATTTACACCACTTACAGTAGCATACACCCCACCCGTTGTAATAATTTTATCATCTTTTTTCAAAGAATTTAGTAATTTTTGGTGTTCCTTGTTCTTCTTTTGCTGAGGTCTCATAAAAAGAAAATAAATGAAAGCAAATATAAGAATAATTGGCATCAATCCGCTTAATCCTGCCATGCTTCTTGTATCACATACAGGTGCTGCAAACCCCATAACTGGTATTCCTAATAAAACCACCAATGACACCAATGAACGAAAATTTTTGCACATTTCTCACCCCTTGTTTAATTTTTTGAATAATATTTCTTAAAAAACTCTGTTTTTGTTTTAAGAAAGATATCATCTTTCAACGAATTCCTTATCCCCGACATCAAGTTTATCATAAAATATATATTATGTAAAGACAGAAGACTTAAGTATAAAGTTTCTTTAGACCTTACTAAATGGTTAAGATATGCTTTGGAATATTCCGCACATACGGGACAATTACAACTAGGATCTAAAGAAGAGAAATCGTCTTTAAATTCAGCATTCCTTATATTAATTTTCCCCAAACTCGTAAAAACTTGACCATTTCTTCCATTTCGCGTAGGGATAACACAATCGAACATATCCACACCATGTTCGACACATTGCCACAAATCTTCAGGCATGCCAACACCCATAAGATACCTCCCCTTATTCTCAGCTATAATAGGCAAAGTGTTTTCTAAAACTGCATGAAGACTCTCTTTGGGTTCCCCCACAGAAAGCCCTCCCACTGCATAGCCAGTGAAATCAATGTTTAGCATTTCTTGTGCGCTTTTCGTTCTCAAATCATTGTACACGGAACCCTGTATGATTCCAAACAAAGCCTGTGTTTGATAAGCGTTACCTTCATAAAATTCTTTTTTACATCTTTTAGCCCACTGAAGGCTTAATTCCATGGATTTTTTTGCGTATTCATAGGTTGCAGGATACTGTGTACAATCGTCAAGACACATTACAATATCTGCTCCAATATCTTTTTGAACTTGCATAGATTTTTCTGGAGAAAAAAAATGTCTAGAACCGTCTATGTGAGATCTAAACTCTATTCCTTCTTCATTAATTTTTCGCATATTACTCAAACTAAACACTTGAAACCCACCTGAATCAGTAAGTATTGGTTTGTTCCATGCGTTAAATTTTTGTATTCCACCAGCTTTTTTTATTATTTCTACTCCAGGGCGCAAATAAAGATGATACGAATTTGCCAATATTATTTGTGCACCTGTTTCATGCAAAAATTCAGATGCAACACCCTTAACTGTCCCTTGTGTTCCAACAGGCATAAACACAGGCGTATCAATAATACCTCTTGTGGTATAGATTTGTCCTAGTCTTGCCTTGCACTCAGAAGATTTTTTAATCAATTGATAAGAACCACATTTTAAAGTCAAGAATTATCCTTGATATGAAATTGCAAACGGTATCAAAATTATCATACGGTATTTTAGAAGCTACAAACAGAACTGACGCAAAATTATCTTCTTTTGCGTCAGTTTTGTTTTTACACTATTTATTCAAATTCACGCAAACATTGCATGTATGTGTTGTCTACACAAATTAAAATCTAATATTTATTCCAGCTGTACCGCCAACATTTTTATAATTTTTTCCACCAACATAATTCACACCCGCATGCAGCCCTACACATTTGCTTATATCATAATTCCATCCTATTCCTACTACGCCTTTATGTCTACCTTCTTTTACACTATTTATATATTTACTTACACCTTCTTTTAATGCCAATTTTACAGCAAAAGTCTCTTTACTTAATAAACACTTATAACCCACCCCTCCACTGAACTCACTCTTGCCCACATTAAAACTTACCCTCACACCAGCGGTTGCTAACAGTCTACTGCAATCCCCACCTTCTATTGATAATTTTCCTTCTTTCATCTTTTCATGATCCTCCATATCTCCCTCTAATCTTATATACGGTCTTATTTTTAAAGTATCACTCGCAACTATCTTCAGCGCTCCCTCTATATCCAAACCTACACCCTGAACTCCAAATTTTCCTCTTACTTTATTGCTGTTCCTCCCCTCTAGACACATATTATGCCTACCAAAGCTATATCCAACTATCCATTTTAATTCAAATCTATCATACAAAAATGCTCCACATACCCCAACCATACCTTTCACCAAATTACCACTATTATTGAGCTGACTCATATTGTGCTTGTTCCCTTTTATGTACAATCCGATCAAAGAATAATCACCTATATCAAAATTTATACCTATCGCTCCACCATGTTCTCTATCTATGTACTTTTTCCCACCCCACTCCGTATAGTTACATCTATACTGTGCCCATACACCCTTATTCAAACCCTCTACATCTTCTCCCTTTCTTAAATTACAATACACATCTTCACGACCATTACACGCTCCGCTCCTTATCATATTTGCCAAGAAACTCAAATTGTCTACATCTGGCAAAGAAGCCAATAATAAAGGATTAGCCACCACGGTCAAATACAAACTCATGTATTCTTTGAGTGATTTCAACTCATCATCTT